>CAINDH010000303.1 GCA_903847285.1 uncultured Verrucomicrobia subdivision 3 bacterium | reverse complement strand
GAATAATTCCGACGTCGTCGCGCAAATCAAAACCGCCTACGCCGCCAGCAAATCCAAGCCGATGCCGCCGAGCGTGCTGCCGCTCGAACCGCGCCAGACCGCGGCGCGCGAAATCATCGAGGAATCCAAGGTGGAACTCGGCCACGTGCATTTCGCGTGGCACATTCCCGAACTGCGCCACGCGGACATTCCGGTGCTGGACGTGCTCGCCGTGCTGCTCGGCAGCGGTCGCAGTTCGCGGCTCTTCCAGCAAGTGCGCGAGAAGCAAGGCGTGGTGCATCACGTTGACGCGTGGACTTACAGCCCCGGTCTGCCGGGACTTTTTGGCGTGAGCGCCGTCGTGGATGGCGACCAGTTCGAAGCCGCCAACGCCGCGATTCTCGCCGAGATTGAAAAAGTGAAATCACTTTCCATTTCGTCTGATGAGTTGCAGAAGGCGATGAAGCAATTCATTTCCGCCACGCTGTCCTCACGCAAGACGATGGAAGGCCAGGCGCAAAATCTCGGAGGCAACTGGCTCGCGGCGAACGATCTTAATTTCTCCGAGCGCTACCTCGCCGCGGTGAAGCGCGTGACGAACGCCGATGTGCAACGCGTCGCGCGGCATTATCTCACCGCCGAGAATCGCACGCTCTATGCGCTGTTGCCGGAAGGCACCTCGCCCAAGCTCAAGGCGAACATCGAGACGAACACCGATCATCCAATCAAGAAATACGAACTCACGAACGGCCTGAAACTGCTCGTGAAGGAAGATCATCGGCTGCCCTTCGTAGAATTTCGCGCCGTGTTCCAAGGCGGCGTGCTCGCGGAGAACGAAGCGAACAACGGCATCACTTCGATGCTCGCCAAGCTGCTCATCAAAGGCACCACCACGCGCAACGCCGAAAAAATCGCGACCGAGATTGAAAGCGTCGGCGGCCATCTGGACAGCTACGGCGGCAACCAAAGTTTTGGCGTGAACGCGGAGGTGTTGAGCAGCGACTTCGCCACCGGCCTCGGCCTCGTCGCGGACGTTCTGCTGAATCCCATTTTTCCCGCTGACGAATTGGAACGCGAACGCGAAGTCCAAATCGCCGGCATCCAGGCCAAGCGGGATGACTTACTGAAGAGTTGCAGCCTCGCCATGCGCCGCGCGCTTTTTGGCGCGACGAGCTTTGGCCTCGACCCGTCGGGCAGCGAGACGAGCGTGGCAAAAATTTCCGTGGCAGACCTGAAAGAGTTTCACAAGAAGCTGACCACGCCGAAAAATTGCGTCATGGCCATTTTCGGTGATGTGAAAGCGGCAGACGTAAAAGATGCGGTGGAAAAAGCGTTTGCAAAATGGAGCGGAACGCCGACCTCTGGTATGGCTCGTTCATCGGATAACCATCTCAAACCTACCGTGCCGGAAGCCGGCGTTCCGAAGCGCGTCACCGAAACGCGCGATAAAAAACAAGCGGTTGTCGTCATCGGTTTTCCCGGCGCGACGATGTTCAGTGAAGAACGCTATGCGCTCGAACTCTTGCAGGAATGTTGCAGCGACCTCGGCTCGCGGCTCTTCCTCCGCATCCGGGAACAGCTCGGCCTCGCCTACTACGTCGGCGCGCAGACCTTGTGCGGCGTTGCCCCCGGCTATTTCGCCTTCTACACCGGCACGGAACCGGCCAAGGCCGCCCAAGTAGAAACCGAGCTGCTCAAGGAAGCCGAGCTGCTTCGCACGGAAGGTTTGACGGCGGATGAATTGAAACGCGCGAAAGCAAAAATCATCGGCGGCAAAAAAATTTCCCGCGCCGACCTTGGCCATCTTGCTTCCACCAGCGCGCTCGACGAACTCTACGGCGTGGGCTACCAGCGCAGCGAACATGACGACGCCAAATACGAAGCCGTGACACTGGAACAGATCAAAGCCGCCGCGCAGAAATATTTGAAGCCGGAGACTGCCGTCGTGGCCGTCGTGCAGCCGGAATAATAAAATTACAATCGCGTTATTAAAATGAATGGCGCCCTGCCCTCCCTCACCCCGGCCTGGTCCCGCTGGGCGAGGGAGAAAGCGGCGTTGCTAATCACGCTTACGCTATTGCATTCAGCCTGGTCCAGTTTCTCCGCGGAACCCACCTACAAACAAGTCCCCATCACCATCGGCACGAATTTCGTCCGCGTGCGCTTGCCGCTCACCGACGTGACCGGCAAGGTGCGCGTGAAGGAAAAAACTGCGGACGGCTTCGGCATTCCTATCGCGCCGAGCAAGACCGCTCTCGGCGCGAGGCATTATCTGGAATGGCAGATTGGCTACGACACGCCGGACGCCAAGGACATCAGCGTGGTTCCGCAAATCAAATTCACGCGCAAGGGCGAGACAAAATACGGCCACGAACTTTCCAAAATTATTTTTGAAGCGGTGCGGCTGGGATTGCTTTCCACCAACGAACTGGTGCGTGAGGTGGCGTTATTGAAAAAGAATTCCACGGGAACGTTTGAGGAAAGCCGCGCGGTGGAGGTGGAAGTTTCCACGAACAAGACGGCGGATGGTTTTCAAAGCGCGGTGCAAAAGCTGCCGCAATTCACCAAAACCACGCCGCACGGCTCGGTGCAAATCCAACTGAAACAAAAACAGCGCGCCGTCGGCTATCAGGCGATGATTTACGTCTGCCTGCCGATGAATGAAGTGCTCGCGATGGATGGCTCGCTGCGCAAATCCGCCGTGGCGAAATCCAAGGAGACGGTGTTTTACGACTTCAATTCCAAGAACACGGCGCTCCTCATGGACATCGTTCACGCCTTCGGCATCGCGTCGGCACAGCACAACGAGGACGTGCAGAAAATTCTTGGGAAGATATTGGAATCGGCGAATTGAACAGTGGGGCCAGCCGCGCTGCGGCTGGCCGACGAGTCGCAGCGCGACCCGTCCCACCTTAATTACTTCTTCCGTCGCCAGCCCGCGATGAACATTCCGTTGCCGGTAAAATCCTGCGGCCACACGGTCACCTGCGAAACGTTCTCAACGGTGCGCTCCTGAAACTTGATGGCATCCCAAATCAACGGCTCAAACTCCGCCGCGAACCTGGAATTAAAATCGGCCACCACCTCGGTCGTCTCCGCGCGCGTCAACGTGCAGACCGAGAAAATCAATTTACCACCCGGCTTCACGCTCGGCGCGACGTGCGCGAGCAGATTTTTTTGAATCACCGATAACTCACGCACATCGTTCGGCTCCGTCGTCCAGCGCGCTTGCGGATTGCGCTGCCACGTTCCGATGCCGCTGCAGGGTGCGTCCACGAGCACGCCGTCGAACTTGGTTTTCGTGGGCAGCTTCTTGCCACCGTCCCAGTAAGCGGAACGATAATTAAAAACTTTTGCCCGCCCTGCCCTGCGTTTGAGTTTGGTCAGCCGCCACTCGGCGCGGTCGCTCGCCCAGAGCATTCCTTTGTTCTGCATGAGGTCAGACAGGTGCAGCGTTTTTCCGCCCTCGCCCGCGCAGGTGTCCCACCACGCCTCGCCCGGCTGCGGCGCGCAGAGCATTCCGACGAGTTGCGAGGCGATGTCCTGGATCTCAAATTCGCCCGCGTGAAATTCCGGCGTCTTAAATAAATCTTCATCGCCGCGATACAGCAACGCCTCCGGCAGCAACGGACTCACTTCCGCCGCGAATAAAGTTTTTGCCAAGGCATCGCCTGTGCCGCGTTTGGCGCGCAGCCACAATTTTGGTTCGCGCTGCAAGGAGAGCAGCCATTCATCGGTGACTTCCATTTCCGCCGCTGTCCACGCGGGCACGGCATTGGCGCGCAGTTCAGCGAGCGGCACGCTGGCGGAGTTTGCCTGAAAGCGCTGGTTCATCCGGATGGCGAGACGCATCTTGTTTTCCACGCCGCGCTCTTCGCGCAGCCAGACGTGCCAGCGGTAATACAGAAAAACCGTCTTGGCGACCTCTGTCGCGTCGAAGGGCGCGATGTCTTTGATCTGCTTGAGCACCTCGCGCAACGCGGCGTCCGCCGGTTTATCTTTGCCGGTTTTGCGAATCACTTCCGCCGCGACGGCTTGAACATCATGAATCATGCTCGCAGCATACGCGATTGACCCGCGACCTCAATCCCGAAGGAAATTTTGTGAAGGGGACGATTGATTGATGCGCGACTCCGGTAACACGGTCAACTGTCGGGCACAAAATTTTGAACGAGCCGTCAGGCAAGATGCGGAGAACTATTTGGGGTTTTTGGAGTGTTCGTTGGCGAGTTGAATCATCTTTTCATATTCGCCTTTTCCACCAAAAAACTCGTAATTGATTGGTCCCAGCTTCGGAATCAATTCGTTCAACTTTTCACACTGTTCGGCTTTGTAGGCATACAATGCATAGTTGTGATAATAGCCGATGGCACTAGGGCTTGCTTCGAAGAAGCGGTCATAGGCGGCCTGAATATCATTCCATACATCGGGTCGTTTCCAATATCCGGCACGCTCAGTCTCACTTAGGCACTCCGTGCAAGTTTGAATCCAATAATGGACGTCCACCAGAATCAGCGGAACTTGACCTCCCCATTTTTTGTTTTGAACGCATTCGCGTCCAAATTGAATCATATTTTCATGAGACCCATACCATTTAGGTGCCAAGTAATTGATCTTTGCATAACATGCATTGTAATTGTTTGTGTTTAATTCCATCGCTCGGCTGAACCACAGCTCCATCCGGGCGCGCCCTTGGCCTTGGCCCAGTTCAACTGACATCATTTGGTAAGCGATTTGCGGGTCGCTTGGATTTAATGACCAAGCGTTAGTGAGTGCGTTTTCAGCGACCGTCAACCGTTCCTTGAATAATTTCCATCCCTCTTTGGTGACTTTATTCGCTGTTTCATCGGTCCGAGCCTGCCATGCCATACGGATATAGGCTTCGCCTTTTAACAACCAACTGCTGGAAGCGGTGGGCCAGTATTTGAAGACCATTGGTTCCATGGTTTCCCAAGTCTTTGTGTAGGTGTCGTTGTCCTTTTCCCAGTTGCTCAAATAGTCATGGCAGGCATCATAAATTTCCGAGGCTGGAGTTTCTGCGTCACCCAGAACTGTCGAGAGGTAATCGGTAGTTCGGTGACTCAAACTCGACATCTCGGAAGGCCAGTTTGTTGGGTAATTGTTGGCCCAGCCGTATTGTTGAACCGTCCTGAAACCGGCATAAAATTTACGGATGGGGGGATATGAACTGGCTTCCATCGCTAGAGCCATCTTATAGAAAGCCGCAGTGAACACCTCCTTGCTGTTAGTTTGGGACATGGCGAATTTGATGAAGATATAATTCACCAACGGATCATCGCAGCCCGCCCGCACTGCTGCTGCTACATTGGTGCTGACGACTTCAGATTCTGCACCCGGAACCCTTGACTTACGCCGGGCGAATTCCGTGAGCGCACGTTTGGCAGGCGCATCCCATTTGGGGCTGGTGTGTCCGGCTTGCTCGTAAACTTTCACCGTCGTGGCCAGGTTCCAATCCAGAACTTGTTGCTGGGCGGCTACTGGTGACAAAGTTGACGCTGGAGAATCGGCAGTCGCTGTTTTTTTTGGCGTGGATTTTTTACAGGCGGAACCAAAAAGGACAAATACCGCCAGCCCAATTGGGAAAATAGGACAAAACATCCTTGAATGTTTTGATGAGTTCATGGCCACAGTGGTTAGCGAGTATATGAATCCGTGTCAACCCTTCTGCGCTTCCTTCGCCCACGCGTCTTTCAACGTGATGGTGCGGTTGAAGAAGCGCATAAATTAACGGGCGCGCACCAAACGCACTTTGCTTTTACCACCGCCGATGAGCGGCAGGTCAAGTTTGGTATGCTCGGCGCGAACCTGAACGGCTACGCGGCGGAAGGCCCGTTCAGCGCGCAAGACAAAGGCGGGGACTTTCGCGGCTTTGGTTTTGGAATGTCCGTTTGTTTTCATTTGCCAATCAGCTTTCGGACGGAATCTACATCATGCGTGTCGGAAATGGCGAGACGTTTTGGCGGCAGAACCCAACCATCCCAAAACGCCCAGCGAGCGGCGAGCGGTAGATAATCATTAAGCAAGTGTTCGAGGCTGCGCTTGAAGCGGCGGCGGACATCGCCTGCGGGAACATGATGACCACCCATGCTCACGCGACGCCGGACGCGGTCAACCGCCTGTGAAGATTTGGCGAGCCAGAGGTAGTGCAATTCAATTTCGTATCCAAGTTCGCGGGCGCGGCGGAACAACCGGATGTAAGTCTTACCGCTCAACGTGCTCTCCAACGCAAACGTTTCGCGGCGGCGAAGGCTTGTTTCAATTTGCGTCAGCAGCAAGCGCGCAGCTTGCACAGCGCTGGCGCTGGGATTGAACGGTGACAGTCCGCGAGCGATTTCATCGGCATTCAGGAAGCGCAGACACTTCACCTCGGTCGGCAGGAACTCTTTGGCGAACGTGGTTTTCCCCGCGCCATTGCAGCCGGCAATCACATAAATCGTTGGCGGCTTGGTGGCCATTTAGCTTTTCTGCGCTTCCTTCGCCCACGCGTCTTTCAACGTGATGGTGCGGTTGAAGACGAGCTTGCCGGGCTTGGAATCGTAATCCACCGCAAAGTAAGCGAGGCGCTCGAACTGATAGCGCTCGTCGGGCGAGGCGTCTTTCAAACTCGGTTCACACTTCGCGGTGATGACTTCGAGCGAATGCGGGTTGAGATGTTTTTTAAAATCACCATCGGCATCCGGTTCGGCCACGGTGAAGAGGCGGTCGTAGAGGCGCACTTCGGCATCCACGGCGTGCGCGGCGCTGACCCAATGGATGGTGCCCTTCACTTTGCGCCCGCTCGTGGCTCCGCCAGTCTTGCTGTCGAGGTCGGCGGTGCAGCGCAGTTCAATTAAATTTCCAGCGGCATCTTTCACGACTTCCTCACACTTGATGATGTAGGCGTATTTCAAACGCACTTCGCCGCCGGGTTTCAGGCGGAAGAATTTCGGCGGCGGAATTTCCTGAAAGTCGTCGCGCTCGATGTAGAGTTCGCGGCTGAAAGGAACCTTGCGTCCGCCGCAAATGGGATTCTCCGGATTGTTAATGGCGTTGAGTTCTTCCACTTTGCCCTCGAGATAATTCGTGATGACGACCTTGATCGGACGCAGCACGGCGAGGCGGCGGAGCGCGCGTTTATTCAAGTCTTCGCGGATGGAATGTTCCAACACGCTGACATCCGTGATGCCGTTGTATTTCGTGATGCCGATGTTGTAAGCAAACGCCCTGAGGGCGACCGAGGTTACGCCCCGGCGACGGATGCCGCAGATGGTGGGCATCCGCGGATCATCCCAGCCGGTGACGAGATTTTCATCCACGAGTTGCATCAGCTTGCGCTTGCTCATCACGGTGTAACCGAGCGAGAGGCGGGCGAATTCGTATTGATGCGGCAGCGGACGCGCGAGACCGAGTGATTCCAAAATCCAATCGTAAAGCGGACGATGCACTTCAAATTCCAGCGTGCAAATGCTGTGCGTAATGCCTTCGATATAATCGCTCAAGCAATGCGCGAAGTCATACATCGGATAGAGGCACCATTTCGCGCCGGTCTGATGGTGGTCGGCGTGTTTGATACGGTAGATGAGCGGGTCGCGCAGCCAGATGTTCGGCGCGTCCACGATGATCTTAGCGCGGAGCACGCGCGTGCCATCGGGAAACTCACCGGCTTTCATGCGCGTGAACAAATCCAAATTCTCCGCCACACTACGGTCGCGGAACGGCGATGCCTTGCCGAGGCGGCGGAATTCATCCGTCTGATCCGGCGTCAGATCGCACACGAACGCTTTACCCTGCTGGATGAGCGCCACGGCAAATTCGTAAATCTGGTCGAAGTAATCGCTGGCGTAGAACGGTTCCAACTTCACATCAGAGTATTTGCGTTCCGCCTCGGAAGTGCCAAACACCGGCGGCTGGAGGTAATCTTTTTTACCATCGACAGTCTTTGTTTCCGGCGCTTTGCCCGCGTGCTTGAGGCCGAGACGGTCTTCCGCCCAGCCGCCTAGGAGCCAGTTTACGTCCGCCTGGATGGACTCGACGTATTCAATGTCTTCCTTGGTTGGATTGGTGTCGTCCATGCGCAGATTGCAGATGCCGCCAAACTCGCGCGCGATGCCGAAATTCAGACAAATGCTCTTGGCGTGACCGATGTGCAAATAGCCGTTCGGCTCCGGCGGAAAGCGCGTATGAATTTTTGGATACTTTCCCTCGGCGACGTGGGTTGCCACGATGTCGCGGATAAAATCAGAAGGCGCCGGCGGGACGACGGGGACTACGGGCGCGGCAGGAATGTTTTCGTTCGGGTTGCTCATTTGTCGGCGCGCAGGCTAACAAAGTGGCGCGGCGATGGCAAACGGAGTGCAGACGGAGATTTTTTGAATTGAAAACCCCGACCCGGAGCGCAACGCCACTGCAGCGGAACCAGAGGATAGCCGCTGCAGCCGCGTTGAGCCCGGGTCAAAAATTTGGTTTGGGACTGGAAACCACCAGCAGATTTTCCGGCGCTGGCAGCGGGCTAAAGTGGAAACCGGACTCATCCTCAAAACCAACCGGCGCGCGCAACGTGATGGCCGCACAAAAACGGGCAGAGATGTCATGCAACCAAGCTTCGTGAAGACTGGCAGCAGAAGCCGGCACCCCAACATCCAAGCGAGCACTGCGGCGATGGGAATCTTGAACATTCAAATTCATGCTCCACTATCGGCACGATAACGCAATGGCTCCAATCATATTTGGCCGGAACACTTGCAAATGTTGCGGCAGCCAAACCGCCGGCTCAAAGCTCCGCCAGCACTTCCACCGCGTGTTCCTCAGGCTTCACCGTCGGCCAGATTTTTTTGATCTTGCCGTCCGTCCCGATGAGAAACGTCACGCGAGACACGCCCAGGTATTTTTTGCCCATGAAACTTTTCTCACCCCATACGCCGTAGGCTTGGACGATTTTCTTATCCTCGTCCGCAAGCAAGATGAAGGGGAGTTTAAATTTTTCCACAAACTTGTCGTGCGACTTCACGGAATCCGGACTGACGCCGAGGACGACCGCGCCTTTTTTCTTGAAGTCGGCAAAGCCATCGCGGAACGCACAGGCTTCTTTGGTGCAACCCGGCGTGTCATCGCGGGGATAAAAATAGAGAATGACGTTTTTACCGAGATAGTCTGCGAGGGAAATTTTTCCGCCGCCGCTCGTAGCCACGGTGAAGGTGGGGGCTTTATCGCCGACCTTGAGTTTCAATTCGATTTCTTTAGCCATAAATTTATTGGCCACAGATTTGCACAGATGAAACATAGATAAAATCAAAAAGCTTCGGAAAAATTTCCCCGGTTTTTGTTTCATCGGTGCCGGCCAGCAGCTTCAGGTTTTCCCGGCAAGCTGGCTGGATGAGTGCTGAGCTGTTTTGCGCCGTCGAAAACATAGAGCAGACCGGATGCGGCAGTAAATAATCCCGCGCCGAGTTCGAGCATTGGCAACCACGCCGCGCCTAGCGCCTTGTCCCATTCCAGCAGCAGCCAGATGACGACCGCCATCTGCAAGACCGTGGCGATTTTACCCGTCAGCCGCGGGCGCACCGTGATATTGCCCACGACCAGACGCACGACCACCGCGCCGATGGCCAGCAACAGGTCGCGTCCGATGATGATGCCGGTGAGCCACAGCGGAAGCTGTCCCAGCTGCGGTGAATGATCGAAGCTCAACAATGCGATAGCCGAGACGAGCAGTAATTTATCCGCGAGCGGGTCAAGAATCGTGCCCAGTTCGCTCCACTGATTATAGTGGCGAGCGATGTAACCATCCACGCCGTCAAGAATCGAAGCCAGGGCGAACGACAGTAAGCCCGCCAGCCGAAACCGTTCATCGCCCGTGCGGACGTAATAAACCATCTCCACGACGAAGAACGGAATCAGCAGAATCCGCAGAATGGTGACTTTGTTGGCCATGGTCATAGCGCAGAAAATCTGCCATAGTCCCCGCCGAATCGCACGGCGGAAGCGGCTGAACGGCGATGGTTTTTGATGGCGGCGAGGCGGGAGCGGCTCACGGCGTTCAAATGCACCTGCGCCGTTCGCTTGACACCGCCACGCGCAAACTTCATTTTCTAGTCTTAATTTTTAACACATGAGCGCATCACACAACCTGTTCGGCACGTTGCAAAACTTTGAACTCGGCAACGGCAAACCTGGAAAATTTTACTCGCTGCCCGCGTTGGAAAAAGCTGGTGTCGGGCCGATTTCAAAACTGCCCGTCTCCATCCGCATCGTTCTTGAATCTGTTTTGAGAAATTGTGATGGCAAAAAAGTTTCCGAGGCGAACATCAAGGAACTCGCCAACTGGCAGGCCACTGAAACGCGCACGGCAGAAATCCCGTTCGTCGTCGCACGCATCGTGCTACAAGACTTCACCGGTGTGCCACTGCTCGTGGACTTGGCCGCGATGCGCACCGCAGTCGCGAAGCTGAACAAGAATCCCAAGATCATCGAGCCGCTCGTGCCGGTGGACTTGGTGGTGGATCACTCGGTGCAAGTGGACTTTGCCGGGGCTGCTGACTCCATGTCGCGCAATTTGGATTTGGAATTCACCCGCAACCGCGAGCGCTATCAGTTTCTCAAGTGGGGCATGCAGGCGTTCGACACGTTCAAGGTCGTGCCGCCGGGCATCGGCATCGTGCATCAGGTGAATTTGGAATATCTCGCAAAGGGCGTGCTGAACGCCGGCGACGTTTATTATCCCGACACACTCGTCGGCACGGATTCGCACACCACCATGATTAACGGCCTCGGCATCGTCGGCTGGGGCGTCGGCGGTATCGAAGCGGAAGCGGGCATGCTCGGCCAGCCGGTTTATTTCCTCACGCCGGATGTCGTAGGCGTTCATCTCACGGGTTCCATCCGAGAAGGTGTCACCGCCACAGACGTTGCGCTCACCGTCACACAGATTCTTCGCAAAGCGAAAGTCGTCGGCAAGTTCGTTGAATTCTTCGGCCCCGGCGCGGCGGCGCTGCCGCTCGTGGATCGCGCGACCATCGCAAACATGGCGCCCGAATACGGCGCAACGATGGGCTTCTTCCCGATTGATGCCGAGTGCACCAATTATCTCCGCGCCACCGGTCGCAGCGACGAAGCCGTCAAGACCTACGAAAATTATTACAAGGCGCAAGGCCTCTGGGGCATTCCGAAGAAGGGCGAAGTTGTCTATTCGCAGGAAATCGAACTCGACCTTGGCAGCGTGCTCCCGAGCGTGGCCGGTCCAAAGCGCCCGCAGGATCGCATCGAATTGCCGAAGTTGAAAAACGAATTCAACACAGCGTTTTCTAAGCCCGTGACAGAAAACGGTTTTGGGATGAAGGCCGAAGACCTGGGCAAAGTTAAAGCCGACGTGGTTCTCGCCGGTGGCAAATTCACTATCGGCCACGGCTCGGTTTTGATCGCGGCCATCACGAGTTGCACGAACACCAGTAACCCAAGCGTGATGCTGGCTGCCGGTTTGCTCGCGAAGAAAGCCGTCGAACGCGGCCTCACGGTGAATGCTTCCGTGAAGGCGTCGCTCGCACCCGGCTCCCGAGTCGTCACGGATTATCTGAACGCGACCGGCCTCCAGCCGTATCTCGACAAGCTCGGTTTCAACCTCGTCGGCTATGGTTGCACGACGTGTATCGGCAATTCCGGCCCGCTGGCCGCGCCGATTGAAGAGGCCGTGGTGAAAAACAATCTAGTCGCGGCTGCCGTGCTCTCCGGCAACCGCAATTTCGAGGCGCGCGTTCACCAGAACATCAAGGCGAACTTCCTGATGTCGCCGCCGCTCGTCGTCGCGTTTGCGCTCGCGGGCCGCGTGGACATCGATCTCGCCAACGACGCGCTCGGCACCGGCAAGGACGGCAAGCCCGTTCACCTGCGCGACATCTGGCCGAGCTTGAAAGAAGTGCGCGACCTCATGCAAGCCGCGTTGCAACCGGAAATCTTCCGCAAGCTCTACAAAGATTTCGCCGCGCAGAATCCGAAGTGGAATGAAATCTCCTCGAGCACTGGCAACGTTTATGAATGGGACCGCAAGTCCACTTACATTCAAGAGCCGCCGTTCTTCGAAAATTTCTCGATGACGCCCGGCAGCATCAAACCCATCACCGGCGCCCGCGCGCTTGGCATCTTTGGTGATAGCGTGACTACCGACCATATTTCGCCCGCTGGTTCGTTCAAGAAGACGACGCCGGCCGGAAAATATCTCGTCGAGAACGGCGTCGCCGTGGAAGATTTCAACAGCTACGGCTCGCGGCGCGGCAATGACCGCGTGATGACGCGCGGCACATTCGCCAACGTCCGCATCAAAAATCTCATGGTGCCCGGCGTCGAAGGCGGCGTGACCAAGCTCCAGCCGTCCGGCGAACAAGTCAGCATCTACGACGCCTCGATGAAATATCAGGCGGAAAAAACGCCGCTGGTCATCATCGCCGGCCAGGAATATGGCACCGGATCCAGCCGCGATTGGGCCGCGAAAGGCACGAACCTCCTCGGCGTCAAAGCTGTCGTGGCGCAGAGCTTCGAACGCATCCACCGCAGCAACCTCGTCGGCATGGGCGTGCTGCCGCTGCAATTCAAGGAAGGCACCACCGCGCAGACCTTGAAGCTCGACGGCACCGAGACCTACGACATCGTCGGCCTCGACGCGAACATCAAACCCCAGCAGGACCTCACGCTCAAGATCACCCGCAAGGACGGCTCCGTGGAAAATGTGAACGTCCGCTGCCGTATCGATACGCCGATTGAAATCGACTACTACCAGCACGGCGGCATCCTACCTTATGTGTTGCGCCAGTTGGTGGCGAAGGCGTGAGGTAAAATCCAGTTTAATCAAAGCGGTCTCCGGCAACGGAGACCGCTTTTTACTTTAACCGTGAACTGCATGAGCCACGCAAAAACTTTTTAACAACTATCACTACATTTTGCCATCACTTGCCTGCTTTATGGTCAGGGACTTGTCGACTCTGAGTAACGTGCTAGGATGTCCTCATGAAAACACTCATTCCATTCCGGTGGTTCTGTTTTTTAACCTTCACCGCCACACTCGCGGTTTTCAGTTCCGGCTGCGCCACCCACGAGGAACATTCCTTCAACGATGATTTTGGCCAGAGCCTGCCGACCGCGCCGAAATATTTTATCGAGAACGTCAATGACGACCATTTCACCATTACCACACGCCAGGGTCAGGCGATGAAAAGCGAGGAGCGCATCATCTTCGTGAAACGCGCCACCTCCGCCGTGGCCGAGACAGAAGCCAAGCGGCGCGGCTGGGAAAATTGGCAGCTCGAATATATCCGTCAAGGTGATGTGGGCTGGATGTTTGTCGCCAAGGCGGAGGTCGTCCGCAAAAGCGCGGTGCAATTCAAGGGTAGCACGCCTGCGAAAAATCCCTGACCGAGCGACGATTTCTGTTCGTGTCTTTCTCTGCTGGCGCGGTTAAATTTTCCGCGTGAAAATTCTTTTCATCGGTGACATCGTCGGTTCGCCCGGCCGGCGCGCGGTCAAGGAACTCCTGCCCAAACTTAAGGCGGCGCACGGCTTGGATGTCATCATCGCCAACGGCGAAAATTCTGCAGGCGGCAACGGCATCACGCCGGACATCGCCACGGAACTCTTCGGCTACGGTGTGGATGCCATCACAACCGGCGACCATTTGTGGGATCAAAAGGAAGTCATCGAACTGCTACAAAGCGAGCCGCGCTTTCTGCGGCCGTTGAATTATCCGCCCGGCACACCCGGCAAAGGCAGCACCATCCTCAAAATACGCGACCTGCCGCCCGTGGCCGTGATGAACGCGCAGGGCCGCACCTTCATGCAGCCGCCGCTGGATAATCCGTTCACGCTCGCGCTTGACGAGGCGAAATGGCTGCGCCAGCACACGCCCATCATCTTTGTGGATTTTCACGCAGAGGCCACGTCGGAGAAAATCGCGTTTGCGCGGATGCTCGACGGCCAGGTCAGCGCAGTGGTCGGCACACACACCCATGTGCAGACGGCGGACGAACAAATATTCCCCGGCGGCACGGCGTATCTCACAGATGCCGGCTTCACCGGTCCGCACGAAAGTGTTTTGGGGCGGGAGATCGTGCCGGTCGTCACCCGCTTTCGCACCGCCCTGCCCCAGCGATTTGAAGTGGCGCGCAACGATGTGAAATTATGCGGCGCGGTGATTGAGATTGATAATGTCAGCGGCAAGGCCGTGAGCATCCAGCGGGTATCGGCGGCGCTCTGATTTTTGCGGGAGGAAAACTGGAGCCAGCGAGTGGGATTGAACCACCGACCTACGGTTTACGAAACCGTTGCTCTACCACTGAGCTACGCTGGCTGGAGGGTTTTAAAAAGCGGGACTGCTCCAAACCTGACGGCGTTATTTTGGGTGTGTTAGTTTTATTGGCAAGCCAATTCGTCGGCAACGCCCGTCGCTTCGCTGAATTATGGCCGTTGAAAAATCGCGGCGAACTCCGGCGGCGAAACTTTTTTGCCACGATAGAAACGGATGCTGGATTTGTCCCAGCGCACGAACAGCGCGTTGTAGGGCGAATTTCCCGCGTAGCCAAAGCTCACGTCGCCAGCGCGGATGCTGGCTACTTCCAACACGTCCACACTTTTCACGGTGGATTGAAACAGCTCCGTGATCGTCGCCGTGACGCCATCGATATTCACCATATCGCCGGATTTTTTGGCGGCCGACTCCGGCGCCGTCGGTGGCAGCAGCGGCGCGAGTGGCGCATACAGAGTCCAATCTGTTGCGCCCGGAGCATCGCCACAAACGAGCAGCGAGGACGCGCCTAAATCGTCGACCAGCATGTATTCATGGCGGTCAAAAACCACGCCCGACTCGGCAATTTCGACCACTGCGTGCGCAAGGATGCGAAATTTCGTTTCATGCCAACGACCCTCGACACCAATGGCCAACGGTGGCGCGGCGGCGGCAATTCTTTTTACCGACGGAGCTTCACGCGTCATCGTCCCCGAAAATAATCCGCGCCCAAAAATCATCAGGAACACGGCGACGATGACCACCGCCTGAACGATAAATTTTAGCCTGCTCGAATAATCCGCCGAACCGTCACCGCCCATCCGCGCCTGCCGGTCAAAATTAAACGGCAGACGGTTCGAGGCTGGCCCCACACCCGTCAGTCGAAACGCCTTGGCCACGGCTGGCGCCGAGAGCGTGATGCCTTGATAACATTCCACAGCCTGACCCGCCCAGCTCACAACGAGCATTTTGTCGCGCAGCTCGGCGTTGAAATAATTATCCACGCTGCCAACCTTGGCAGCGCGTGGCGCGAGACCTTCCACGCGATAGACGCACGATGAATCCACCAGCGTCACGCGAACATCTTCGCCGGTGAGATTGATGACATCGCCAACTTGCTTAAGCACGGCATCCGCCGCCGTCATGGGATATTCCGGCTCAAACTCGGTGAAGAGGCGCCACGTTGCGCCGCCTTCCGTTTCTTCATAGACGAGCGTGGCCGCGGCGCCAGCGCCGGACTGGAGATTGAATTCGTTCCAGTAATACGTTTCGCCCTCAATCTCCACGCCCATCACGACACGACCAATGAGCCGGAAATCTTTCCCGGCAAAAACCCCGTGCATCCCGATGCGCAGGCGCGTTGGATTCTCGAAACTCATGTGAAAAAGTGCGGCACGAAGCGGCTTAAATTTCCTGTGATGCGACGGGTATCTTCGCGGATGCCAAGGCCAGCCGCCTCGTGGTCAATCACCCATACGCCAAATACGGGATGATTGCCGCTGAAATTAGGAATGTTCGCCGTCGCCTGAAAAATAAAACCTTGGTCACCGTAGTTGCCGCCGTTTTCCTCAACGACGGTGCCGCCATCAAACAGCGTGACGTTGCTGCCCTCGCGGCTCCATTTCGGCTTACGGACGTAGCGGTCGCCCAACGGCGCGGCGGAATCGTAGGCAGGCAGCAGGTTCGGATGGCCGGGAAATAATTCCCATAGCACCGGCAACAGCGCCTTGTTGCTCAAAAGCATTTTCCACGCAGGCTCGATGAACTGCACGCGTTCCGCTAGCAGGTGCGCGGCGAATTCCTCCGTCCACAGCCATTCCCACGGATACAACTTGAAGCAGCGCTCAATGCGCGTGTGGTCGAGATCCACAAAATTATTTTCCTTCGCGTCCCAGCCGATGTCTTGGGTATAAACGGATTTGGTTTTCACGCCCGCCTGCTCGCAGGTATCACGCAGGTAGAGAATGGTCATCTCGTCTTCCGCAAATTCCTTCACGCCGCTGAAGTGGATTGGAGCGCTGAATTTTTTCCACGCTTCGATGAGCCGTTCATGGATGGAATTAAACTGGTCGGCGTGCGGATGCGTTTCCTCCAGCCAGAACCATTGCGCAACGGAGGCTTCGACGAGCGCGGTTGGCGTGTCGGCATTGTATTCCAAAAGTTTCGGCGGCGTGATGCCGTCGTATGCAAAATCAAAACGTCCGTAGAGGCTGAAATCATCACGCTCCCAAGAATTCACAATCACCGGCACGGCGGCAGCAGGGATGCCGAGACGTTCCCACCAGTTGTTTTTGATGACGGCCTCAGCCGCGTCAATGCAGCGGAAATGCAACTCATTCGCGGCGGCTTCCAGTTCATTCACCTCGCCAGCCGTAAGTTCATAACACGCGGATTCGTCCCAGTAAGGGCCGTGTTCGTGCGAGTGAAACGTCAGCCCGACGCGCTCAACGCGTTCGCGCCAATCGGGACGGGGCTGGCAGGCGTGGCGCTTCATCACGAGTGAAATCCGGACCAGCTGCCGCCGGACGAATGCCAGCCGTAACTGTTGCCGAAGCCGCCGCGTGGAATGTCCGTGCGGTCGTTCTGCGCGAGCGTGACCGCTTCCGGCAACGGCGCGGAAATGTTTGTGATGCTGGCGCAGGGCGACGCGCCCCATTGCCCGCCATAAAAATAAAGCTGCTTCTGAGCGTCCAGATGATTGTAAGGCAGCGGATACCACTTGCGGAACGGTGCGTGATAATAGCCTGCGCCAGGCACATAGAAATTATTAGTGTAATAATTTTGCGTGCTGACCGCCGGCTTCTGCTC
The DNA here is from genome assembly GCA_903847285.1 of uncultured Verrucomicrobia subdivision 3 bacterium. The sequence continues at coordinate 5,281 of CAINDH010000303.1, read as the reverse complement.
GCAGCCCGTCAACGCCAGCGTGGACACGCCGCCGAGCAGGATGAGCCGGATGCTTTTGCTCCGTTTCACGTTCGTGGTTCAACCAATCATCGCCGCCGCAATGATGATGCTCACGCCAACAATCACCGCCGCGGCGACGATGGCGGCCGCGATGTTTTTGTGCTCGATGATTTCCTTGTGCAGATCGCCCGGTGTGCATTTGTCGAACAGCTTGTAGCCGAAAATCGCAGCGGCGATACCGATGGCGGCGAACAGCAGCACGTTGCCGATGGCTTGCACCAGCGAGTGCGCATGCCAATTGGGAATTTGCTCCGGTAACATCGTCGGTGGCAAATCGGCAGCGAACAGTGACGGAACCGCGAGCGTCAGGATAGCCAGTGGCAGGAGGTAGAATTTCTTCATGCCGGTGAGATTGTCGCCGCCAGAAAAAAGTTTCAATTACAAATCTACGAAAAATTCGGAATCAACCCAGCCGAACGGATTACCGGGGAAATTTTAGGATTACGCCGGCGACGGAAATGGTGGGTTCGTTCGCGCTGCGAATGAACATTGACCGCGCAGCGGTCACTTTGAGGCGTGAAAGTTTTAAGGCACGCGAACGATTCCGTCGCCTAACGCTTCGCTCGGCGACGGGTTTTTCGCAGCGCGAAAAACGCCACCACCGGCGACTTCCGGCAAAGACATGATCCCGAAAAATTATTTCCCGTCCGGCGGGAAGTTGACTCGCTCGGCGACGGAAAATTGAAACATCCGCTTTTGCATCCAGCGCACGGCGAACAAATCGTAAAACGCGGCGAACGCGCGGTTCCAAACGCCGTAGTGGCTCACGCCGGCGACGCGCGCGTGGTGGCGCACGGGAATTTCGGTAATGCGATACCCCTCGATCTTGATGAGCGTAGGCATGAAGCGATGCATGCCTTTGAAAAATTTCAGGTCGGCCACGCATTCACGGCGGAACATCCGATAGCCGCACGCGGAATCGGTCACGGTCTCCTGCGTCATCCAGTTGCGGATGCCGTTGGCGATCTTGGAGGAAAGCTGGCGGACGATGGAATCCCCCTTCGCGCGGTTAGCTTTGCGGTTGCCGCAGACACAGTCGGAATTTTTTATCGCCTCCAGAAATTGCGGCAGGTCAGCGGGGTCGTTCTGCAAATCGGCGTCGAGCGTGGCGATGTATTTTCCGGTGGACGCTTTGATGGCGGCCCAGACGGCGGCGGACTGGCCGGAATTTTTTGCGAGGCGAACGGCGCGGACGCGGGAATCTTTCGCGCCGAGTTCAGATAAAATTTTCCACGAGCCATCCGTGCTGCGGTCATCGGTGATGACGATCTCGTAGGAAACTTTCAGCGGCTCCAGCGCGGCGCGGATGGCGGTGACGAACGGCCCGAGGTTTTTTTCCTCGTTGTGACACGGAGCGACGACGCTCAAGGTGACGGGATCAGTCATTCAAATCAGTAGGTGACAAGTGAACGCACCGGGATGCCGGGCAGTTTCGCGCGACCATCCAAAAATTTCAGCTCGATGACGAAGATGGTTTCGAGAATTTTTCCACCAAGCTTTTGAACGAGGTGAACGGCGGCGGCGGACGTGCCGCCAGTAGCGAGCAAGTCGTCCACGAGCAACACGCGCGCACCGGGCTTGAGGGCATCAATGTGCATGGCCACGGTGGCGTGGCCGTATTCGAGCGCGTAGTCCTGCTCGATGGTTTGGTATGGCAGCTTGCCTTTTTTGCGGACGGGCACGAAGCCGGCATGCAATTTTTTGGCGGCGGCGGCGGCGAAGATAAATCCGCGCGCATCAATGCCCACCACGGCATCCACGCTGCCGGGCGCGTAGTTGGCGACGAGCAAATCAATCGTGCCGGAGAACAGGCGCGCGTCGGCAAGGACGGGGGTGATGTCCTTGAATTGGATTCCGGGCTGCGGAAAATCCGGGACGTTACGGATGGCTTTTTCGATTTCGGCGGACGTGACAGTAGTGGGCATGACAGGGCTGGGCTTGATTTAGGAATCTTTGTGTTTCGATTTTTCCAACTTCTCAATCATCTTGCGAAGTTTGCGGAGGGCAAGGTTTTGAATCTGACGAACGCGTTCGCGAGTGACACCGAATTTATCGCCGACTTCTTCCAAGGTTTTTTCCGTGCCACCATCGAGGCCGAAGCGAAAGCGGAGAATGGTGGCCTCGCGGGCATCCAGATGCTTGACCATGTCAGTCAACATGGTGACGACGGTTTTGTCTTCGAGTTCGTCGTAAGGATTCACGGCGCGCTCGTCTTCGACGACTTCAGAATAGGTGTTGGAATTTTCATCGCCCACCGGCGCATCGAGCGACGCGGGGCGGATGGACGCGGTGCGCATCAACGAAACGCGCGCGGCGGTGGTGCCGAGTTCGGCGGCGAGTTCTTCGTCCGTGGGTTCACGGCCAAAAAGTTCCTGCAACTTCATGGCCATGCGGCGCATCTTGGAAATTTTATCAACCAAGTGGACGGGCAAACGAATCGTCTTGGACTGGTTGGCAAGGGCGCGCTTGATGGACTGCTTGATCCACCACGAACCGTAGGTGGAAAGTTTGCCGCCCTTGGCCGGGTCGAAGCGTTCCACGGCTTTCATCAAACCGATGTTACCTTCGGAAATCAAATCGAGGAGCGGGAGACCGATACCGTCGTAGTCCCGGGCGATTTTCACGACGAGGCGCAGGTTGGCCTTGATCATGTGTTCGCGCGCCTTCTTGTCGCCCTTCTTGATTTTGGCAGCGAGGTCAATTTCCTCCTGTCGGGTAAGGAGTTTGACTTGGCCGATTTCGCGGAGGTAAAGATGAATGGCCGTATGCGCATCCAAGCTCTCGACTTCGCGGCGGAGAAACTGCGTGGTGTCGCCCTCTTTGGGCTGGGGAATCGGTCCGGTCACGGCCACGGGCGCGGTGACGATTTTGGGTTCACTGGCGACGGGCGCGGAGATTTTTTTTATCCGCCGCACCGGAGCCGCCTTGGATTTGGATTTTTTCGCCGCCATGAATGAACGAAAAGTTAAACGCGCATCGCACGGCTGCAAGCAAATTAACTCCGGTCATCACGCGCCGAGGAGATCAGATAGACCAGTTCCAGCAACGAATTCACCAGCGCGGCCACGTAAGTGAGCGCGGCAGCGTGGAGCACCTTGCTGATACCCGCCCGTTCACTCTCACGCACCAGGCCGAGGCTGAAAAGCTGCTCCTTCGCCCGCGCGCTGGCGTCGTATTCCACCGGCAACGTGACGAGCTGGAACAACGTCAGGACCGAAAAGATCGCGACGGCGATCAGCATGGCGTGCGGGATGAGGTGCAGGAAAAAACCCAGCACCAGAATGCCCATCCACGCGTAACTGGCGAACTGAGTGACCGGCACCAGCGCCATGCGCAGATTGAACAATCCATGACTCGTCAGATGTTGCAACGCGTGGCCCGCCTCATGCGCCGCTACCCCGACGGCGGCGAGGCTCTGGCCGTGAAAATTGTCCGACGAGAGAAACAGCGCCTTCTTCGTCGGGTCATAATGATCAGTCAAATGGCCAGGAACTTCCTCCACCGGCATATCCCGCAGACCCGCCCGGTCCAGGATATGCCGCGCGGCCTGCGCGCCCGTCAGACCGTTGGCGATGCCCACCTTGGAATACTTGCCATAGGTGGACATCAGCTTCAGCTGCGCCCAGAGACCGATGAGCATGCCGGGCAACATCACCATCAAAATATATTTAGAATCCCAAAACATAATTTTTTAATTCCGTTGAACCTTAGACCGCGCGCGGGGAAAAACATTCAACGTGCGAACGGCGGGTCACGAAGTTGAACGTTGAAACCGAGCAACCAAATGAATTTAACCTTCAATGAAGCTAGGACTGACCCCTTTACGGCTTGCTGTCATCTTGCTGCTTGCGTGCAATCTTTTCCAACGCTTCCGCCACACGCTCATGAGCGCCAACAAATCTGGCAAGCAGCGTGATAATATAAATGGTGACGGCTATGCACGCGATCGCATAAGCGAAAACAAAAAAACCTTCGATTGATGGTCCCATAATATATTTGATGTGTGTTGTTGGTGGATAACGTATGTCTTGCTGCCTAACGACCCAAGCTCAGCGACCAGGCCCACGAGGGCGTTCGATTGCAACCGGAGCACGATGGCCGGGTTCGCTGCAGCGTATGGTTAGGCATCGTGGTCATTTCTTACTCAGCTTGGCTTTCTTCAAAGTCGCAATGGGATCGGCGTCCTTCGCCAAATCCGTAACTGTAGTTCGCAACCACAGTCGCTTCTTGTCAAACGCAAACGCATCGGCGGACAAATACGAGCCAGTGCCGACACAGCGCACTGTCACGACGAGTTCGGGCTTACCGTCACCATTAATATCTGCCAGCTCCACCTTCTCAATGTAACCATCCCGTTCGCGGATGAGGCCGGTGATAAAGAACGTCGTATCATCTCCCGGCTGCGCATTCTCCGTGGAATACAGTCGCACAGTGTAACTGCCGATGGAACGCGCCTCAAAATCCCCCTCGGCCACAACGGCTGTCAGCTCCGACGGGAGTTTAATCTTCTGAACGAACCGGTCAACGCCCACTTCGGCGTGGAGTGCTGCCGAGACAAAGACGACTACGATTAGGGCAATGATGCTTTTCATGTGTGGGTTGTCATTTGATGCTCGAACGATGCCTAGGCGACGTCATGATTGTAAAACCTGACTGTTGCAACAAGGACACCGGCTTGTGTCCATGACAACACGAGAATACTTCCCCAGCAGCAACCGGCCACATGCTGGACACTCACCCTGCAACTTACTCAGATGCTTCCGGCGCATCGGCGCGAGCACGTAGAACATCAAAACCGCAACAACAACGTATGAAACCGAGATGACGGCGATAGCAATAACATCAAAACCAACACAGTCTATACGTCGCCCAACAAATAGCGTTGGAAAGGCCAGACTAAAGAGTAAACAAAAGAACAGAACCCCTCGCAGCAATTCAAATCGTCTGTAATCCCTGACGTGTGATTTGAAATCTTCGAGCGTCATAAAAGTGCAGTCGCCTAACGAAAAAAGCTAAGCCACGTGGGAAATGTGATGTGGCGAAGCCGAACGCTCAAGCGCAAAACGGATGCGCCCAACCACGTTGGCTCCGGCGACTGGTTAGGCCGAAAATCAATCATACTCACTGAACAAGCCGCCTAAATACGGCGACTGCCTTGTTGGTGTCGTCCTTTGGAATGGCGGTCACTGATACAAACTCCCAGCCATCCTTTGCGGGTTGG
>CAINDH010000302.1 GCA_903847285.1 uncultured Verrucomicrobia subdivision 3 bacterium | reverse complement strand
TGCTACGTCGGCGAAGGCGAACTGACGAATGACAAGCTGGACACGTTTGGCAATCGGGCCGTGGCCAAAGTGCCGAACCTGCAAAAAGTTTTGCGTCACGTCTGCGAAAAGGGCTTTGAGCATCACGTCGTGATGACGCAATCGCACTCGGCGGAAATTCTGGCCGAGGCGTTTGGGAATTATTTCGAGTGGGAAGTTTGCAATCACAAGGCCTGAGCGATGACCGATATCGAACTTCAAGTCAAAGCCGTCGCGCTACGCCGTGCGATGTTGCGGCTGATCTACAATGCTGGCGCGGGCCACACCGGCGGCGGATTGTCCTGCCTGGACATCTTGAACGTGCTCTACAACCGCGTGCTCCACGTCTCGCCGCAGATGTTCACCAGCCCGACGCGTGACCGCTACGTGCAGAGCAAGGGCCATTGCGTCGAGGCGCTTTACGCCGTGCTGGCGGATCGCGGATTTTTTCCCGCGTCCGACCTGGACACCGTCTGTCATTATCAATCGCACTACGTCGGCCATCCCACGCGGCACATTCCCGGCGTGGAGATGAACACCGGCGCGCTCGGCCACGGCCTGCCCATCTGCATCGGCATGGCGCTCGCCGCCAAGATGGACGGCGCGAAGTTCCGCGTTTTCACGTTGCTCGGTGACGGCGAACTCGCCGAAGGTTCAAACTGGGAAGGCGGCTTGGCCGCAGCCCACTATAAGTTGGATAATCTAACGGCGATTCTCGACCACAACACGCTCCAGATCACCGGGCATACGCGCGACGTGATGAGCAACGAACCGCTCGACGAGAAGTGGCGTGCGTTCGGCTGGGAAGTCCGCAGCGTGAACGGCCACGACTACGCCGCCTTGACCAAGGCGCTCACCGAGCCGTCAATCTCTGGAAAACCGGTCTTCGTCATTGCCAACACGGTGAAAGGCAAAGGCGTCAGCTTTATGGAAAACGTCGCCAGATGGCATCACGGCGTGCCGAGCGAAGCGGAATTGAAACAAGCCCTCGCCGAACTCGACGCGGCAGAGTCCAAGCTGAAGGAGGACAAATGAGCGCGCCCTCCCCCTCCATGTTTACGCCCGCAGCCAAAGCCACGGCAGAAAAGCTCGGCCTGAATATGGGCCGCGCCAACCTCGAAGAATTTGCCGCCACGCTGGAAGAACTCGCCAAAGCGAATCCGAACATCATCGCCGTCACGAGCGACTCACGCGGCTCAGGCAAGCTTGCGCCGTTCGGCAAGGCCTTGCCTAAACAAATTGTCGAAGTCGGCATCGCCGAGCAGAATCTCGTCGGCATCACCGCCGGTCTCGCCGCGTGCGGCAAGAAGGCGTTCGGCGTTTCGCCCGCGTGTTTTCTAACGGCGCGTTCACTGGAACAGATCAAGAACGATCTCTGTTACTCGGACGTTCCGGCGGTGCTCGTCGGCATCAGCTCCGGCACAAGCTACGGCGCGTTGGGCACAACGCATCATTCCCTGCACGACCTCGCGGTCCTGCGCGCGATCAACAACCTCACCATCATCGTCCCCGCCGACAACTTCGAGTCCCGCCAAGCCATCCTCGCCGCCGCCAAGGCGACAAAGCCCGTCTTCGTCCGCTTCGGCAAAGCCGCGATGTTCAATCTCCACAAACCGGAGACGAAGTTCGAAGTCGGCAAAGCCATCACGCTGCGCGAGGGTAACGACGTGGCTTTCATCGCGAACGGCGAAACAGTGGTTCACGCCGTGCTCGCCGCCGCGCAACTCGCCGAGAAGGGCATCCAAGCCCGCGTTTTGTCGGTTCACACTGTGAAGCCGTTGGACACGGAAGCCATCCTAAAAGCGGGTCGCGAATGCAAAGCCGTCGTCACCGTGGAAGAACACATGGTGAACGGCGGACTCGGCGAAGCCGTGGCGTCCACGCTGTTGCAAGCCGGTGTTTGCAAACCGTTCCGCATCGTGGGCATTCCCGACGAAGAAACCGTCCCCGGCGCACAGGCGGACATTTTCCGGCACTACGGAATTTCGATGGAAGGTTTGAATGAAGTGGCACTGAAACTTTTGAACTGATGAGTCTGATTCTTGCCATAGACCAAAGCACGTCCGCCACGAAGGCGGTGCTCTTCGACGCGCGCGGAAAAGTTTTGGACAAAGCATCGCGCGCGCATCGCCAAATTTATCCGCAGCCGGGCTGGGTGGAACATGACGCGGAGGAAATCTGGAAAAATGTTTTGGCGGTCATCCGCGAGATCGTAAAACGAAATCCAAAAAAAGTTTACCGAATCGCCGGCTTGAGCATTTCTAACCAGCGCGAAACTGTGGTTGTGTTTGATCGCCAGACCGGAAAGCCGCTGCACAACGCCATCGTGTGGCAATGCCGGCGTGGCGCGGAAATCTGCCGGAAGCTTGAGGCCCAGGGTCACGAAAATTTTGTGCGCCAGAAAACTGGTCTCAAGGTGGACACCTACTTTTCCGCTTCGAAACTGAAATGGCTCGTCGCCGCGAAGCCAACTATCGCTGCGAAACTCCGCAGCGGCGAGGCCGTCATCGGCACGATTGACACGTTTTTGATTCACCGGCTTACGGGTGGAAAAGTTTTTGCCACGGATTTCACGAACGCCAGCCGCACGATGCTGTTCGACATCGGCAAGCTGCGCTGGGATGAAAAGCTCTGCCAATTGTTTGATGTGCCAATGCGCGCGTTGCCGGAAACCCGCGAAAGCTCCGCGCAGTTCGGCGCGACCGATGCCGGTGGCATCTTGCCGAAAGAAATTCCGATCGTCGGCGTGATGGGCGATTCGCAGGCGTCGCTGTTCGCGCAGCATTGCTATCAAACCGGCGCGTCGAAAGCCACGTTCGGCACGGGAACCTCAGTGTTGCTGAACATTGGCGGAAAATTTCAGCCATCAAAAAAAGGCGCGGTCACGGCGCTGGCCTGGGTCTGGCGGAGCAAACCGACTTACGCGTTCGAGGGCATCATCAATTTTTCGGCGGCGACAATCGAGTGGTTGAAAAATCAGCTCGGCATGATCGGCAGCGCCAACGAAGTGGAGAAGCTGGCCATGAGCGTCTCCGACAACGGCGGCGTTTATCTCATTCCGGCATTCGCAGGGTTGAGCGCGCCGTATTGGGCGCCGGATGCGCGGGCGGCGATCATGGGGATGTCCGGCTTTACAAAGCGCGAACACATCGTCCGCGCCGCGCAGGAGGCCATCGCGTATCAGATCCGCGATGTGCTGGACATGATGCGCGCGGACGCCAAAGTCGGTTTGAAGTCACTCCATTGTGACGGTGGTCCAACGAGAAATAATTTTTTGATGCAGTTCACCGCAGATATCACGCAGACAGAACTAAAAGTTTCCGACGTCGCCGAAAGCTCCGCACTCGGTGTGGCGATGCAGGGAATGCTGGGTCTCGGCATTTACAAATCGCTGGACGAACTGACGAAGCTGCCGCGCCAACAGAAACTTTTCAGACCGCGGATGAAAGCTGCGGAAGCAAACAAGCTTCACGCTGGCTGGAAACAGTCGGTGCAACGTGTCCTGTGATTTTTGAACCAACAACCAAACATAAACTATGAAAACCAACTGGCTTAGACTGGCGCTGGCGATTGTGCTCGCCACGGCGGCGCTGTTGTTCACTCAAACCTCCACCGCACAAGATGCGGCCAAGCAAAAAATCGCCGTCGTCATTTCGACTATGAATAACCCGTGGTTCGTCGTGCTGGGCGAAACGGCGAAGGCCCGCGCGATCGAGCTCGGCTACGACGCGACGATTTTTGATTCGCAGAACGATACCGCGAAAGAGGCGGCGCATTTTGAGAACCTCATCGCCGGCGGCTACAAGGCGGTGCTGTTCAATCCGACCGACGCTAACGGTTCCATCGCCAATGTGCAGAAGGCCAAGGCCGCAGGCATTCCGGTTTTCTGCATTGACCGCGAGATCAATTCCACCAACGCCGCCACGGCGCAGATGTTGTCCGACAGCTATTCCGGCTGCGTGAAACTCGGGCAGTTGTTCGTGAAGACCATTGGCAAGGAGGGCGATTACGCCGAGCTGCTCGGTCTCGTCGGTGACAATAACACGTGGAATCGCTCGAAAGGTTTTCATAGTGTGGTAGATCGTTATCCCGGCTTGAAGATGGTCGCGCAGCAGAGCGGCGAGTTTGATCGCGCGAAAGGTCTCGAAGTGATGGAATCCATTTTGCAGGCGCATCCGAATATCAAGGGCGTCTTCTGCGGCAACGACGCGATGGCGATGGGCGCGTATCAGGCGCTCGTCGCGGCAGGCAAGGCCGACATCGTGAAAGTCTTCGGCTTCGATGGCGCGGACGACGTGGTGAAGTCCATCGCGGATGGGAAAATTGTGGCGACCGGCATGCAGTTTCCGAAAAAGATGGCGCAACAATCGGCGGAGTTCGCGGACCAATACATCAAAGGCAAACGCAACTTCGCGCAAAAAATTCCCGTGCCGGTGGAAATCGTCACCAAGGAAAACGTCAGCAAATACGGCGACTACGGCAAAAAGTAATCCATGCGCTTTGCCTGCTGGATCATTTTGGCTATGTGTGCTGCCGGCGTCTGCTGGCGGTTTCCGCTCTTCCACGTGGTCACAATGAAAACCGCGACGGCGGAAAAAGCGGTGGCAACTTTCAACGCCAAGCAGTTCGCGGAATCTTTCTGGACGAGCCAATTATTGCCAGCACTGGCCAAGAGTTCGCCGGTGGAGGCATTGATTCCTTTGATTCAAACCGCCCCGGCAGCAGCGAGACAAAAATATTCCCGTGGCTTCGGCGGTGGCGACAGCTATTTTTATTTTGTCGCGGGCACGGGAAAAATCGTCGCGGTTTCGGATGACGAAATTTCCATCGCCGTTACCGCCGGCGGCACGAATGCAGAAATCTCCCTGCAGACCGGACTCATCTTCGGCAATGCGCTGCGCGACGGCACGGGCTTGTTGAGTCCAATTTATTATCCGAACTCACAAGATTACAACGATATTTCGGCCGCGCTGAACCACATTGTGGAAACCAGCGTGCAGCCGAAGTTGCGCGAAAGCGCCAAGGTCGGCGGAAAAATTTCTTTTGCCGGCTGCGCGGAAGTGAATGATGAATCTGCCGACCTGAAACCGCTGAAAGTGATTCCGGTTCAAGCAATGATTGAATGAATACGAAGGAACTTTTCAAAAAATTACAGCCGCTCATCGCGCTCATCGTGATGGTCGTCGCGATGTCGCTGTTGTCAGACAAGTTTCTGACCGTCGCTAATCAGCGAAACATCTTGCTGCAAATCTCGGTGAATCTCTGCCTATCCATCGGCATGACGCTGATTATTTTCACGGGCGGAATTGATCTGTCTGTCGGTGCGATGCTCGGGCTGGCGGGTGCGGTGGCGGCGGGGCTTTTGAAAAATGGACTCGTGCTGAAAGCGTTTGGCGTCGTGCTACAATTCACTCCGTTCGGCGCGGTGGCGGCGGGAATTCTCACTGGTCTCGCGCTAGGCTGGTTCAACGGCTTTGCCGTCACGCGCTTCAAACTTCCGCCGTTTGTTGCAACGCTCGGCATGTTGAGCATCGCGCGTGGACTCACGATGCTTTGGACCGGTGGATTTCCCATCACGAGTTTGGGCGCGACGTTCGGCTTCATCGGCGCGGGATTTTTTCTGGGCGTGCCGATGGCCGTGTGGATTTCTGCCGCGCTCGTCGCGATTTTTTATTTCATTTCCCGCCGCACCGTGCTGGGCCGCTACATCTATGCCGTGGGCGGCAGCGAAAAGGCGACGGCGTTTTCCGGCATCAATGTGAACCGCGTTAAAATCTGGGTCTATGCGCTCGGCGGCGTGCTCGCGGCGGTCGCGGGGTTGATTGTCACCGCGCGACTCGATGCCGCCGATCCCAAAGCCGGCCTCGGCTACGAACTCGATTCCATCGCAGCGGTCGTTATCGGCGGCACGTCACTCTCCGGTGGACGCGGATCTATTCTCGGCACGGTGCTCGGCTGCCTCATCATCGGCGTGTTGAACAACGGCCTGTTCCTCCTGGACGTCTCGCCCTTCTGGCAACAAGTAGTGAAGGGCTTTGTGATTCTCGCCGCAGTTGCGGCTGACAAGCTTGGTGCCAAGAAACCGTAAAAATGCATGGTCAGCTTTGATTCATCACGTCCGGAGTTCGCGCCTTACGGCTTTAGCTGTCAGCGCTGGACGCCGGTGCCGATGCAGCGCGCCGACCGGCACAACGAAATTGAGTTAAACCTGCTCAAGCGCGGTTCGCTCACATATCTGCTGGGCGGCAACACTGTGACCATTCCGGCCGGTCGGCTGGCGGTTTTTTGGGCGGGCATTCCCCATCAGATTATCTCGTCGAAAAGCAACACGGAATATTTTGTCGCCACGATTCCGCTGGCGTGGTTTTTGCAGTGCCGTTTTCCGGCTCATTTTGTGGATGCCATTTTGCACGCGCTGGTCGTGTTGGACCCTGATCCGCAGACCCGAGGAGGGGATTTGGAAATGTTTGAACGATGGGTGCACGACCTTGAAAAGCCAAACCCGCTGCGGCAGCACATAGCTTTTTTGGAGATAGAAGCCCGACTGTTTCGATTTGCTCTGGCTGTGCCGGCAAAATCCGCCGCTGCGGCTGGTGCCCAGGCTGCACGTTCAATAATGCAAGCTGGTGGCTTGAACCGGGCAGAACAGATTGCGCTTTTCATCGCCCAACATTACACGGAACCGCTGACGTCCGAACGGATCAGTCGGGCAGTGAGGCTGCATCCGAACTACGCCATGGCCCTGTTTAAAAAATCGATGGGGATTACGATGGTAGACTGCCTGACACAGCATCGGGTCTCCCATGCGGAACGACTGCTCGCCACCACGGATGATAAAATCATTGAGGTCGCCTACAGCGCAGGCTTTGGATCCTTGAGCCGTTTTCACGATGCCTTTAATCGGTGGTGCGGTTGCCCGCCAAAACAGTATCGCAAACAGCACCGGGTAGCGATGGATTGAATCTGACCAATCGGTTCCCACCCAGCCAGGGTAGCCGCTTACTGTGCGCTTAAGTTTTTGCCCAGTTAGCCGAATTAGATTGCGGGATGATTCCTTCTTGCGAGCCAACTGAATTGACTGTCGTTGTAAACGAGCGTCCGCCGAACGCGGTGAAACCGCGCGGGGCGGAACCCGAGCTGTTCTGGCAAAACCGTGAGCTGACGGCGTTCCATCGCATCTCGGAAGTGATGCTGTCTGGCGAGTCCGAGCAATCGGTGTTTGACACGATTGCCCGCGAGACGAGCGGGATGACAGATTTTCCGATGGTCTCCATCGAGTTGTGCGACTTCACGCGGGCGGTGATGATCTATCGTGGCGCTCATGGAATGCCGCTGCACGAAATGCCCGCGCCGTTCGAGGTGCCGATGGATGTGACGCTTTCCGGTCAAGTGGCGCACACCGGGGAAATTCTCGTGGAGCAAAATGTCTCCGAACGCCGCGAATATGCCGCACCCATCCTGCGTTTCTTCGGCGTGCGCACGTTTGTCTGCGTGCCGATCAAGTCAGACGGGAAAATCGTCGGCACGCTCTCGCTGGCCCATCATGAACAGGTTGAAGTGGAGCCGCGCGTGGTGAAAGCTGCTACGGGCCTGGCGAATTATCTCGCCACACAATTCGACCGGCTGCACGCCCGCGAGGCCGCGAAGCGCGGTGAGGCGGAGCTATCCACGGTATGCGACCGCGTGCCGAACGTGCTCTGCCTGTTCGACGATCAACTGCACATCGTTCGCGCCAATCACGCGGCGATTGAATTTGCCAAAGCTTCGCAGTTGGAGAACACGCCGCTGCGGCTCGGCGAATTTTTCCGTTGCAAGGCGGGCGGCGGTTGCGCTCAACCAGTCATCTGCCTCGGCTGCCATCTGCGACGGCTGATCATTGAGACGCTTGCCACCGGGAAAAATTTGCGGCGCGAACGCCTGATCAAGCCGTTGCTGCGCGACGGAAAAATAGCGCAAGTCGTCCTGCTCGTTTCCACCGAGCGCATCCAGTTCCACAACACCGTGCGCGTGCTGCTCTGCCTCGAAGACATCACGGAAAACGTCCGCGCCGACGATCAGTTGCGTTCTCAGGCCGCGCTGCTGGACATCACGCGTGACGCTATGTTCGTGCGGGATTTTTCTGACCGAGTCATTTTTTGGAACGCAGGCGCCCAGGCGCTTTACGGCTGGACACCGGAAGAAGCCCGTTGCAGCACCAGCACCGAACTGCTGGCAAACGCTGATCCGGCGGAGACTTCCCGCGCGCTGGCCGCCGTGCAACAGAGCGGTGAATGGGCCGGCGAGATGAAACAAAAATCCCGCGCTGGCCGCGAGCTGATTGTGCAAAGTTGCTGGACGCTCATGCGCGAACGCGACGGCAAGCCAAAGTCCATTCTCGTCGTCAACACCGACATCACCGAAAAGAAACAACTTGAGTCGCAACTATTGCGCGGGCAGCGGCTCGAAAGCATCGGCACGCTGGCCAGCGGCCTCGCGCATGACCTGAACAACGTGCTCGCACCGATGATGATGGCGGTGCAGTTCATTAAGGACAACACGGAGGACGAGGGCGTAAAGGCTTGTTTCCAGACTTTGGAAACGTGTTCGCGGCGCGGCGCGGACATTATCCGGCAAGTGCTGATGTTCGCGCGCGGCGTGGAAGGCCAGCGCATTCTCATCAATCCCAAACATCTCATCCAGGAAATGCAGCGCATCGCCAAGGAAACTTTTCCGCGCTCCATCGAAGTCTGCACCAGCACTCCAAAACAGCCGTGCATCCTGCTTGGCGATGCCACGCAAATCCAGCAGGTGCTGATGAACCTCTGCGTCAACGCGCGCGATGCGATGCCGAGCGGCGGCACGCTTACCATTAGTTTGTGCAAGGTGGATTTGGATGTCGTCGGCGCAAAAATTCATCCGAAGGCGAAGCCTGGAAGCTATATTGTCCTTTCCGTTTCGGACACCGGCACAGGCATACCGCCGGAACTCATGGATAAAATTTTCGATCCGTTCTTCACCACCAAGCCGCTTGGCCAAGGCACGGGGCTGGGACTGCCAACGGTTTTAGGCATCACAGAAAATCACGGTGGTTTCGTGCAGTTGCAAAGCACACTCGGTGGCGGCACGACGTTTCACGTCCACATTCCCGCCGCGCCCGGCGAAAATGAACCTGCTGAAAAACGCACTGACACCGGCAACAGCGTGCAAGGTAACGGTGAATTGATTCTCGTGGTGGACGACGAACCGGCTGTGCGTCGGCTCGCCAGCGCAATTCTCAACCGCCAAGGCTATCGCACCATCACTGCCGCCGAGGGGCGCGAAGGCGTGGCGATGTTCTTGAAACAGCGTAATGAAATCCGCCTCATTGTAAGTGACCTCATGATGCCGCAACTCGACGGCCCCGGAATGTTGCGCGAACTAAAGCTCATACAATCCGGCGTGAAGAGCATCATCATCACCGGCCTCGGCGAAGAAAACCGTATCGTTGAAGCGAAGGCCGCCGGCGCAGACGTGATCCTGCACAAGCCCTTCATGGCCGATGATCTCCTGGCTGACGTGCAACGGCTGCTGGCCTAAATCATGTTTGCCACCGCCAAGAAAATTGCCGCGCCAGCCGACCCAACGTGGATGCACGCCACCTTGGCGGATACGGAATATGAATTCCTTTGCAAACTGATCTACGAAAAGAGCCGGATCAATCTAGGTCCTGATAAACGGGTGCTTCTGACCTCGCGCCTTTCAAAACGGCTGCAGGATTTGCAGATGAACGGCTACGGTGAATACTGCGCCTTGCTTCGCTCCGCCGCGGGCGCGGAAGAATTGCAGGCGTTGATTGACCGCATCTCGACCAACCACACTCATTTTTTTCGTGAGCAGCAGCACTTTGATTTTCTGCGCGACAAATTTTTGCCCGCCTGGCAGGCGGATCCGTATCTGCGCGGCGGCACCCTGCGTGTCTGGAGCGCGGCCAGCTCCACCGGCGAAGAGCCTTATTCCCTCGCCATCCATCTGGCCGAGCATCTTTCGCCGCCGGAAAAAGGCGCTTGGAAAATTGATGCGAGCGACATCTCCACCCGCGTCCTAGCCAAGGCCAAACAAGGCATCTACGACTCCGAACGATTAAAAGGTGTCAGTGCCGAACAAATGCGCCGGCATTTTCAAAAAGGCGACGGCGAATGGGACGGCCACTACCGCGTGAAGGCCGAGCTCCGCAGCCGGATGCAGTTTCACCATTTGAATTTGCTCGAGCCACCTTATCCGTTTCCGCAGCCGTTCCACCTGATCGTCTGTCGTAACGTCATGATCTATTTCGACCGCCCCACGCAGACCGATTTGGTGCAACACCTCGCCGACTGCCTGATTCCCGGCGGCTATCTGCTCGTGGGCCACTCGGAAAGTTTGAGCAGCATCAAGCACCCGCTGAAAATCGTGCAGCCGGCGGTTTACCAAAAACCAAAAGCCTAGTCAGCGGCACGAAACCTCGCTGCCGCTGCGAGCCGTTGCCGCAATTTCTCCTTTCCGCTGCTAATGTTTTGGTTTTTCATGGAGCCAATGATCATCTCGCGTTCACCTTTGCGCATCAGCCTCGGCGGCGGCGGCACGGATTTGCCGTCGTATTACGAAAAGTTCGGCGGCTTCCTCATCGCCGGCGCGATTGACCGCTACGTTTACATCACGCTGCACGAAAATTTCACGCCAGACCTCATCGTCAAATACTCCAAGCTCGAACGCGTCGCCGAGGCCAGCAAACTGGAGCATCCCATCATCCGCGAAGCCTTCGGCTTGCTTGGCATGGACGGACGCGGGATGGAACTGACTTCCATGGCCGACATTCCGTCCGGCACCGGTCTAGGTTCGTCTGGGAGTTTCACCACGGCGCTGCTTAAGGCGCTCCACGCGCAGAAACGCGATCTGGTTCACCCCGCCGAACTCGCCGAGCAAGCGTGCGATATCGAATTGAACCGCCTGCATGAACCCATTGGCAAACAGGATCAATACATTGCCGCGTTCGGCGGATTGACGTGCTTTAAGTTTTTGCCCGGCGGCAAAGTTGAGGCGTGGCCGTTGAAAATTTCTGACGAGACGCGCGACAATCTCGAAGACAATCTTCTGCTCTTCTTCACTGGCTATTCGCGCAGCGCGTCGGCCATCTTGAAAGAGCAGGACGTGAAATCGAAGTCCGACGACAAGTCCATGATCGAGAATCTGCACTTCGTCAAAGACCTCGGCTTGCAAAGTCAGGCGGCGCTCGAGAGCGGCAATCTCGCCGAGTTCGCGCAGTTGATGGACGTGCATTGGCAGCGCAAAAAAGAACGCAGCGGCGGCATGAGCAATCCCAAGATCAACGAGTGGTATGACCTCGCGATGGCCAGCGGCGCGCTCGGCGGCAAGCTCATCGGCGCGGGCGGAGGAGGCTTCCTGATGTTTTACGCGGATGACAAGGCCAAGCTGCGTCACGCCATGCGCACGGCGGGCTTGAAGGAAGTGCGCTTCCGGTTTGATTTCGAGGGAACGAAACTCGTTATCTCGTGAGCGTTTCACTGGAAAAAATCCCTGTCGCCATCCTCGCGGGCGGACTCGCCACGCGGCTGCGACCCATCACGGAAAAAATTCCAAAGTCGCTTGTGTCCGTCGCGGGCCGGCCCATTCTCGCGCACCAACTGGAAATGCTCCACGCGCAGGGCATCCGCCGCGCGGTCCTGTGCATTGGTTTTCTCGGCGAGATGATCCAGCGCGAATTCGGCAGCGAGGCTTACGGCATCCAGCTTGAGTATTCCTTCGATGGCGAAAAATTGCTCGGCACCGGTGGCGCCATCAAACGTGCGTTGCCCAAGCTGGGCGAGGAATTTTTCATTCTCTACGGCGATTCGTATCTGCCGATCCCCTACGCGCCAGTCGCGGAATTTTTTCATCGCAGCGGCAAGCCGGGCTTGATGACCGTCTATCGCAACGAAGGGCTTTACGACACGAGCAACGTGGTCTTTGCCGACGGCGAAATAAAAATCTACGACAAAAAACAAAGGCTGCCGGAGATGCGGCACATTGATTACGGCTTGAGCCTGTTCAAGTCGTCGGTGTTCGGCGCGTATGCCGCCGACCAGGTTTTTGACCTCGCCGAAGTCATGGGCAAGCTCGTCCGCGAAAAACAACTGGCTGGCTACGAGGTGTTGGAACGGTTTTATGAAATGGGTTCGCCTGCAGGTTTGGCGGAACTTGAAGCGCTCTTGAAGGCGAAACATTAAACCGCTAATCAGCGTTCATACTGGTAATTTGGAATGGATTTAGCCGGACTTTCTGCAAAACTTCCCGCCGATATGACTCCGCTCGTAAAACTTTTGCTGGAAGGTGGCAGCCTCAACACCGCGCAAATGGCGCAGGTGCTCAATCTGTCTGAAGCCGACTTGAACGGCCAGCTCGATGCCCTCAAACGCGACGGATTGCTCCTCGGCTTCCGCCCAGTGATGAATTTGTCCCACGAAGAATCCGGCACGGTGCGCGCCGTCATCGAGGTGCGCATCACGCCCGAACGCGGTGGCGGTTTTAACCGCCTGGCCGAGCGCATCAGCAAATTCGACGAGGTGGAATCTTGCTACCTCATGTCTGGCAGCTACGACTTGCTGGTATTCGTCAACGGCGCGAGCCTGCAAAAAGTCGCGGCGTTCGTCTCGGAAAAACTGTCCACCCTCGAAGGCGTGCTCTCCACGGCCACGCATTTCATGCTGCGCTCCTACAAGGAACACGGCTTTTTGCTCGGCGGCAAAGTCGAGGAAACGGAACGGCTCAAAGTCGCGCCGTAAAAAGTTTGGTTCCATCAACCGCCAGCCCGGCACACTGTGGGCGGAAATTTTTGCGGTCCGGTTGAATGCTTCCGTAGCTCAAATGGATAGAGCAGTCGTTTCCTAAACGACTGATCCCGGTTCAATTCCGGGCGGGAGCACCACTTTGGCCGGCGACGGTTCCGCGCGGTATTCCAAAATCTCCCCCGGCTGACAATTCAGATGTTTGCAGATGGCTTCCAGCGTGGAGAAGCGGATGGCTTTGGCCTTGCC
>CAINDH010000301.1 GCA_903847285.1 uncultured Verrucomicrobia subdivision 3 bacterium | reverse complement strand
GGTCGGGGTGGGGAGATTTGAACTCCCGACCTCTTGCACCCCAAGCAAGCGCGCTAGCCGGGCTACGCTACACCCCGAACCATTGGAGCGCGGATAATAAACATTCGCCGCGCAGATTCAATGCCCGATTTGGAAATTACTTTTTCAACCCCAGCGCCCACTCAATGCCGCCGAGCACGTGGGCCTGATAGGCCTTGGAAATTTCGACGGAGTTCTTGCGATCCTTCATGGCTGGGTCAGCGTCAATCACGTCTTCGCGGTGGCCGAGCGAGGTGTAGAAAACTTTACCCGCGCCGTAGTCCTTGCACCACGCGACACCGAAACGCCCCGGCTCCTTCGTGTTTGGATGCTTGTCGAGCACGAGCAGTTCGTGAACTTTCGCGGCGTCATAATTTTTGAACTGATAAATTTCCTCGAGTGAAACGGTCAGGGATTTTCCCAGTGCAGCCGTGCCCGGATGCGCTATGTCCTGATTAAGACATTCCACACCCACCTGCGGGCCGTGTTGTTTGAACTCGCCGCCGATCATCTCAATAAACTCTGGCCAGCCGTGAAAGGTGTCGCTCGCCGAGTGGATGCCGATGAAGGCGTGCCCCACCTTAATCCAGTCGAGGAAACCTTGCTTGTCAGGGATTGGTAAATCGCCAGTGGTGCTCGCAAAAATCACGCCATCATAATTTTTCAGGTTGGCGGGCGACAGCGCTTGCAGTGTTATTTTCAACGTTTCTTCCCAATTGTCTTCGGCCAGTTTGTAAGCCGCTTTCTGGTCGTCGGTCGCATCTTTCTTCAAGTTGGCCGGTTTACCGGGTGGCTGCTGCACCAAGTCCACCGTGAACTCGCCAGTGTCAGTCGCGAGTTGCCCCAGCATTTTCTCCAGCGTTGGGATCGAGGCATGGCGGAAGCCGGTGGTCGTCGTGACCACGAGGAGTTTTTTCGGCGCGGCCTGCAATGTGGCAGCGGTCAAGGCGATAAGTGCGAGGGCGAATAGTTTTTTCATTTTTGATTTTGAATTTTACATACGACGTTACGGTTCGTTCACCAGCGGCACGTTGCGCACCCAGATGTTGCGGAAGGAAACCGAGTTGTTGTGATATTGCAAGAGTAAGGGCAGTTCGGTGGCGTGCGCCTTGTATGCGCCAAGCGAACGCCAATTCGTCGCGCCGCGAAATGCCTGATGATTCTGCACCACCACGCCGTTGAGCGTCGCTGTGAGATACGCGGGCGAAATCACCTTGCCGTCAGCGCCAAAGCGCGGCGCGGTGAAGATGCAGTCATAAGTGGACCATTCACCGGGCGGCCGGCAGGCGTTGGCAAGCGCGGGATGCTGGCCGTAGAGTCCGCCGGTCGAACCATCGGCATAGGTTTTGTTTCCGTAACAGTCGAGGATTTGAATTTCGTAAAGGCCCATGAAATAAATACCGCTGTTACCCGTGCCCTGACCACTTTCCTTCGGCGGTGTTGGCTCGCGGAATTCTAAGTGCAACTGGATGTCGCCGAATTTGTTCGTCGTCACGATGTCACCTTTGGCGGAAGTGGCGATACCGTCGGCCACCGTCCAGCCGGCCTCACCGCCGGTTTTTTTGTCGCGCCATTGGGACAAATCTTTTCCGTCGAACAAGATCACCGCGTCGCTCGGCGGCGCAGCCTGTTGACTGAATGCGCTGCCTGGCGTGACGATTACCGGCTGCGGACGCGCGGGATCGTGAACGTGCCATTTTCCATCGGGCTGCATCGGCGTGTCTTGATAACCGGCCACGCCATCAATGATGGTCTCCACGATTTTTGGTTTGGGCGGTGTTTGCGCCAGCGCAAGGTTGGTGGTTGTGGCCGCAATCGCGGCAGCTAGGAAGATTGTTTTCATATGATTTTAGAGCTTGGGAAACTTTGTCCACTTACCAGACTTCGCGGACTTCACACAGGTTTCAATAAACGCCATGCCTTCCACCCCATCATCGACCGTTGGATGATCGAATGAACCTTTCTTGCCGGCAATACTTGCGCGGATGGCGGCAACGGCTTCCAGATAAATATTCGCAAACGCCTCAATGAATGCCTCGGGATGGCCGAATGGCAGGCGCGTGAATTTCTTCGCCACATCAGAAACGTAGCCATTGCCACGGCGGAGGATGCGCGCGGGTTCACCTTTCGGAACGAACTTCAATTCATTCGGATGTTCCTGTTGCCACGCGAGTGCGCCCTTGGTTCCGTAAACGCGGATGTTCAGATTGTTTTCCTCGCCGCAGGAAATTTGCGAGCAATGCAGCACGCCCTTCGCGCCGCTTTGGTAGCGGATAAGCATGTTGGCGTCGTCCTCAAGTTTGCGACCGGGGATGAAGCTTGTGAACTCCGCGCAAAGTTCGTCAATCTTCAAGCCCGTGATGTAGCGACCAAGATTTTCCGCGTGCGTGCCGATGTCGCCGACGCAACAACTCGCACCGGCCTTTTTCGGATCCGCGCGCCACGCGGCCTGCTTCTGGCCGCTGTCTTCAATCTTGTCGAGCAGCCAGCCTTGCGGATACTCGGCCACAACTTTCAAAATCTTGCCGAGTTTGCCGGTGCGGACGAGTTCGCGCGCCTCTTTGACCATCGGATAACCGGTGTAATTATGCGTCAGCGCAAACACCTTTCCGCTCTTGCGCACAACTTCACGCAACTGTTTTGCCTCTTTCACATTCAACGTCATCGGCTTGTCGCAGACGACGTGAAAGCCGCGCTTCAGAAATTCAATCGCCACCGGCGCGTGCAGAAAATTCGGCGTGACGATGGCCACAAAATCGATCCGCTCATCCGCTGGCAACGCGGCTTCCGCCTTCGCCATCTCCGCGTAGCTGCCATAGACGCGTTTGGGATTCAGGAACAATTGCTCGCCCGTTGCCTGCGAATTTTTTGCATCGGACGAGAATGCGCCCGCAACGTGTTCAATTTGACCGTCGAGATTTGCAGCCATGCGATGCACCGCGCCGATGAAAGCGTTTTGCCCGCCGCCGACCATGCCGTAACGAAGTTTGCGTTTTTCCATAAATTTTTGTGAAGCGACAGCAAGCTAGGAAAATGCGAGCGACGAAACAAGCTGTGAATTTATTTTACAGCCAGCAGGGAAGGGTTTTGTATTTGGGGAACAGCCAGAACCACACTGTGGCATCGTCAGGCTTTTACTGCACCTGCAGGATGTAAAACCGTTTTGGAGTGGTTTTGCTGAAACCGTTGGAGGTAATGAGACTGAAATTTCCGGTGGCCGGGAGAATGTTCGTTGAAATGGTTGACCATTGTGCCAGCGGAGCCGCGAGGTTGGTGCTAGTCAAAACGTAATAGGTTCCGCCGATGTAGCCGTTTGTGGCGTTCAGCACGACGTTCGTGCCGGATGCCAGCACGAGGCTAGTCACGCGCGGGGCGGGACGAGTGCTGGGGCCACTGAACCACCGCACTTTTTTGGCGGCGGCGGGCAGGGCGGTTAGCACCGCAGTTGCACTACCGCCAGCCAACGGAATTTTCCACAGCCCAGGTGAAGTCGAGCCAGCGTCGGACAAATAAATTGTGGCGCGAGCGATATCCAAATCCAAGGCGGTGCAACGTTGCACGCTGCCGCTGGCGGTGAAGAGCGTCGTCAGGCCGGTGCCAGCGTAGCTGACGCGCTGAATACGGTTGGAGTTTTGCAACGTTGAACTGGCGGTGAAATAAACCAACTGGTTCGTTGGGTCAACGGCGACGCTGGTGGGATAGCCATTTGTCACGATGGCCAGGGCCGTCGGACTGCCGCCGGCCAGCGGGAGGCTCCAGATTTTTTGAGTGCCTGCGTCGGCGAGGAAAATTTTTGAATTTCGCAGATCCACGGCGAGCGCGGTGCAACGGGACACACCGTTGCCCGCCGCACCGGTGGCGGTGAACAGCGTGGTGCCATTGGCTCCGGTGTAATCAAGGCGCTGAATCGTGTTGTTGTTGGAAATGGTGGAACTGGTGGTGAGATAAATCTTCTGGTTCAACACGTCTAGCGCGAGGTCGGTGGGAAAGTTGGTCAGGCCGCTTTTCACCAGCGTCAAGTTGGAGCCGGCCAAGCTGCAAGTCCACAGCGCGTTCGAGGCACCATCAATGAAAAACAATTTGCTGCTCAAGCCGTCCATCGCCATCGCCGTGCAGCGGCCGACCGAACCGGCGGCGGTCAGCAGATTTGTGTTGGCGGTTCCGTTCGTGGCCACGCGATCCAAACTGTTCAAAGATTGGATGGCGCTGCTGGTGTTGTAGAAAACCGGCTGGGCAAAAACCTGCGCTCCTGTTAGAAGGCTTAACAGCAGGACGAACGTGATGTGCAGTTTTAACATTGGATTTTTGCCCGGAATCAATTCGCGCAAAATTAATTTCGCGACGGGAAAATGCCATTCAGGGCAATGATGTAATTGACGGCCAAATACGGCTGCATATTGTTGTGCGGCTGGCTGCCTCCGGCGGTCGAGATCATCGAATTGCCCATCGCAGCATTGGCCACCCCCGAGGAATAATCCAGCGACGTGCCGGTGGATTCGATGGCGGGCAAGCCGCCGGCAGGACTGGCCTGATTGCCGCCGCCGGCGACGCTATTCGCCTGATGGTTATGCGCCGGCATTTCGTTTTGTGTGAGGGTGTGGCTCTCTTCTCCCCCCAATTGACCTTCGACATAATTTGACAGCCCGGGGCCTTGGCCAAAATGAATTGGCACGCGTCCGCGCAAATCGGGCAGCGCAAAATTTGTGGTGCCATTGCCACCATAGGTCGTCCCCAAAATGGAAAACAAGGCGGTGTTCTGGGCGATAAATAAAAGTTGACCGTTGCAGAAGGCCCAGTTGCGCGGGGCGAAGTTGCCCGCGAAGATTGTGATCTGTCCGATGAATGGTGTAGCCATATTTTTTCTGGTTTGATTTGAGGTTACGTCAAAAAGTGTGGTTGGATCGCTGGTCGGTTGAACACGGCTTCATAACGAACTCCGTCGGTTCCCGGCGTTCCTATCGGGCCGAGGTGCAGTTCAAATCTTCCCAGTGCCGCGTGTTCCACCGAATGAATTGCAGAGCCGAGAACGGCGTCTTGCGGTCCGTTGAAGACGAGCGAAAATTTTTCGTGGTGCAAATCAACAGGCAGCTTGCTTCCGGCGATGATACGAGCGGGCGGAGCCAGTCGGGCTTTACACAGCGTGAGGTTCACGATCTGCCCATTGTTCAGCCGAATTTTGAAAACGCTATCTACCTGAGCCGACAGCGCGGCGTAGGTCAAGGCGACAGCGGGAGATTGCTGTGCGAGCGCGGCGGTGGCGGAACTGACGGGAACCAAAGCGAGCGCGGCCAAGGACAGGGTGCA
The DNA here is from genome assembly GCA_903847285.1 of uncultured Verrucomicrobia subdivision 3 bacterium. The sequence continues at coordinate 19,727 of CAINDH010000301.1, read as the reverse complement.
ATCGGAAAGAAATTTTCGGCGCGTGTTCAAGGCTAAAAATGTCTCTGGTTTTTTACTGCTCTGATTTGCAAGCTCGGCGTCCACATTAGCGGCATTTCAATTTTCCGTCAAATATTGTTCGCGTGAAAAAAGTTTTTCGCTTGTCTGCCAAATGTTTTTGCCCTAGAACGCCGACGCCCCGGCGGACATTTCATTTCGTTGGGAAAATCATTCCATGAGCCAACTCACTATCCGCCCCGAAAATCCGCCGTTGGATGAAACCTTTCTTTTTGAACTCTACGCCAGCACGCGGCAAGAAGAGTTGGACGCTTGGGGCTGGCCAGCGGAAATGCGCCAGCAATTTCTCGCGATGCAATTTCAAGCGAGCCTTGGACTTCGCACGGCGTTTCCGAATGCGGAATTTCAAATCGTCCTCGTTGACGGCGTGAATGTCGGACGTTTTGTGGTGAACCGCACGCCGGAAGAATTGCGCGTCGTGGATATGGCGTTGTTGCCACAGCATCGCAACGCCGGTTTGGGTTCAGCGTTGTTGCAACGTGTTTTTGGTGAGGCGATGGGAACTAAAAAACCGCTGCGTTTGGAAGTGATGAAAACCAATCGCGCCGCGCGACTCTATCAACGACTCGGCTTCGTGCTCATCGGCGAAGATGAATTGCAATGGCAGATGGAATGGCGCGCGCCCGTCGTCGTCCCGCCGGAACCTTTGCTACCGGATTCACTGAAGCTACCGTTACAGTTTGATGTCGCCAAAATGCAGTCTGATCTGGCGGGAATTTTATCCGAGGAATTTATCCCGCATTTCAACACCGCGTTTTATCAGGGCGATTGGAGCGCCGTGCCGCTGCGTTCCATCGGCGGCCGCACGGACCATATTTATCCCGACCCGACTGCAAAAAATGCTTTTGCCGACACACCGCTGCTCGCGCGCTGTCCTTACATTCGCGAAGTGCTCGCGGCGATTCGCTGCCCGCAACAGGCCGTCCGTTTTTTGCGGCTCAAAACCGGATCAATCATCAAGGAGCATCGCGATCACGAACTCGGTTTTGAAGACGGCGAAGTGCGGCTGCACATTCCCGTCATCACGAATCCGCAGGTGGAATTTGTGCTGAACCAAATCCGTGTGGTGATGAATGAAGGCGAATGCTGGTATCTTAACGTGAACCAGCCGCACCGCGTTGCGAATCACGGAACGGCGGATCGCATCCATCTGGTGATTGACTGCGTGGTGAACGACTGGCTGCGGGACTTGTTGCTGACTACAGCGGCGTAGTGGCAAAACCCTGAATCATCCGCTGCGCTTCGAGCTTTTGATAAACATCCTCCAGCCACCGGTGCGTGAGTTCACGAATTTCTGGCGAAACGAATCTCCGCTTCTCTTCGCTGTCCGAGGCAAACGGCAGCACGGGATTTTTTGCATTCATCTCCGTGGCAGCGAGCATCCGTTGATTTTCTTCCGCCGAAAAATTCACGCGCCAATGTTCCATCAACTCCGGCCAGACGGCGGGCAGTTGCTGATAGTTCAATAATTTTCCACGACCCGCCTGCGCTTCCGCCAACGCCGCTTCGCACAATTTCGCCAGCACTCTCGCCGCGTATTCGTAGAGTGACATTTTTCCGACCGTCGCCGCGTCCCAGCCGAACAAGCTAGCGTCTAGCACGCCGGGAATCATCTGCCGACCTAGCTGCTTCATCGCCGAGGCCATCACCTCGACCGGTTCGCGGTATTGATAAATCCACGGCACGCCGGGAAACGCGCGTTGAATCAGCGGCAGAAACATCACATGCCAGCAGTCCAGCTTGATCAAGACATTTTTTTCCGTAGGCGAACGCCGCCACGCCAGCGCGGTTACGAGCGAACGCAACCATTGCACGCGCTGTTCTTCGGTGACGTGCGGATGTTTGAAGTGGGCGTTGAGAATGTCGTCAATCGGCTCGACCTCCGAGAGCACGAGATTCGACGGCAACGCCGCGAGCATTTGCGACGTCAGCGTGGAACCGCAGCGCGACATGTGGAAAATAAATCCCGTCGGCCGCAAGCTCGGCTGCGTGGCGGCGATCTCGCCCAAAGTCTCCAGTGGTGTCTGATGACGAAACAGCAAATCTGCCGGATGCCGCAAGCACGGCTGGATGGTCTGCGCAAAAAACGGATCGGTGAAACGGCGTGTGCCGAGAAAAGCCCAGTCCACGATTGGCTGCGCGTCGCGCCAGAAAATTCGCATGGGAACCCAGCCGAAGAAATCTTTCATATCCACCGCTCCAGCCATTCGCGGCGTTTTTCCTGCACCGCATTTTGCACCGTCGCCTCGTCGAAAACCAAACCCCGTTCCGCTCCCAACCGGACGGCCAGTTCCGCAAATGCAAAAACATTTTCCGTCGCGCGGAGCCGGTCATGCAACGCGCGGTCGGCGAGCACCAGTTCGCCGAAGCGTTTCAAGTTTTCGGATGGGGTCGAGGTATCCATGAAATTATGGGGCAGATTTTGATTCGGCGGTTTTATGATTGCAAGTCTGCGCGCCAAAACCTTCTGGCTTGGCAGCAATGCGTTTGAATGTTACGAGTGAGGCAACGTTGCGAATGAATCCCGAAACTAAAATTGAATTGATTGAAAAAATCACCGCCTTTCTCCGCGAGATCGGCTTGGAAACCCGCGCTGGGGTGGTCGAAGGCCAAACCGTGTTGCCCGGAATCAAAGTAGAGTTGGGCGTGCTGGTTTATGATTCGGCGAATCTCAAGTTTCCCGGCGACTTGCTGCATGAAGCCGGACACCTCGCCGTAAAAACTGCCGCCGACCGGAAAACTTGCGGCCCGGATTTGGGCGGCGATCCGGCGGAAGAAATGATGGCCATCAGTTGGTCCTACGCGGCGGCGCGGCACATTGGCCTGTCGCCGGAAGTGGTGTTTCACGCCGAAGGTTATCGCGGCGGCTCACAATCTTTGCTGCAAAACTTTGCTGCCGGTTACTACCTCGCCCTGCCAATGCTGCAATGGATCGGCCTCACGCATGACGAAAAACAAGCCCGCCAACTTGGCGTCGAGCCGTTTCCAAAAATGAAACTATGGCTGCGTCCAGCGTGACCCCGTCCGCTGCTAATCATTTCCCGCCGCCGACCATGCCGTAACGAAGTTTGCGTTTCATATTTTTTGCCACGGATTCTCACGGATGAAACACGGATAAGAAATCGTGTTTGAGGAATTCCGTGTTCAATCCGTGTTTCATCCGTGGCTAAAATTATTTCTTCTTGGAAAACGCCGCATCAAACGCCGCTTGGTTCGGCGCAAAATCTAATTTGCGGACGAACGCGCAACTCTCGGTCGCGCCGTGGATGCGGTCCATGAGGCCGTCTTCCCATTATACCGAGAGCGGGCCGCGATAGCCTACGTCGTTCAGCGCGACGATGATCTCCTCGAAGTTGATGTCTCCGTGGCCGAGCGAGCGGAAATCCCAGAAGCGGCGCGGATCAGTGAAATCCGTATGGCCGCCGAACACGCCGACCGTGCCGTCGCCGTGACCCCACCACACGTCCTTCATGTGCGCGTGGAAAATCCGGCTGCCGAACTCGCGGATGAATTTTACGTAGTTCACGCCCTGATAGCCGAGGTGCGACGGGTCAAAATTGAATCCGAAGCGCGGATGATTTTTCACGGCTTCGAGTGCGCGCTTGGCAGAGGCGATGTCGAACGCGATTTCCGTGGGATGCACTTCGAGTGCGAAGTTGACGTTGTGTTTGTCGAACTCGTCGAGGATCGGTGTCCAGCGTTTGGCGAAATCGGAAAAACCTTTGTTCAAGAAATCCTGACTCGTCGGCGGAAACGCATAGAGAGCGTGCCAGATCGAAGAACCGGTGAAGCCGTTGACGACAGCGGTTTCGCCTTTCTTCGCGCCGGGTTTGGCGTCGAAAAATTTCCGGGCGGCCTTCGCGGTGAGTTTCATTTTCTCGGCGGCGCGTTGGCGGACGCCTTCGGGTTTGCCGTCGCCCCAGACATCGGTGGGGAGTATGGCCTTGTGGCGTTCGTCAATCAGATCGCAGATAGCTTGGCCGACGAGGTGCGAGGAAATGGCGTGGCAGGTGAGGCCGTGCTTTTTGAGAAGCGCCCATTTCTTTTTGCAGTAATCGGGTTCGCTGAGCGCGCGGTCCAATTCAAAATGATCACCCCAGCAGGCGAGTTCCACGCCGTCGTAGCCCATTTTTTTGACGAGCGGGAGGAGTTGTGCGAGGGAAAGATCGGCCCATTGTCCGGTGAAGAGAGTGACGGTGCGCGGCATATTTTTTGAAATTTTTTGTCCAGCGATTCTGCCAGAGCTTGGCGCGAGGTCAATTCGTGATGCCAAAGAAAAAATCAGTTGCGCCAAGCGCATTGACTCTCGGCAAAAATCTGTGGCACATTTCGCGCACTGAATGAAAGCCCCCATTCCAAAAGACGAATCTCTCCGAATGTCTGCCCTACGTCGCTATCAGGTGCTCGACACGGTGGCCGAGCAGGCCTTTGATGAAATCGTCAAGGTTGCTTCGTATATTTTCAAGACTCCGATTGCTTTGATTTCGCTGGTGGATGAAGACCGGCAATGGTTCAAGTCCAAAGTCGGGCTGGCGGCGTCAGAAACTTCCCGCGACTTGGCGTTTTGCGCCTACACGATGCAGCAACGCAACGTTTTGGCAGTGGAAGATGCCACTAAAGACTCGCGGTTTGCGGACAATGCCCTGGTCATTGGTGATCCGAGCATCCGCTTTTATGCCGGTTCGCCATTAGTGACGCCCGATGGATTTGGCCTCGGTTCGTTATGCGTGATTGATCGGGCGCCTCGCAAAATTGATGATAGCCAGAAAGAAATTCTGCAATCGCTCGCCAAGATGGTGATGACCACTTTGGAGCTACGGCGTGTCTCCAACCAGCTCGTTGGGGAAATCGAGCGCGTGAAAACATTGTCCGGTATGCTGCCGATTTGCTGCGGATGCAAAAATATCCGTAATGACAAAGGCTATTGGGAGCGTGTAGAAAAATATGTTCAACAGCACTCAAATGCCAGCTTCACACACACTTACTTTCCAGACTGTGTGAAGACTTATTTCCCCGATCTTACCTCTGACGAGATTTTTGGTAAAAAGTGACATGGCTGCTGCTGGAAACTCGTGGATTCAAGAGGTCGATGCCTGGGCGTTTTCAAAATTAAATTGTCCGCTGCTTCGTTTCACGGCAAGCTGCACGCCTGATTATGCAGCAGGTAAACCTCGGAATCATCGGCGGTGGCACGGTTGGCAGCGGCGTTTATGACGCGCTCCAGCGGAACGGAGCACTCGTCGCCTCACGTCTCGGCGTGAAGGTGGCCGTGCATCGCGTGGCCGTGCGCGACCTCAAAAAAGTTCGCGCGGCCAAGATTCCAAAAACTTTGCTCACCACCGACTGGCGGGAAGTCGTCTTCGATCCTCAGGTGGAACTCGTCGCGGAACTCATCGGCGGCACGACCATCGCGCGCGAGGCCATCCTCGCGGCGCTGAAACTCGGCAAGCCGGTCATCACCGCGAACAAGGCGCTGCTCTCCGCGCACGGCGAGGAACTTTTTGCCGCCGCAAAAAAACACGGCACCAATCTTTATTACGAAGCGAGCGTCGCCGGCGGCATCCCCATCATCAAGGCATTGCGTGAAGGCTTTGTCGGCAACCGCATCAACGCGCTTTACGGCATCGTCAATGGGACATGCAATTACATCCTCACGCGCATGAAGCTCGAGGGGGCGGATTTCGGCACGGTGCTCGCAGACGCACAACGCCTTGGTTACGCTGAGACGCCGCCGGACCTGGACATTGATGGCCACGATGCCGCGCACAAGACCGGCATCCTTGCCTCGCTCGCGCATGGCTTCTGGATCAACCCAAAAAAAATCCACGTCGAAGGCATCCGCCACATCAGCGCGTTGGACATCAAGTTCGCGGGCGAGCTCGGCTACACCATCAAGCTGCTCGGCACGGTGAAAAAACTGGAAGGCAACTGTCGCGTGCAAGTTTCCGTTTATCCGACACTCGTGCCGAATTCGCACGTCCTCGCTAGCGTGAACGGTGTGTTCAACGCCGTCTTCGTGCGCGGCGATGTGGTGGGCGATTCATTGTTCTACGGACGCGGCGCAGGCAAAGACGCCACGGCTAGCGCGGTTTTGAGCGACATCGGCGATGCGGTTCTTGATTTGAAATCTGGTGCGAAGAATCGTTTGCCCGCATTCGTGCCGCATGAATGTTCCGGGGCCGTCGCGCCGATTGAAGAAGTCACCTCGCAGTATTTCGTCCGCCTGAACGTTGTGGATAAACCCGGCGTGCTGGCGCGCATCGCGACCATCTTCGGCGAATCGAACATCGGCATTTCATCCGTCATCCAGCCGGAAGGTCATGAAGGCAAGAGCGTGCCGCTGATTTTCATGCTGCACTACGCCACCAACGGCGCGGCGATGAAAGCACTCGCGAAGATCGCGAAGCTCCCCACGGTCACGGGCAAGCCGGTGATGATCCGCGTGGAAAGTTTTGAATAATATGGGCCAGCTTCTTTTTCGCAGCACCAACGGTCAATCGCCCGCAGTCAACCTGCGCGAGGCATTGCTCGCCGGTCAAGCGCCGGATCGCGGACTTTATTTCCCTGAGAAATTTCCCAAGCTCACGCCGGATGAGATAGCGGCGTTTGCCCGCTTGCCGTATCACGAGATTGCGTTTCGCGTGCTGTCGAAATTCACCGACGGCATCGTTCCGTCCGACGTCCTCGCAAAGATGTGTCACGAGGCATACAACTTTCCCGTGCCGCTGGAGATCATCCACGTCCGCGTTTTTCTGATGCGCTTGGATCAGGGGCCGACGGCGTCGTTCAAGGATTTCGCGGCGCAGATGATGGCGCGGATGTTTGGACGTTTTCTCCGCGAAGACGGCAAGCAACTCACCATCCTCACTGCGACGAGCGGCGATACCGGCGCGGCGGTGGCGCACGCATTCCACAAGATTCCCGGTGTGCGCGTCATCGTGCTCTTTCCGGCGGACGAAGTGAGCGAGAGCCAGCGCAAGCTGATGACCACGCTCAAGGACAACGTCCGCACCGTGGCGATTGACGGCAAGTTCGACGACTGCCAGGCAATGGTGAAACGCGCGTTTGCCGATCCCGACCTCGCGCACATTCCGCTGTCGTCCGCGAACTCCATCAACATCGGGCGTTTGCTGCCGCAGAGCGTTTATTATTTCTACGCCGCCTCACGAGTCGCGCAAGCGGGCGAGCCGGTCGTGTTCTCGATTCCCAGCGGCAATTTCGGCGACATGATGGGCGCGGTCGTCGCGCGCGAGATGGGTTTGCCGGTGAAAAAGATCATCGCGTCCGTCAACGACAACGACGCATTCCCGAAATTTCTGGCGACGGGCAACTACCAGAAAATTGCTCCATCACGTAATTCGCTCTCGAACGCCATGAACGTTGGCCATCCGAGCAATCTCGCGCGGCTGGTGGCGGTTTACGGCGGACAGATGGACGAGACGGGCAAGATCAACAAGCTGCCCGACCTCGCCGCGATGCGCCGGGATATTTTTTCGACTTCGATTTCGGATGAGCGCACCGTCGCCGGTGTGCGGGAAGTTTGGAACAACTTTCAACTGCTCTTGGAACCGCATGGCTCCGTCGCTTGGCAGGGTTTTCAGGATTGGACTGCGGTAGAACCGCTCGGCAACTCGCCCGCTGTCATCGTCGAGACCGCCAACCCGGCGAAGTTTCCCGTCGAGGTGCAGAAGGTAGTCGGCTGGGAACCGGACGTTCCGGCCAACATGCTCGCGTCGCTGAAATTGACGGAAGATTTCGACCGGATGGGTGCGGACTATGATATGTTCAAGCGGTATCTCATTCAGCAACATTCATAGTCGGTTCGAAAATTTTGAGTCAGTTTTCTGCTGCTGGCACACGCGCTGCTTAATATGGCTAACGCACGGCTAGTGACTGTTTTTGCACAGTATTGGCGTGGTGAAAACTTGGAACCACTCGATTAACCTGAATCAAAATGACCGCTCTGGCTAAAACCGAACCAGCCCGCCTGTTGCTCCGCGATGCGGGTAGCAATGGATTTTTCGATGAAATGTTCGGGCGCGAAGGCGTTCCGTTTGGCCACTACCGCCAGCTGCAGGAAGCGTTTGGCCATATTTCGCCTGAGGATTTTCAGGCGAAGCGCACGGCGGCTGACCTCGCCTTTCTCCGTCAGGGCGTGACGTTCAACGTCTATGGCAACGCGCAGGGTGCGGAAAAGATTTTCCCCTTCGATATGGTTCCTCGCATCATCCCGGCTAAAGAATGGGAGCTCATCGAGCGCGGCCTCGTGCAGCGGGTCACGGCGCTGAATCTTTTTCTGCACGATATTTATCACGACCAGAAGATCATCAAGGATGGCGTGATTCCCGCACACTATATTCTCTCGGGAAAACATTTTCGGCGCGAGTTCGTGAACTTCGCTGTGCCGAAAGACATTTATATCCACATCTGCGGAACGGATTTGATTCGTGATGATCAGGGGAACTACATGGTCCTTGAAGACAATGGCCGTTGTCCAAGTGGCGTGAGCTATGTCTTGGAGAACCGGCGAGCGATGAAGCGGGCGTTTCGCGGGGTGTTTGAGAATACCGGCGTGCGTTCGGTGGAGCATTATCCTCAGGAGTTGTTGAAGGCGATGGAGCATATCGCTCCTGCAGGTGTCGCGGAGCCGACGGTAGTATTGCTCACGCCCGGCGCGCACAACTCGGCTTACTTCGAGCATACTTATCTGGCGCGGCAAATGGGCATCGAGATTGTGGAGGGGCGTGATTTGCTGGTGCGCGATGACCGCGTTTTCATGCGCACAACGAAAGGTTTGAAGCCGGTGCACGTGATTTACCGGCGCATTGACGATGATTTCATTGACCCGACGGTGTTCCGTAAAGATTCCATGCTCGGCGTGCCGGGCTTGGTGCGGGCGTATCGCGCGGGAAATGTTTCGCTGGCTAACTCTATCGGCACGGGCATCGCGGATGACAAGGTGGTTTATTATTTCGTGCCGCGCATGATTGAATACTACCTCGACCAGAAACCGATTCTGCCGAACGTGCCGACGTATCTCGCCAGCGAGGAAGAGGATTTGAAATACATCCTCGCCAATCTGGAAAAGCTTGTAGTCAAGGCAGCCAATGAATCCGGCGGTTACGGAATGTTGATGGGGCCAAAGGCTTCCAAGGAAGAGATTGAAAAATTTCGACAGTTGATCATCGCCGAACCGCGAAACTACATCGCGCAGCCGATGATTTCGCTTTCGACGCACCCGACGTTTGTGGGCGACGGCTTCGAAGGCCGACACGTTGACCTGCGCCCATTTATTCTGTGCGGCGAGAAAACGGTCATTATTCCGGGCGGCCTCACACGCGTGGCGTTGCGGAAAGGCTCGCTCGTCGTCAATTCCTCGCAAGGCGGCGGCAGCAAGGATACCTGGGTTTTATACGGAGATGAATAACCCAAAAAATTGCGGGGTGCGGAGTCTGGCGTGCCGATTCTTTTTTTGCGCCCAGTTTGAATTGTTTTTCAAATCCAGAATCTAAAATTTCCAAATGCTAAGCCGCGTTGCCAACTCACTTTACTGGATGGCTCGTTACATCGAGCGCGCCGAGAACATCGCGCGCATTGTGGACGTGAACCTGCAGCTCCTTCTCGATATGAGGAGCCTTGACGAAGAACAGCTCGCCGCCTATTGGAAGCCTGTCGTGCAGGCCACCGGCGACGAGGAAGCGTTCTTCAAATCGCATCCGCACGCCAACGGCCAGTCCGTCACGGAATTTCTCGTGTTCCAGCCGGAGAATCCCAATTCCATTTTCCAGTGTATCTGTTCCGCGCGCGAAAATGCCCGCATGGTGCGCGATCAGATCACGCTCGAACTCTGGGAGGAATTGAACCGCAGCTATCTTTTCCTCCGCTCACCACAAGCGCGCCTGATGTGGGACCGCAGCCCCAGCGAATTTTTTCAGGAAATAAAATCTGCTTCGCTCCACCTCATCGGCATCATCAACGCCACGATGGTTCATGATGAAGGCTGGCTGTTCGTGCAAGTCGGCCAGTTTATCGAGCGCGCCGACAAGACCACGCGTATCCTCGATGTGCGCCACAGCACGCTGCCGACCCACGGCATTCCTGCCAGCATCAGCCAGACCGATGCACTCGAATGGGCCGCTGTGCTTCGCTCGTGCAGCGCGTGGGACGCCTACAAATCCTCTTACGGCGCGGATGTCCATCCCAGCCACGTCGCGGACTTTTTATTGTTGAGTGAAGACTTCCCGCGCTCCGTCGAGTTTTGCGTGGTGGAACTTAACCACGCCCTGCGCCGATTGTCCGGGGTGATGGACGGAAAATTTTCCAACGAAGCCGAAAAGCTGGCCGGGCGGCTCGTCGCCGAACTGCAATTCAACACCATCGAGGAAGTCTTTGCTATCGGTCTACACCAATATCTCGACGACCTGCAGATCAAGCTTAACAATATCGGCGCGGCCATGTTCAACACCTATATTTTCCAGCCGTTCGAGAACCCGGACATCGACCACTTCGTCCAGCAAGAAGAGCAGCAGCAACAATCGGCAATCGGTAATCGTAAATCCTAAATCCGAATGTCCATTCACGTCGCGCTCCACCACAAAACGCACTACAAATACGACCGGCTCGTGACCCTCGGGCCGCAAGTCATTCGCTTGCGCCCCGCCCCGCATGCGCGCACGCGAATCTTGAGCTATTCGCTTAAGATTAAACCGGAAAAATATTTCATCAACTGGCAGCAGGACCCGCAGTCCAACTATGCGGCGCGTCTCGTATTCGAAAAGCCGACCCGGGAATTTTGCGTCGAAGTGGATTTGGTTGCGGAAATGGCGGTGCTCAACCCATTCGATTTTTTTCTCGAACCGAGCGCGCAGAAATTTCCTTTCGCCTATGATCCGGCGTTGGATCACGAACTCGCCCCGTTCCAGCGCAAGTGTTGGCTCACACCGAACTTCATGCGGTATCTGTCACTGCTGCGCCGTGATTTGATTAGTGAAGTCAAGCGTCGCACCAAGCAGGAACGGTTGGAGATGCCCGACAGCGAGAAGAAGCCGACGAACGATTTCATTGTCGCCATCAATCAGCGGTTGTGGAAGGACATCAAATACACCATCCGCATGGAACCCGGCGTGCAGACGCCCGAAGAAACGCTCACGAAAATGAGCGGATCGTGCCGCGATTCCGCGTGGCTGCTCGTGCAACTCCTGCGGCACTTCGGCCTCGCCGCGCGGTTCGTCAGCGGCTATTTGATCCAACTCAAGCCCGACGTGAAATCGCTCGACGGCCCGAGCGGCGCGGAAAAAGATTTCACCGATCTGCACGCGTGGACGGAAGTTTACCTGCCGGGCGCCGGCTGGATTGGGCTGGATCCGACCTCGGGTTTGCTCGCCGGCGAAGGTCACATTCCACTCGCCTGCACGCCTGATCCTTCGAGCGCTGCGCCCATCAGCGGCGGTGTGGATGAATGCGAAACCGAGTTCGAGTTCGACATGACGGTGAAGCGTGTTTACGAATCGCCGCGCGTTACCAAGCCTTATTCCGACGAACAATGGATGGACATCGAAAAGCTCGGCCACGCGATTGACGTGGATTTGAAAAAAGGCGACGTGCGTCTCACGATGGGCGGTGAGCCGACGTTTGTTTCCGTGGACGATCCCGACGGGCCGGAATGGAATTTCACCGCGATGTCGCACAAGAAGCGCATTCTCTCCGGCGAACTCATCCGGCGGCTGCGGGAAAAATTTGCGCCCGGCGCGCTGCTGCATTACGGCCAGGGCAAATGGTATCCCGGCGAACCGCTGCCGCGCTACGCGCTCGGTGCGTATTGGCGCAAGGACGGCGTGCCGATCTGGAAGGACGATTCGCTCATCGCCGACGAATCAAAAAATTACGGCCACGGCGCGAAGGAAGCGAAGGAACTCGCGACGCGCCTTGCGAAAACGATTGGCGTCGATCCGAAGCATCTGATTCCTGCCTACGAGGACGCATTTTATTACACCTGGAAAGAGCGGCGGTTTCCATCCAACGTCACGCCGGAAAAATCTAATCTCAAGGACAAGCTGGAGCGTGACCGCATCGCGCGGATTTTCCAGCAAGGCCTCGGCTCGGTCGTCGGCTACACGTTGCCGATCAAGCGCGCGTCGTTCGGGCAGAAGCACGGCTGGATGTCCGGCTCGCTGTTTTTGCGCGACGACGACACGCTCTGGCTAATCCCCGGCGATTCCTCGATGGGCCTGCGCCTGCCGCTCGATTCCGTCCCGTGGGTTGCGGAAAAAGATTTTCCGTGGCTGCGGCCGCAGGATCCATCCGATCCGAATTTGCCGGAGCTGCCAAAAGAATTTCCGTATCGGCAACAAATCGTAGACCGCCGTCCCGCGCCGATGCCATCGGGTTACGGCCCGGGCCAGCGTGCGCAACAACTGGAAGATCCGAACCGCCGCCCGCAGCCAGGAGAAAGCGCGCCGTGGATTATTCGCACGGCCCTTTGCGTCGAGCCACGCGATGGACGATTGCACGTTTTCATGCCGCCGGTAGAGCGGTCGGAAGATTATTTGGATCTCATCGCGGGCATCGAAACGACCGCGCACGAAACCGGTTTGCCCGTCGTCATCGAAGGTGAAACGCCGCCGCGCGATCCGCGCATCAACAAGCTCGGCGTCACGCCTGACCCCGGCGTCATCGAGGTCAACATGCACCCGAGCAAAACCTGGGACGAACTCGTCGAGCGCACCACGACGCTTTACGAGGAAGCGCGCCTGACGCGGCTCGGCACGGAAAAATTCATGCTCGACGGACGGCACACCGGCACGGGCGGGGGCAACCACATCATCCTTGGCGGCGAGACGCCGCAGGATTCGCCGGTGCTGCGCCGGCCGGATTTGCTACGCTCGCTGCTCTCGTATTGGCAAAATCATCCATCGTTGAGCTGGTTATTCAGCGGCTTGTTCGTCGGGCCGACGTCGCAGGCGCCGCGCATTGACGAGGCGCGCAATGATTCGCTTTACGAACTCGACATCGCGTTCAAGGAACTGGACCGGCAGATCAGCACGTTTGGCCAGACGCCGCCGTGGCTCGTTGACCGTCTCTTCCGCAACCTGCTGATTGATTCCAGCGGCAACACGCATCGCGCTGAGTTCTCGATTGATAAATTATTCGCACCCGAAAGCAGCACCGGACGCCTCGGTCTCGTCGAGATGCGCGCCTTCGAAATGCCGCCGGACGCCCGCATGAGTCTCGCGCAACATCTGTTGCTGCGCGGCCTCGTCTCGAAATTCTGGAAGGAGCCGTATCAAAATAATCTCGTGCGCTGGGGCACGGACATCCACGACCGCTGGATGCTGCCGCATTTTTGCGAAACCGATTTCAAGGATGTCATTAACGATTTGCGCGAAGCGGGTTATCCGTTCCAGGCCGAATGGTTCGCGCCGCATTTCGAATTCCGCTTTCCACGCATCGGCGACTTGGAGCAGCGCGATTTGCAAATCGAACTCCGCACCGCGCTCGAACCGTGGCACGTCCTCGGCGAAGAACCCGGTGGCGGCGGCACGGTGCGCTATGTGGACAGCTCGCTCGAACGTTTGCAGGTCAAAGCCAAAGGCCTCGTCGGCGACCGCTTTGCCGTCACGTGCAACGGCCATCGCGTGCCGCTGCATCCGACCGGCGCGAACGGTGAAGGCGTCGCAGGTGTCCGCTATCGGGCATGGCAGCCGCCGGTTTGCCTGCAGCCCACCATCAAGGCTCACGCGCCGCTGCGCTTTGACCTTTACGACACGTGGAATCAGCGGTCGCTCGGCGGCTGCACCTATCACGTCGCGCATCCCGGCGGCCGGAATTCAGAAACCTTCCCGGTGAACAGCTACGAAGCCGAATCGCGGCGCCTCGCCCGATTTTTCCGGCACGGCCACCAGCAGGGCAAGTTCACACCGCCGCCGGCAACGGTGAACCGCGACTTTCCGTTCACACTGGATTTGCGTAATGTCTGACGCAGACGACCCGCGGCCCAACCGCGAACCAAAGCCAATGTTCCAGTCTCAATCTCATTCCTCGACGGGCGAGAGTAGCGCCGCTAAAAAAGCGCCGCCCGCCAGTTTGTTGTCCGGCTACAAACGTAGCGCGGGGGCGTTTGACGAACTGCTGTCAGCCAACGGCAAAATTTTTCCGCACTACGCGAAGTTGCTCGGTGAACTCGAGGGATTTGGCGCTTCAGAATTATCACGCCGAGCGGACGCGTGTCAGCGATTTGTCTCTGAGCACGGCATCACTTACAACGTCTATGGCGATCCGCGCGGCATGGAGCGTCCGTGGCAACTCGATCCGATTCCGCTCGTCATCGCACCCGAAGAATGGCGCACGCTCGAAACGGGTTTGATTCAGCGCGCGACGTTGCTGAACAAAATTCTCGCGGACTGTTACGGCGCACAGGATTTGATCCGTTCGCGCTGGCTTTCACCCGCACTCGTTTTTGGTCAGCCGGATTTTTTGCGTCCGTGTCACGGCATTCGGGTGCCGGGCGATAATTTCCTGCATTTCTACGCCGCAGATTTGTCGCGCTCGCCGGATGGCCGCTGGTGGGTCGTTTCGGATCGCACCCAGATTCCAACCGGCGCGGGTTACGCGTTAGCCAACCGGCTCGTCACGTCGCGCATTCTGCCGGAATCTTTTCGCGACAATCACGTGCACCGGCTCGCCGGATTTTTTCTCACGATGCAGGATTCGCTGGCGCAACTTTCCCCGCGTCAGGCCGACAAAGCGCGCGTGGTGATGCTCACGCCCGGGCCGCATAATGAAACGTATTTTGAGCAGGCGTATCTCGCGCGTTACCTCGGCTACATGCTGGTCGAAGGTCAGGATTTGACCGTGCGCGACAATCACGTGTTCCTGAAAACCTTGAGCGGATTGGAGCGCGTGGATGTGATTCTCCGGCGCGTGGACGATGATTTTTGCGACCCCTTGGAATTGCGGAATGATTCTATTCTCGGGGTGCCGGGACTCGTCGAAGCCGTGCGCGCGGGGAATGTTGTCATCACGAATGCGCTGGGTTGTGGTCTCGTGCAAAGCCCGGCGTTCATGGCGTTCCTGCCGGAACTGTGTCCGCATCTGCTGCACGGTGAATCTCTGAAGCTGCCGTCCGTCGCGACGTGGTGGTGCGGCCAAAAAGCGGCGCGCGAACACGTTCTCAAAAATCTGGATACGCTGGTGGTGAAGCCCGCCTTCCGCACGCATTTGAAAATCGCGGATGCCGAACGCGAGGAACTGAAGCGGCGGATTGAATTTGATCCCGATTTATTTGTCGCGCAAGAACGCGTGGAACTTTCGACCGCGCCTTCGTGGAAGCAAAATTCGCTCGCCGCGCAACCAGTCAGCCTGCGCGTGTTTCTGGTGGCAGATGGCAAGGGCGGTTACAGCGTCATGCCCGGCGGTCTGGTGCGCGTCGCGCCGGACCACAGCGGCAGTTTTATTTCCATGCAGCGCGGCGGCAGCAGCAAAGACATGTGGATTCCTTCGGCCACGCCGGTGGAGGAAATCACTTTGCTGCACGGCACAAATCAAAACGTCGAGCTGCGGCGCACCGGGAATAATTTGCCGTCGCGCCTGGCCGATAATTTTTACTGGCTCGGCCGTTACTCAGAACGCGCGGACGCCACGTCGCGCTTTTTGCGCAGTGCCTTGTTGCGCTTCAATCCGGAACGCATCGGGGGCGCGCGGCCGTTGCTTTCACCGCTGTTGCAGACCTTGGAAACGCAGGGCCAGTTGCCCGGCATTTCTGGGAAACCAGAGTTGTGGGCGAACGCCGAGGCGTTTGAGGCAGAATTGCTCGCGGCCATTTTTGATCCGGCGCGGCCGGGAAGTTTGCGGCAAACGGCGGAACAACTGCAGCGGCTCGCCATGCTGGTGCGCGATCGCACGTCGAACGACATGTGGCGCGTGTTGAGCCAGATTGATGATCGCCTCGCCACGCCCACGAGCAGCCTCGTCATGCTTTCCGGCGATGCGGTGGGGATTTTGAATCAGACGTTGCTCGGCCTCGCGGCGTTCCAGGGTCTAGCGCGCGAGAACATGACGCGGGCGCAGGCGTGGCGTTTTCTCGACATGGGCTTGCGCCTTGAACGCGCGATGTATCTTTGCACGCTGCTCGATGCGACGCTGCGTTCGCCGGACGCTGAGAACCCCAGCTTGCTCGAAGCCGTGTTGGAAGTGGTGGATAGCAGCATCACGTTCCGCTCGCGCTATAATTTACTCCCGACGGTTCCCGCCGTCTTCGATTTGGTGTTGCTCGACGATAAAAATCCACGCTCGGTTTTATTTCAGATCAAGCAACTCGTGAAACATTTTGAACGTCTGCCAAAGGAGCGCGGCGATTCCGGTGGCGCCGGGAAAATGATTTTGATGAATGCGCTGCTGCGGCTGGAGCGTTCCGATGCGCGCGAACTCGCCGGTCCCTCGGCGCAGTGGGCGGACTCGGGCATCGCGACCGCCATCAAGGAAACCCTGCAAGCTTTGCCACAATTATCCAATGCCATCGCCGCGAGCTACTTCGCGCACTCGGCGATTTCGCGCACCGGGCGGGGGGATGCGCCATGAACTACCACATTACGCATCGCACGCTTTACGATTACGCCGCGCCGGTCTCGTTCTCGCATCACGTCGCGCGCTTGGAGCCTTTGATCACGGCCACGCAATCGCGGGATGATTTTTCACTCCAGATTTTCCCCGAACCAACCCTGCGGAAGGAACGCACGGATTATTTCGGCAACCGGCTTTGCTTTTTTGCGATCCAGGAAATTCACACCAAGCTGGAGATCATCACCCACAGCCGCGTGACGGTGTTGCCGCGCCGGTCCGCGCAAACTGAATCCGCCGCCGCGTGGGAATCGGTGGCGGAAATGTTTCGCGATCCGGTTTCGCCGGAAGTGGTCGAGCCGTATCAATTTGTTTTTGATTCGCCGCAAATCCGCGCCTCGTCGGAACTGGCCGACTACGCCCGCGAAAGTTTTACTGACGGAACGTCTTTGATCGTTGGCGCGCGTGAGTTGACCCGGCGCATCTTCAAGGATTTCAAATTTGACCCGAAAGCCACCACCGTCGCCACGCCGCTGGAAGAAGTTTGGGAAAAACGCCGTGGTGTCTGTCAGGATTTCGCGCACCTCGGCATCGCGTGTCTGCGCTCGCTCGGCTTGCCCGCGCGTTACGTCAGCGGTTATTTGCGGACGCGTCCGCCGGAAGGCAAGCCGCGTCTCGTCGGCGTGGACGCGAGCCATGCGTGGTTTTCGATTTTTTCGCCGGGCACCGGGTGGATTGATTTTGACCCGACCAATAATGTTCAGACCGCTGAAGATCACATCACTGTCGCTTACGGTCGCGATTTTGGCGATGTCAGCCCCGTGGCGGGAATTCTCACCGGCGGCGGAAGGCATGACGTGAAAGTTTCGGTGGATGTCGAACCATTAAATTGAAAGATGCGCTACGACATTATCCATCGCACACATTACGCCTACGCTGCGCCCGTGCGCGAAAGCCGGAATGAACTTCATTTGCAGCCGCTTTCCAACGCGCAGCAGACGGTGGATTCGTTTTTACTCAAGGTGTTGCCCGTCACAAGGCTGAAGCATTACCACGATTTTTATAGCAACTGCGTCCATTACTTTGAACTGCCGGAATCACATTCTACGCTCACGGTGGAAAGCAATCTTCGCATGACAACGCATCCCACCGCTGATTTGCCGCTCAATGCGCGGCCTGCCGGGGCGGAACGGTTGAAGGAAGCGCTATCGGTCGGTCGTTGCTATGACTTCATTCAGCCGAGCCGGTTCGTGGAGAATACTCCCGAAGTCTGGCGCCTCGCGGTGGATGCCATCGGCGACGAACGCGATGTCTGGCAACAAACCTTGCGGCTGATGGCGTTCGTGCATTCGCACATCGCCTACGAAAGCCGTTCCACACAAGTTCACACTCACCCGCGCGAGGTTTTGGAACAGCGCCGCGGCGTCTGCCAGGATTTCGCCCACGTGATGTTGAGCCTGTGCCGTTCACTGAAAATTCCCGCGCTCTATGTCAGTGGCTATCTCGCCACTGAGAAAGCTAGTGCGACCCACGCGTGGATGGAAGTGTTCATTCCCGGTTACGGCTGGCAGCCGCTCGATCCGACGCATAATTGCAAGCCGGATGAAAGTTACGTCAAGATTGCCGTGGGCCGTGATTACGCTGATGTCGCCCCCATCTGCGGAACCTACAAGGGCACAACCGAGCGGACGATGGAGGTCACGGTAAAAATCGAGCGGTTAGAAGGCTGATATTTTCTGGCTCGAATGTTGTGGTAGCCTCGCCCCTTCAACTCCGCACTTTTCAAATTGCCTGCAACTGATAAATTTTCGTTCCCTTTGTATGGCATTGATTGTCCAAAAATACGGCGGCACGTCGGTCGGCAACCCTGATCGCATAAAGAACGTTGCGGCGCGCGTGGCGAAATATCGCGCGCAAGGCGATAAAGTTGTCGTGGTCGTTTCCGCGATGAGCGGCGTCACGGACAACCTCATCAAACTCGCCAAGGAAATCATGCCGTTGCCGAGCGAACGCGAGATGGACATGCTCCTTGCGACGGGCGAACAACAGACCATCGCGCTCACGGCTATCGCGCTGCATGCGCTGGATATTCCTGCCGTCTCCATGACCGGCGCGCAGGCAGGCATCGTCACCGACGGTGTTCACACCAAGGCGAAGATTCACAACATCACGCCGCAACAAGTCCACACCGCGCTCGATGCAGGCAACGTCGTTATCGTCGCCGGCTTCCAAGGCGAAACCGCTGCCGGACAAATCACCACGCTCGGCCGTGGGGGTTCGGATTTGACGGCCATTGCGCTAGCCGCTGCGTTGAAGGCTGACCTTTGCCAGATTTACACGGATGTGGATGGCGTTTACACGACCGATCCACGCATCGTGCCGACGGCGAAGAAACTTCAGGAAATTTCCTACGACGAAATGCTGGAACTTGCCAGCCTCGGCGCGAAAGTGATGCAGAGCCGCTCGGTGGAATTCGCCAAAAAGTTTGGCGTGGTGTTTGAAGTCCGCTCCAGCCTCAATGACAACCCCGGAACTATTGTGAAAGAAGAAACAAAAAGCATGGAAGGCATCGTCGTTCGCGGCGTAGCACTCGATCAAAACCAGGCCAAAGTCACGCTCGTCGGCGTGCCCGACAAACCCGGCGTGGCCGCGAAGATTTTCAAGGCGCTCGGCGACGCGACCGTGAACGTGGACATGATCATCCAGAACATCAGCCACGGCACCAGTTCGCCTGCCACCGACATTTCCTTCACCGCCGACAAGCCGGATTTGCTCAAGGCGCAGAAGGTCATCGAAGGCTTGAAAGGCGAAGTCGGCTACCGCGACATCATCACCGCCGAGAAGATCGGCAAGCTGTCCATCGTTGGTGTCGGCATGAAGTCGCACACCGGTGTCGCCGGCAAATTATTTGAAACGCTGGCGAAAGAAGGCATCAACATTGACATGATTTCCACCAGCGAAATCAAGATTTCTGTCGTCATCGACCTCGCGAAGGGCGAACAGGCGGTAAAAGCCGTCCACGCGGCCTTCATCGGCTAAACTTGACCGATCCGACCATCGCTTGTAGTTTACGAACATGAATCGCAACCTGAACCTGCTGCTTACGAACGCGCTGC
>CAINDH010000300.1 GCA_903847285.1 uncultured Verrucomicrobia subdivision 3 bacterium | reverse complement strand
TCGGGATCACACTCCAAACATTTCATCACGACTTTTTCCAACGCAAGCGGCACGTCGGGATTATGCTGGCGCAACGGCGTTGGGCCTTCGGAACTCATCTGCGCAGCAAGTATTTCTCCCGGTGAATCACCCGGAAACGGTTTCTGATTGGTAAGGAGTTCATACGCCGCCACCCCAAAAGCAAAGATGTCTGCACGTCCGTCCACCGGTTCGCGCTTCAACTGCTCGGGCGCCATGTAGCCCGGCGTGCCTGGGTTTTTGGTAAGTTTCTCCGGCTTCTCAGGCAGCGGCAGCGCCATATCGAAATCAATCAGCCGCACCGCCGCGTTGCGGGTGACCAAAATGTTTTCTGGTTTAAAATCCAGATGCATATAGCCAGCTTCGTGGACGTGGCTCAAGCCAGTAGCGGCATCAATTAAAATTTGCGCCACGTTTTCCAGCAGCACCGGGTCCTGTCGCGCGTAAAGCTCCTTCAAATTCTCCGCCTCCACATAATCCATGACGAGGAAGCAAGTGCCCTCCGCCTTGCCGTGTTCGACATAGCCGACGATGTGATCCTTGTCAGCGAGTTGCTCCAAGATTTCGCAGCCGCGCAGAAACCGGCGGCGCGCGGTGAAGTTGAAGCGCAGCTCGCGCTTGAGCTTGCGCAAGGCATACGGCTTGCCGCGCCCGTCCGCCACCAGCCAAATTTCGGACATACCCCCGGTGTTTAGAAGTTCCCGGAGGTGAAACCGATCAAATTTTTGCTCTGCCTTTGCCCGCGCCATGATGGATAAATTTAACACACCCCGTTTCCGCCAGCGAGTGAAAATCTTTTCCCACCCGACCAAAAGAATTACGGGAACAAAAATACCTGTTGCACATCGCTATAGGCATGCTAAAAAGAACGTAGCCAAACTTTCACACGACGGATTTCCGTCACCGTGATGCAAAACACCGCCACAAGAACGCGTTCGGCCTTTACCCTCATCGAGGTGCTGGTGGTCATTGCCATCATCGGCATTCTCGCCTCGCTGCTGCTGCCGGCGATCAACAAAGCTCGCGAACGTGGCAACGCCATCGTTTGCCTGAACAACACCAAGCAACTGTCCCTCGGCTGGCTACTTTACGCGGATGACCACGAAGGAATTCTGCCCTACAACCTCGGCATGAGCGGAAATCCGGAAACCTCGTTCCGCACAAATCTCAACTGGGTCAACAATGTCATGAGTTTTGACCTTAGTTCGGATAACACCAACAGGGCCACCATCACTCAAGCCGCAATGGGAAGTTATTTCAGCGGTTCCACCGCGTTCTATCGCTGTCCTTCGGATCGGGTTTTAAGTTCAGTCCAGATCGAAGCCGGTTGGAATTCTCGCATTCGCAGCTATTCCATGAACGCCCTCATCGGCAACGCCGGTGCCTTCAGCGCCAACGGCTACAACATCAATAACCCGCGCTACAAACAATTCTTCAAGCAGTCACAAATTCCTAAGCCGTCCGATATTTTTGTGTTCCTCGACGAGCATCCCAGCAGCATTGATGACGGTTATTTCGTCAACAAGGAGAGCGCGCAGGGAGCCTACAGCAGCAGCGTCACGGCTTATCCGGTCTGGATCGACCTGCCCGGCTCATATCACAATCGATCCGCCGCGTTCGCATTTGCGGATGGCCACTCCACGTTGCATCGCTGGCAGGGGGCACGCACTATTCAACCATTGGTTCCGGCTGCATTTTTGCCTATGACCGTTTATCGTGGTGACCTTGATGACTTCCAATGGGTCTTGGAACACATGAGTGTGGAAAGCTACTGACCACCTCGTTCGTATCGTTGGCTGAAACCTTTTGTTGCCCCTGCCCTTTTCGTTTAATCTCCGCGCGTGCGTCTTGGTTCGCTCCATTTAAGTTCCAACCTCTTTCTCTCGCCATTGGCGGGCTACACCAACCTGCCCTTTCGTCTCGTTGTGCGCGAAGTTGGCGGCGTTGGCCTTTGCACCACTGACTTGGTCAACGCGCGTTCGCTCATCGAAAAAAATCCCAAGGCGTTCAAGCTCATCGAAACCTCGCCTGCCGATTCGCCGCTCGCCGTGCAACTCTTCGGGAGTGTGCCCGAGGAAATGCGTGACGCCGCCCTCATGGTCGAGGCGCGCGGCGCGGTGTCCGTGGACATCAACATGGGCTGCCCCGTAAAGAAAGTCGTCAAGATCGGCGGCGGCTCTGCGATGATGACCGAGCTCGATAAAACTTCCGCGCTCGTGAAGCTCATGGTCAATGCCGTGAAAATTCCCGTCACCGCCAAGATGCGCCTGGGCTGGGATGATAATAATTTAACCGCGCCGGATCTCGCCCGCGCACTGGAAGATGCCGGTGTCGCCGCCATCTTTGTGCACGGTCGCACCCGCGAACAAGGTTTTGGCGGCACAGTGAATCTCGCCGGCATCCGTAAAGTCGTGGAAGCTGTGAAGCACATCCCCGTCATCGGCAACGGCGACGTCGTCACGCCGCAGGCGTCGAAAAAAATGTTCGATGAAACCGGCTGTGCCGGCGTGAGCATCGGGCGCGGCGCGTTTTATGACCCGTGGATTTTCAAGCGGTCACTGCAATTCATCCAGACCGGCGAACTTCCGCCCGAACCTTCCTTTGCCGAACGTGTCCGCGTGATGAACCGCCACTTGGATTTGATGGTAGAAGTTTTCGGTGAGGAACTCGGTTGCCGGATGTTCCGCAAAGTCGCCCCTTGGTATTCCAAACGGTTTGGTCCATGCCACGAGTTCAACAAGAAGGTCGTGCAAGTCCGCACCCAAGCCGAATTCCGCGACGTTCTCGAAAATTACATCCGCTGGCGGCAACAGTTTCTCGATGAACGAGGCGAACTGCTTTCGCGCTTTGCCCCTGCCCCGATGATCGCTTCATTTATGCGCGAACCGGAACCCGCCTCGACTACCCGCACGCATATTCCCGTGCCCAAAGGTCCCGTGGAAGTCTGGTGAAACCATCGCCTTGGAAATTCGTCTGGATAAACATTACCGCGCAAACGAATCTCGATTTGAGTAAACAAAATGGAAATTAAAATCAAAGCGTTCGGTGCCTGCATGATTGGCGGCTTTCCCCACCGACCAGAAGATTCATTCTTCCATCTGGCTTTGGCGCGATTGCGGCCTACTACCGCCCACAACCTCACGCCATCCATCTACACTTTTGGTGGATTTCCCGTCACTCGAGTTCCCAAGCATCTGAAGCCGCGTTGCCTCGCGGATCATCCCGACATCGTTGTGATTCAGTTCGCGTCCAGCGACCTGATCGTGCCCATCCGGCGGCACCACCATCGCCACCACGTTTCATCTGCGCACCGAACCGTCAGCACTGCAGGCCCCGCCATGACCGACCGAATCAAATGGCTTGCGCGCGGACTCATCGCCGATGCGCTGCAACTCACTCCCGTGACGCCGGCGGAAATTTATCTGGAGACCATGGACCAAATCGTTCACGCCATCGCCGAACATGGCGCCATCCCCGTCGCGCTGTCTCCGTTTGTTTTTGGCGGGCATCGCTCCGACCGCATCGCCCGCAAGTGCGTTTCGCCGCTGGAGAAAATTGTTTGCGCGATTCCCAAAGCGCATTTCGTGAATGCTTACGCCGCGCTCGCTGCACAACCGCGCCGGGAAATGCTGTTGCGCGACGGCTCGCATCTTTCGCTCAAAGGCCAGGCCGTGGTCGCTGACGCATTATTCGCCACGCTCGCCAAAATTGTGCCGACAATAAAATCGGGCGCTGTTGGATAATTGCCTTGCCGCTCAGCTTTCTAATAGCCAACTTGGCCTGCACATAATTTTAACCACCAACCAAAGGAAATCCCATGCGCATGATCATGAACGTCAGTATCCCGCACCACACTTTCAACGCCGCCGTCAAAGACGGCACAGCGGGTGCAAAGATCGGAAAAATTCTGGAAGCCATCAAACCCGAGTCCGTCTATTTCACCGAACAGAATGGCAAACGCGGTGCGATCCTCATCGTGGATTTGCCCAATGATGCCAAAGTTCCCGCTCTGGCCGAACCATGGTTCCTGACCTTCGAGGCTGACGTGGAAATCCGCATCGCGATGACGCCCGAAGATTTGAAGGCCAGCGGCATTGACACCATGGGCAAGCAGTGGAGTTGACCGACTAAGTTTTTGATTCACCGCGCGGCAGGGTTTTTCTCTGCCGCGCGTTTTTCTTTCCAAGTGAGCAACAGCAGCGTTGCCAAAATAATTCCGGTGCCGCCAACGCACAGCGGCGCGAGCGTTCTATCCAACGGCAAGGAGCCGCGACGCGGTAGGCGGAGTTGCGCGGAAAAGATTTCACCTTCGCCCGGCATCGAAGTTTGCTGGATGACATTGCCGCCGCCACTCACCGCTTGCGAGATGCCGGAACTGGCCACCCGAAAAATCGGCACGCCGTATTCCGACGCCCGCACGGGCGCGACCCGCGAATGGAGTTCGTGTTGATGCCGTCCCCACGTTTCCACATCCATCGTCGGGCAGATAATGAGTTGCGCCCCCTGCTTTACCAAGCGGTCGGTCACGCGCGTGTAGCTCAAGTCGTAGCAGATACAGATACCGATCTTGCCCCACGGCGAATTCCAGACTGCCTGATTCGTTGCGGGCAATCCGTCTTTGAAAAACTGAATCGGCACGCTCTTGGCCTGCTGGAAAACAATCTTGCCATTCGTGCCGACGACAAAGGCGGTGTTGTAATAGACCTCGTTCGTGATGACCTCCTTGCCACCGACTACGAGATAGCGCGAGTTAGTGCGGCACCAGTCCTTAAGCGAATCCGGCACGCCGCCATCGAGCGTGTATTCGCTCAGGACGAAAACTTGTCCGTTGGTATTTTTGGCGAGGGCTTGGTCGAGAATTTTGGGAAGGACGCCCAGCGAAGGGAATTCCATTTGGATGCCGACGACATTCAAAACTGCCCTTGGCCGATGGGAAGGCATCGGCAAAAGCAATGGCAATAGAATTAACAAGCTGGCGGTGACTACGAGGAATTGAACCAAACTTATTTTTTTGAAGAAATAACTCCCAATAGCCGCGCCAGAGATTGCCAACAGTAACAACAAAAAACCGCAGCCATACATCCCAAGCAACCCATTTCCCATCGGCAGCGCATACCCCACATTCAGCCACGAGAATTTCAGGTAGTAGAGTTCGCTGCGGAAGTATTCGATGCCCGTCCAGAGAATTGGAATCAGCCACATCGCTTTGACTTTGCCCCAGCGGCGGATGGCTCCGCAGGCGATCGCTGTGAACAGTCCGATCCAAAACGCCAGCACCAGCCACAGCACCGGCGCGAGCGGTCCAAAGATGCTCCACATGAACAGCGTCTGCGGCGCATAGCAGAGATAGCCCGTGGCCAGCCCGAAATAAAATGCGCTGCGCACGGAGCTTTGCTCGCACAGCTTCACCAGCCCGAACGCGTAGCCGAAGATGAGCAGTCCGGCGGCAGGATATTTCAGCGAGGTGTAAGCCGCGTGAAAACACGCCACAGCGAGCGCCATCCACAGCAGGGATTTTTTCCAGCCCAGCGGCTCCGAGGTTTGTTTGACGAGATTTTCCATAATCCGCCGACCAATGTTTCAACTGACTGAAGCGAAGGTAACGGAATCACCGCCGTTGCGTGAATTGAAAAATAAATCGCGGGCATCACCAGAAGCGATGCCGGCATTGGGTCAATCGCATCGCGCGCCGTATTCAATCAGAGCCGGCTCACACCGGCTGCTACCATATCGGATGTAGCAGCGGACGTAAGTCCGCTCTAACCTAAACCTTGGGCATCCGACCTCCTCTCCCCTCCGAGGGGCGAGGGAAAAACCAGCCAAGGCGGCACGGCAGCGCCGCCCTACCCGCTACTCACCACGAATAATGCACCGTATAGGTCACGGTCTTTTCTTCATCGGGCTTCACCGGGATGCGGAACTCGATGGTCTGGGCGTCTTTCTTCTCAAACTTATCCGAAGACTTGGTGATGCTCCAATTGCTCCAGCGGTAGAGATGTTCGACCACGCGGATCTCCACGGCATCCGTTTTCTTGCGGTTGCGGAGTTTGATCTCAAACGTCTCGTCAATCCATTTGGCATTGGTATCCACCCGAAAATTCGTCTGCTTGCGTTCACCGACGAGGTCAAAAGAATTCCCCGTGGTCACGCGCACCGTTTCATTGCGCGGCGTGTGGTCGATGGTGTTCTCGCCCACGAATTGTAACTGCCCGTCGTCATCGCGGCGATAGAAGCGCAACTTGCCGGCCGGGAGCGCGATGCCGAGCTGATTCGTCTCCGCGTTCTTGAATTCGCGCTGGACGATGATTTTCTTGCTGTCGCTCTGGCCGTAGCCTTGATCGTAATTCAATCCGTAGAAATTATATCCTGGCGCACCGTCATAGACATAAACCGTCGGCGCAAACATCTTCTCGGCGTGGACAAATTCCACCTGCTTCGTCTCGCGGTCATGCAGCGTGGTCGGGCGCGCGATAGAATAAAGATGAAATTCGTCAAAGGCTTTTTCACTGACGGCGGGAGCGGCGTCGGTCGGTGCCATCATAGCCATGGTAACTTTGCGTTGCGCAAATCCTGAAAAGTTCAGCTGCGGCTGAATTTTATTCACATCGCCCGCGAGCAATTTGATCTTAGCGTTCTCAAATGTTTTCCCGCTCGTGTTGCTCATCGTGATCCAGCCGGTCAGATCGCACTGGTCGCCTTTCTCCGGCGACACGAGATTGTAACTCGCGCTCCAGTCGAACCCGCCGGTCACATAGCCGACTTCCGCGTCGAACTTGCCGGGCTTATCCGATTTCAAAAGCCAGTTGAACGCGGGCTTGAGAATCGTGTCATCGCCGAGGTTGTCGAACAGCGGCTCGCCGGGCAGCGAGAATTGCAGCACCCCGTTCACATCGATGATGGGCGACTGCGCCTCACCGCCGGGAACGTGCCCGCTGCGGATCACTTTGCCGCGAATCAAGCGCGTCGAGGTGGAGTTGTTCTGCAATTCTTCTTTTTTGAAATTGATTTCCTTGCCCTCAAACAACGACAGCAGCAGCGATTCATTGACCGGATCGTTGCGGTAATTCTGTTCGAGAATCTGCAACGAACGTTTGCCCGCCGGGTCGCGCAGAATCACGGAGTCCGGCTCCACCTGGGCCGTCGCCCCCGGATAACGCACGGTGTTCGCCCCGGCCTTCAGATCGAGCGGCACGGAGTCGCGCACGACGGCGAAGTTCTGGTTGTAGATGGTGAGCGCGGGTTCGGCGCCGGCAGTGAACGCAGCGGAAATGACGAGGAGAGCAGATAACGTTTTCATAGTGAAAGTGAATTCATCAAAGCATATGACACTGGAGTTGGGAAGTTATTAGAAAAAAGTTTATCCCGCCCGCCTAGCGCCACCGGACTGAAATGGCCCTGCTCTTGATGTCGTGCCCTACAGTTGCCGCCATCACGTCCGGCTCAAGGCCGTGTAGAACTGGACGAGATAATCCGCCATCGCTTGCACCTGCGCCTGCGTGGGTGGATTGCTCACGTTGAAGGCCGGCGGTTGGATGTTGTTCACCGGCCCCGCCGCTTGCACGGTGATGGCGTCATTCACATCCTGATACAAGGCGCGTTGCTGGATCTCATCCATCAAGCCTTGTAACTGGTTTCTTAATTCGGCGGAGACGATGGGCGAATTATTTGCCGGTTTGGTGGGATCGTAAGGCATAAAAATATTTTTGGTAGGGCGGAGCTGCCGCTCCGCCGGGTGAGTTAGGGAAAAAAGGCGACGCGGCAGCGTCGCCCTACCACGGTGGCCCTCCGCACGGAGTTACGGCGACATCTTGACCGATTCATCGCTCCACCCGCCTTGACCGGCGATGCCCACGGCCGCCACGCGGAACGCATACGTCTCACCGCTCGCCAGCCCCGTCGCCACCGCTCGCGCGTTCGGCGACACGGCGGCCAGCGTCCACGCCCGCGGCGTGGCGTGCGGACTCACCTGCACGATGTAGCTCGCCGCCCCACGCACGCGTTTCCATTTCAGTTTTATCTGGCCCTCCAGCGCCCCCATCGTCGCCAGAAAATCCCCCGGCGCGGGCAGCTCGCCAACGGGCGCGGAAGGATTCTTCACCGGCAGACCGGCGGAGAGGATGACCGCCTCCACCCCGTTGCTCTTGTTATCCACATAATTGCCGCGCGCCCGCAGGCCCGCCTCCAGCGCCACCCGCGCATCATCCTTCAGGCTCGTCTTCTCCTTCGCCGCCGCCTGCGCCACGATGGCCGCCTGCAACGCCGTGTTGAAGTTTGTCACCAACGTGAGGAACGCAGGCGCCAACGGGTCCGGCGTGGGGAAAGCCACATTGCCCGCCATCGCCGTGATGTGTTGTTGGGCGAACTCGTAAAGCTCGCTATCTGTCTTTTGATTTAGGTTTAATTTTACTTTCGCCATTTTTCTCCTCTCCGATCCCGGCAAGACCACCGCGTCGTCATAGGTCAAACCACTGTCGAACGTCAGACCCGGCGTGTCATAATACGGAATCATTGGTTTCGGTTTTAGTTTCGGTTGTTTGTTTGTTCTCCCGGGAGCCGTCCGCAAGGACCACCCGTCGGTTGGAACGCTGCGACTCTGCCACAAACGCCGTTTTCAAATCCAAGAGAACTAAACCTTTGATTCTCATGGACAGACCTTTGGTGGATTGTGGTTTTCCACCGCTGCCCCCGGCCAATCCACGACGGCACGGGCGTATCCCACAGGTGGGTGCCGCCGTTTCCCGTCTGGAAACGTTCAACCCGTATCTGGATTGGAACATTCCGTAGCTGGGAAAGACTTTTTCACAGGTGGAAAACTTCAACCCGCAAGTGGAAAACCAAAATCCACAGGCGGATTGAAGCAACCCAGATGTGGAATGGAACAACCTCGTTGCGGAAAATCCTTTTCTCGATGTGGAAAATCATTTTCCACAGGCGGAATGGAACAACCCACTTGTGGATTGAAGCAACCTGCATGTGGAAAACCATTTTCTCGATGTGGATTGGAGCAACCTCGTTGCGGAAAATCCTTTTCTCGATGCGGAAAAAGCCGATTTATTGGGGAATCCGCGTTTTTAGCCAAGACCCGTCACCCACGGCAAGGGAAAGACGGCGGGGAAGGTGGGATTACGTCTTCGCCGGATGTCGGTGTGGTGGGTCTGGTTGCGCTGCGACCAGACATTGACCGCGCAGCGGTCACTTTGAGGTATGGCAACGTTTTGGCTCGCGCAGGATTCCGTCGCCTGCCGCTACGCTCGGCGACGGGTTTTTCGCAGCGCGAAAAACACCACCACCAACGTCTACTCCTGCCAACGGCATAATTTGGCTGGGTAAATAACCACAAATTGGCAAGTCCCGCGTGGGACGGCAGTCCATAGGGTAGCCGTCCGCAAGACTACTTCATTTTTAACTCTTGTGTGCCTTCGATCCCGGCGAGCGAGATGATTACGGAAGATTCGTGCACTTCCACGCAATGCACCGTCACCGGATTGCCGCCGAGTTTTAGCGAGATGGTATCGCCGGTTCCAAACGTGCGGTTGTTGATGATGGCCAGACGCGCATCTGCCTTGCCGGAAATTCCCGTGAGTTGCAACTCGCTCAACCATGCTGGTTCGGCAACCTCGGAAGCTTTCGGTTTTATCGGCACAAATTTAGTCACGCGTTGACGGGCATCTTCGATTTGCGCCGCCGACATCTTCAATATGGCAGCTTCACGCGTGGCTAATCCGGAATAGTGAGAGGCTTCTGTCGGCAATCCCTGCGAGGCAAGTTCACCCCACTTGTAGGCCTCTACGTAATCCTGGTGCACCATCCTCCCTTTCAGGAAAAACTCAGCCAGGGTCGATTGTGCATGATGATTATTCTGACTCGCCGCCAGCGAAATCCATTTAAGGGCTTCACTGCCGGCGGCAGCCTGCAACGCCGGTTTGGAAATCAGGGCATAATCGCGTTGGACAAGCAGGCAATGACCAAGCTTGTCCTGTGCTTCGATGTTCCCCTGAAGCGCAGCCTTGCGAAACCAGAACTTGGCATTGGAATTATCAACACGCCGTGTGAACTCATTACCATATTTCAATTGAGCCTCGGCATTGCCTGCCTCGGCGGCGATTTTAATTTGCGCCAGTTCTGGCATCGGTGACTGCGCATGGGCGACCGACGCGATCAGAAGAAACAAAACCAACGTTCTAAATGCTTGCATGGCCAGATTTCAAACCCAAACGAACACGAGCGCAAATCAAATGTTCTGATTCAAAGGGAGGTTTGTGGGCCGGATATTGGCGCGGGGAACGACGCCGAAGATTTTAATCAAATCCCGCAACCGCAGCTTGGCGACGTCTTTGTTGTGGGTGTAGCGGGAAACCCACAGGTTAAATTTAACTGGAAACTTCCTCTTTAAGAGAAATGCGTTAATCCATGAAAAATCAGGGAATGTATTGGAACCTGAAGAATCCGACGCCGTTCGTAACAAATAAAAATTGTGAATTTGTTAGCGCCGTTGGGTTGAAAATCCCGCCCCAATTTTGCCAAGCACTAGTGATGTTCGGTTTAAAATGGACCTGATAGTTATCATAGGGGGACATACCAACAGAATCAACCCGCATCACTGGCAAGCCAGCTGGATTAATTGCCGCTGCCGGGGGCGGTGTGATTTGAATCACCGGAGTATTAGTGTATCCATAGCCCGCGTTTAAAATGGTGATACTTGATACCGATCCCCCGCTCATGTTTGCACTAGCTACGGCATTGGATCCACCACCGCCTGTGATAATAACTGCGGGCGCGGAGACGTATCCAGAACCTGGTGATACAATGTTGGCCGAAACTACAAATCCGAAAAAAACAACCGGGGTGGCAAACGCCTGAGCAGGTGCGGGTGCCAAAGTGGCCTTGCCTCGATTTGGTGGACAGGGAGTGAATGCATGAGGCATGGGTATTTTTAGTTTAGTTGGGTTTCAAAGTCCACAGGGGATTTAAAGCCGAGGGCGCTGTGGAACCG
>CAINDH010000299.1 GCA_903847285.1 uncultured Verrucomicrobia subdivision 3 bacterium | reverse complement strand
GGCAACGAAATCGTCACCTACAACGTGGATCGCAACGTCAATTACACCAATGTTTGCAATGTCTATTGCAAGTTCTGCGCGTTTTACCGCACGGAAAAGGACGATGATTCCTACGTCATCACGCTCCCGGAGATTGACCAGAAAATCGAGGAGACCATCGCGCTCGGCGGTTCGCAGATGCTCATGCAAGGCGGACATCACCCCAAGCTCACAAAACAGTGGTATCTGGATTTGCTTGCGCACGTCAAAAATAAATTCCCCAACTTCAACATCCACGGCTTCAGCCCGAGCGAATTCATCCATTTCCGCGACGTGTTCAACGAGCCGCTGGAAAAAATCATCGGCGATTTCAAAGCGGCCGGCCTGGGTTCTATTCCGGGTGGCGGCGGCGAAATTCTTGTGGACAGCGTCCGCAAACGCGTCGCTCCGCTCAAGGCGATGAGCGATGACTGGCTGGAAGTCATGGATGTGGCGCATCGTCTTGGACTTTATTCCAGTGCGACGATGATGTTTGGCCACGTCGAGACGGTGGATGAACGCATCGAACATCTGGATCGGCTGCGCGTGCAGCAGGACATTTCATTGGCGCGCAAAAAAGAAAATCCGCAGCTGGGAAATTTCACCGCGTTCATTGCGTGGACATTCCAAGCCGAGCACACCAAGCTACGCGCGCCGACCGTGGGCGCGCATGAATACCTGCGCACACAGGCGCTGGGCCGCATCTATCTCGACAACTTTGAGAACATCCAAAGCTCGTGGGTCACGCAAGGTTTGGAGATCGGGCAGATCGCGCTCAAATACGGCGCGAATGATTTGGGCAGCATCATGATTGAGGAAAACGTCGTCTCGCAGGCGGGCACGACATTCCAGATGACCGTGCCGGACATGCACCGGCTCATCAAAGACCTCGGTTACGAACCGCACCAGCGTGACAACTGGTATCGGCTGGTAAATTAAAACCCGCCGCCACGGCTACGAGCCGGCGCTGACGGCGCGAAATTTGTTTGTGCGTTTCGGAGTTCTCGCTGTCTGATTTTCTGTGCAGCGTCCTAAAAAAATATTATCCCGCCGGAATTTTCTTCGCCTGATCGGGCTGGGCGGCTTGGGGGGCGTGGGTTGTGTGAGCTATGGGCATTGGGTCGAACCGCACTGGCTTCAGGTGAGACGGCATGAGCTTCCGTTGTCTCAAGGCGGAAGCAAACGACCGCTGAAGATTTTGCAGCTATCGGATTTCCATGCGTCGCCGGTCGTCAGCATGGATTTTATAAGCGCGGCCATCCGGCTTGGTTTGCAACAGCAGCCGGATTTAATTTTGCTCACGGGTGATTTCATCAGCGACCAGTTCAATCAGTCGGAAATTTACGGTGCGGCATTAGCTTTGCTTGCGGCGACGGCCCCTACTTTTGCCTGTCTTGGCAATCATGATGGCGGACACTGGGCAGCTAATTCGGGACAGGGTTATAAAGACACAAAATTTGTCCGAGATGTGTTGGCCTCGGCGAACGTGACGCTGCTGCACAATGCAGCGCAGGCAGTTCAAATCCACGACTGGAAGCTGACGCTGGTTGGCCTTGGCGATTTGTGGGCGGAGGAAATGGAACCCGCCACTGCCTTCGCTAAATTGCCATCGGTTCGCAGCGACGCAACGCTCGTCCTTTCGCACAACCCCGATTCAAAGATGGCGCTGAAAAATTTCGCGTGGGATGCGATGTTTTGCGGCCACACGCATGGCGGCCAAGTTTGTTTCCCGCTGATTGGTGCGCCCATTGTCCCGGTGCGTGATAAAAATTTTATCGCCGGTTTGTATCGTTGGGATGACCGTTGGATTCATATCACGCGTGGCGTGGGTAATCTACTTGGCTTGCGTTTCAACTGTCGTCCAGAAGTCAGTTTGCTTACGCTGGTCTGAATCGAAAGCGTTGAGCCGCCTCGTTAAATAATCCATGCGTCAACTTGCGCTCATTATATTTCTGTTCGCCACCGTTGGCCTAGCCGACGCCGGGGAGACGAATACTTACGATCCTCGGAAGGAAAACTATCACTGTCTCGTTTGCGGGAAGGGGCCCTTGATCGGTCAAATCTGGACGCATTCACGCGGCGTGATTTGCGATGAGTGCGACAAAATCAATGACCGTTGCACCATTTGCTGGCTGCCGGTCAAGGATGGTGACGGTCACACAAAGACCGGCGATGGCCGATTCATTTGCAAGTTCGACAAGCCGAACGCCATCGTAACAGCGGAACAAGCTGGCGAACTTTTTGAAAAGGTGCGTGACGAGGTTGTAGATTTGTATGGCGCAGCGTTCGCCCTGAGAAACACGAAGGTGACCGTGACACTGTTTGACGTGGATTATTGGTCAGAGAAAGGCGCGACGAATAGTTTGCACAAATTTGGTTTTGCCCACTCGCGTCCGGCGGATGGCGGCAAGTGGACGCATGAAGTCATTCTGTTAAGCGGTCGGACGCGCGAGGAGATGACCGCCGTGGCTGCGCATGAATACACGCACCTGTGGATTTTTGAAAATCGTCCCGCCAGCCACGCCATTGACGGCGATACGGTGGAGGCGATCTGCGAACTGACGGCTTACAAGCTGATGCAGCAGAAAAAATTGCCAGAGATGCAGCAGCGCATCTTAAAAAATTCCTATACGAACGGGAAAATTAAAACACTGGTCGCCGTTGAGCGCGAGGGCGGGACGGATTACGTTTTGAATTGGGTGAAGAATGGGCAGGCGAAAACGTTCGATGAGAATGCGAGCTTGGCATCCCTTGCGTCAGCGGAAACTCCTGTTCAAGTTTCCCGTGCGCCCGCCGCGCTGCCCGCCGGGTTGAAATTCAGCGGCGTCATGGTGCTGGGCAAGGTGCGGCAGGCGGTGATCAATGGCGTGGCGCTGGAAGCGGGCACGCAGAAAACCATCAAGCTGCGTGATAAGGCGGTAGCTGTTCGCTGCAAAGTAGTTCATGATGATGCGGTGTTGGTGGAAGTGAACAGTTCGCCGCTAACCCTGAATCGCGGCGAGGAGACTTTGATTCGATGAATGCAGTGATAGCCAATGGCGAAAAAATCTACGCAGAACTGCCGTGCACGATTGAGGCGTTTCTTGTCGCACAAAAACTATTGCCGCGCAGCGTCGTGGTGGAGCACAACGGTGAGGCGGTCGCGCCGTCGGAGTTTTCCGGGCGCACGGTGTGCGCCGGCGACCGGCTGGAGATCGTGAAAATCGTGGCGGGAGGATGAGAAATTTGCTTTTTCCAGGTGGAGAAACTATGGTGGTGCTGGCGCTGGTGTGAACAAGTTTGCTTTGACTTTCGGAAAGAGAATCGCCAGTTAATAGCCAGCACCCGCAACCAAAAAGAATAAAATTCTATGAGTGACACCGCCATGTTTGGAAAAGCCGCCGCCAGTCTGGGCGACGTTCCGCATGGTTGTCAGGTTTTGATTTTGAGCGAGGATTTTACGGCTTACAATCGCGCGGTGCAGGTTTGCCGTCGCATCATGGATCAGATGGGGCAGCATTTGGACTTCGATTTTCGCTGTTGGAATTTTGCCGAACTCGCCGACCCGGAATGTGCGCACGCGGCCACGAAATATGCCGCGCTTGCCGACATGATTGTTGTCTCCACGCAGGCTGCGGTTTTGCCGGCAGCCATGAAAAGTTGGCTGGATGCGTTGCATCAGGCGCGTGTTCGTCCGGTGGGCGTGCTGGCGTTAGTTTTGAACAAGCCCGCGCGACAGGTGGATGTTGACCGGCTAGTGCGGCGCATGGATGAATTGGCTGTTGGGTTAGTGATGGATTTTCTACCGCTGTTGCCGCCGGAAAATGAACAGACCGCCTGGCAGCCGCAAAACCCAGAGAACTGGGACCTGACCATGGGGCGTCCGGAAACTGAGCCCAAGCGTAACGTGGATCACTGGGGTCTGAACGAGTAAGCGGCGGTTTCGTTTCGTGTTTAAAAAATTCTTTTGGTTGAGCGCTTGCCGTGTGGCAGTAACTTCGCAAAAATCTCCCGCATGAAATTTCTCTATGAAATATTCCGCCGGGCGCGCTGGTTAATATTGTTTTTGTCCCTGCTGGTCGTGTCGCATGGTCGCGCGCAAACGACCAATAGCCTGCCTAGCTCGGTCGTAGTGGTGCCGAACAGTTTTGCCTTTGCCGACTGGCTGCCTAGCCATCCGCTTTCGTTCGGGCTGGATCAGATTCAATTTTTGTGCGTCCACGCCCCGCTCGGTCAGCCGTTGTGGAAATACCTTTCGTTCCTCATCTATATCGTGCTGGCGTTTTACACAGCCAAGTTGCTCGATTTTATCATCAGCGCCTGGCTGAAGCGAATCGCGGCCAAAACGGAAACTATCTATGATGACCTCTTTCTCGACTTGCTGCGCGGACCGGTGAAGGTGGTGGCATTCGTCATCCTGCTGCACATCGGGTTGGGCACGTTTGAGTGGCCCGGACGCGCACAGGATTACCTATCGCGCGCGCTCATAGTCATCGTTGCGTGTTCGGTGACGTATGTGATTTTAAAGGTGGTGGATTTGCTGCTTGGTCTCTGGCGGGAGCGCGTGGTTTCCGAACAGGACAAAGTTTTCGCCGCGCAGTTGTTCCCGATTTTCAGCAAGGCTGCGAAGGTTGTCATTATCACGGCGGCAGTGCTGTTGACGGCGGACAATTTGGGTATTGCCATCAAGACGCTGCTCGCCGGTCTTTCCGTTGGCGGCCTTGCGCTCGGCCTCGCCGCGCAGGACACGGTAGCGAATATGTTCGGCGCGGTGGCGATTCTTTTGGACAAGCCGTTTCACATTGGCGACCGCATCCGCGTGGAAGGCGTAGACGGCACCGTGGAAACCATCGGCTTGCGCAGCACGCGCGTCCGCAATCTCGACGGATTTCTTGTCACGCTGCCAAACAAGCTGATGGGAAACGCCATCATCACCAACGTCACCAAGCGCCCGACCATCAAGATGGAGATGAACCTCGGTTTGACTTACGACACGTCGGTGGAAAAAGTGAAGCGCGCACGCTACTGCTGGAGGAGATTTTTCAATCCAATCCCAAAACTAGCGATCTCGTCATCAGCTTCAACCGGTTTGCCGACTCGGCGCTAAACATCTTCATCATCCACGTCTGGAACGGCACGGATGTGAAACAGCACTTTGCCGAGATGCAGACGCTAAACCTGAAGATCAAAGAGCGGTTCGATGCGGAAAAAATCGAATTCGCATTCCCAACGCAGACCGTGTTTGTCAAAACCGAGATTGGAAAATGATTTGTCAGCGCGTTGCTGCGACGGTTTAATTTAGTCATGCACGATTTCAATTGGCAGGACGGATTTTCCGGCGGGCGTTTTTTGTGGATTGAATGGCACGCTTGGAAAGTCGTCGGCTGGCTGGGCACGGTGGTATTCTTCTCTCGCTTCTTGGTGCAATGGTATGCTACGGAAAAGCGTAAACAGGTAGTGGTGCCGCAAGCCTTCTGGTGGTTGAGCCTCGTCGGAACTTTATTGCTGCTGGCTTACTCGATCCACAAACAGGATTCCGTTTTCATCGTCTCCTACCTGTTTGCCTGGATTCCCTACATTCGCAGTTTAATGATTCATCGGCAGCATAAGGCGGCACATACCGTCTGCGCGGGCTGCAGCAAAAAAATTCCGCCGCTGTCGAACTATTGTCCGAACTGCGGCGGAAAAGTGGGGTAAGAAATTTATTTCTTCGGAACAACTGGCGCCACAGCCGGGGACGCTTCCGCGGGGTGTCCGGCCACCGGAGCGATACCATACTTGGCCAGCACCGGCTTGAAGTCAGGATGCTTTTCACCGTAGGCCACGATTTCATTCACGAAGCTGATCACGGAACCTTGGTTTTGGTTCAGCGTGTTGATGACCAGCAAAGCCTGCGGCTTGATGGCTTCCAAATCTTTGCTAGCCACACTGGCCTGCCGGTAAAGAAACGCCACAAGTGTGCCGGTGATGACGATGAGCGCGACAAGTTGGATGAAAACCTGGTTCTTCAGCGCGGAAATTTCAGAATTGCTATCGGTAGTCATAAATTATTTGGTGACGGATTTCGGTTGGAGCAGCGCGATAGCCTTATTCAATTCTGCTGACTTGGCGGTGGAATTGTAAGCCATGACATCATTCAGGAGCGAATTCACGCGCATGATATTGTTGTTCGCGTTGGCGGCGTTGACGGACAACGTGCGCAATTCGCGGGTGTTCATAATGGCCAGATACGCGAAGACCACGCTGAGGATGACCAGCGCGGCCAGCACGAAATTCAACAAGGTTGTGGTCGTGTCATTTTTCATAATCGGTGGCGTGACTCTAGCCAATCACCCGCCAAAGTCCATCTGATTTTCCGAAAAATCCATATCCATCTGCGTTTGTCCGTGGTTAAATCGCCGCATGAAAATCCACTTCCTCGGCGCATCACGCACCACCACCGGCTCGATGTATCTCATCGAAGTGAATGGTAAAAATCTGCTGCTAGAATGTGGCTTGTTCCAAGGCCACCGCGAGGAGACCACACAGCGCAATTTGAATTTCCCTTTCGACCCGCGCACGATTGACGCTGTCGTTTTAAGTCACGCGCACATTGACCACTGCGGCAATCTTCCGAACCTCGCACGGCGCGGCTACGACGGCCCCATTCACGCCACCGAGGCCACGCGTGATTTGTGCAGCCTCATGTTGATTGACTCCGCACACATCCAGGAGCAGGACGCCATCTTCGTTTCCAAGTGGCGCGCGAAAAAGCATCTACCGCCCGTCGAGCCGCTCTACCGCGTGCCGGATGCGGAGAAGGCCGTGAAACAATTCATCGGCCACGATTACGAAAAAAGTTTCTCACCCGTCGACGGCGTGAGCGTCACCTTCCGCGACGCCGGCCACGTCCTCGGTTCGTCGCAGGTGATTCTCGACGTTCAGGAGAAAGGTCGCAAATTCCGTTGGCTCTTCAGCGGCGATGTCGGACGCGGCGGTGATAATCTCTTGCGCGACCCCGGCCTGACCGAAGGCGTGGACTATCTCCAGATTGAATCTACCTATGCTAATCGCGAGCACGCCATCCGCGACGATGCCGAGGCCACGGTAGCCAAGTTCGTAGGCGAAACTATCGCACAACGTGGCAAGATCATCATTCCCGCCTTTTCCGTCGGGCGAACGCAGCAGATTGTTTATGTGCTGCACGAACTCATCTGCGCCGGCAAGTTGCCCCGCGTTCCTATCTTTGTGGACAGCCCTTTGAGCGCCAAAGCTAGTGACGTTTATTCGCGTCACCGCAACATCCTGCGCCCCGACCTCGACGCCACGCTCTGTGGCGGCGAACATCCGTTCGAGATGGCCAACCTCACCTACATCGCCGACGCCGAGGAATCCAAGAAGCTCAATGACCGGCACGAACCCATGATCATCATCAGCGCCTCCGGCATGTGCGAAGCCGGGCGCATCCGGCATCATCTGAAGAACAACATCGCAGATAAAAAGAATCTCCTTCTCTTCATCGGCTACTGCGCCGAAGGCACGCTCGGCTCAATGATTGTGAACGGCAAGACGCCCGTGAATATTTTCGGCGACCCCTGCGATGTGCGCGCCAAGGTTGTTTCCCTCGACACCTATTCCGGCCACGCGGACAAGAATGAATTGAGGGCCTACGTCCAGCGGCTATCAGGCAACTTCAAAAAAATCTTCTGTATCCACGGCGAAGAAGCCCAATGCCTAGCCCACGGCGAGACCTTGCGAGCGATGAAGCCTCAGTCCCAAGTCATCGTGCCGGAATATCGTCAAATGGTGGAGATTTGAAGTGGCATGTCCGGCAAAACCGTTGACACTCTGGTGTGCCGCTTTAGAATCCGCCGGTAATCAGGCCGACCGAGATTGGAATTCTTTTTTTGAACAGCCCGTGGGCGAATCTCCTCGAAGCCCAAGCCTCCGAACATTTATTTACAACGCGTGAAAGCCAAACTGTCCGTCTCGAATCCTGACCAATCCAAACTCGCTGGCGCTTTCTGGCCGCTCGTCATCATCGCCGCCGCCATCGCCGCGCTGTTTTGGCGTAGCTTCCTCCCGGAATACGTCCACTTCTCCAACGACGGCCCGCTCGGCGCGCAGAGCGTAAATTTCGCCGAGTTGCCCGCTGGCTTCACCGGGATGTGGGATGACCTGAACCTCATCGGCATGAATGCGGGCACGGCGGGGCCGGGTGTCTCGGCCGCCATCCGCGCATTTTTCGGTGCGGTGGGTTTTGCAAAATTTTACCAGCCGTTCGCGCTGTTTCTGCTCGGCACCGGCTCGTGGTTCTTTTTCCGCGCGCTAAAATTTACGCCGGTGGCCGCACTGCTCGGCGGTTTGGCGACGGCGTTAAACACCGCATTTTTTGCCGGCGCGTGCTGGGGTGTGGCTTCGGCGGAAATCGCTATTGGTTTCAATTTCTGCGCGTTGGCTCTCGTGATGTCAAACGACAGCGCGACGCCGCTGCGCCTGCGGTTGCTGCGTCTGGCGCTCGCCGGTTTCTGTATCGGCGTGAACGTGATGGAGGCGGCGGACGTCGGCGCGCTGTGCAGCATTTTTGTAGCGGGCTACATTTTTGTTTTTGAAATAGTAAAAAACTTTATTCCCCTTACAAAATTTGAACGGATTTTGTTTTTAGTGGCTGTCAATATTGTGTCGGCATTCGTCCTTGTAGGGTTCTTTATTGTTGGCCTCAAATCTGACATG
Organism: uncultured Verrucomicrobia subdivision 3 bacterium; assembly: GCA_903847285.1. The sequence goes on along the minus strand of CAINDH010000299.1, from coordinate 16,183 downwards.
AAATGGATTGAGCTATTGCTTGGTTCACTAGCTCTGGTTGGCGCATCTGGCGTAATGAGCTGGTCGCTGGCGCGACCTCCGGTTCCGTTATCGAAACTTGAACAACTTTTTTCCTTAATGCTCCTGAACGGGTTGTTGTGTTTAGTCTTTGTTCTTGGTTTGTATCATGGCCATGGCTTTTTGTCTGTTTTTGTAGTTTTGGTTTTAGGCGTGGTGCTTAACTCTGCGTTATTATTTTGCCCGTTATTTATAAATAGGTGTGGTATTGGGATTATTCATTTGGGGATTGTTTCGGCGTGTGCGGGCTTTCTCGCGGTGCAAGTCGTCACGGCTTTGGTGGGTCAGGGTTTCACCACTTCGGGTGCGGTGGCCAATCAGGAAAGCCCCCAGGCGCACTGGGACTGGGCCACGCAATGGAGTTTGCCCAAGGCGGAAACGCTGGGCGCGGTCGTGCCGGGATTGTTCGGCAACCGCATGGACACGCCGAATAAAATGCTGCCGAAATCTTTGGAGAAGGCATATCAAGGCGGCGTGTATTGGGGCGGCGTAGGCCGCAGCCCGGAGATTGACCGTTACTTCGACAGCGGCGGAGCGGGTGAACCACCGCGCGGCGGCATGATGCGTTTCGGTTACGCTGGTTACTACTGCGGCATCCTCGTGCTGCTGATCGCTTTCTGGGGCGTGGCGCAAATGTTCCGCAAACAAAACCCAGTCTATTCTGTCGAACAAAAAAAACTCGTCGCGTTCTGGACGGTGGCGATGGCGGTTACAATGTTTCTCGCCTGGGGTCGTTTCGCGCCCGGCTCGCAAGCGCCGGATGGATTGCTGGGCTACGCATTGCTTTACAAACTTCCGCACTTCTCAGACATCCGTAACCCGGCGAAATTTTTTCTGTTCTTCATCTGGGCTGTTACTGTGTTGTTCGCCTACGGCATGGATAGCTTGAGCCGCCGCCAGCTCGTTCCATACGCGATGCCCGGTGCGAAATTGACCGATGGCTTTGACCGCAAACTGATTTACGGCCTTGTCGGAATTTTTGGCGTGAGCGTGATTGGCTGGATGCTTTACTCCTCACACAAAGCTGACCTCGTCAGCTATCTGCAAAAAGTCGGTTACGGCGACGAAGTTTTCGCAACGGATATCGCCAACTTCAGCATCGGCCAAGTGACGTGGTTCATCGGCTTGCTGGCGGTCGCAGTCGCGCTGCTGGTGCTCGTGGCCAAGGGATTTTTCAGCGGGCCGCGTGCGAAGCTTGGCGCGGTTCTCATCGGCGTGTTCATCTTCCTCGATCTTGGCCGCAGTAATCTGCCGTTCATCATCCATTGGGATTACAAACACAAATACGAAGTCGGCGCGGTCAATCCCATCCTCGACTCGCTTCGCAAAAATCCTTGGGATCACCGCGTGGTCGGCCCGGAAGAGGGCCACGGCGTCGGCATCCCGTTCGGTTTGCAACGCGAGCTGCGCGCCTACGATAAATATTTTTTTAACGGCGGCATCTACTCCATCGAATGGACACAGCATCACTACCTGTTCTACAACATCCAATCACTCGACATCATCCAGATGCCGCGGCCACCGGCGGACATTGCCGCGTATCTGGCCGCGTTACAACCGCGTTCGCAGGCTGAGGCATTTTTGCGTGCTCGTCTCTGGCAACTAACCAACACGCGCTACCTGCTCGGCGCGGTGGATTGGGTCGGGGCGATGAATGAGATTCTTGATCCGGCGCAAAAACGTTTCCGTATCGCGCAACGCTTTGACCTCGTCGCCAAGCCAGGTGGTCAGATCACCGGACTAGAAGACCTCACTGCGGCGCTCGCGCCCGATGGCGACCTTGCGCTGATTGAATTCACCGGCGCACTGCCGCGCGTAAAACTGTATTCCAACTGGCAAGTCAGCACTAACGACGCGGAAAGCCTCAAGACCCTCGCCGACCCCAGTTTCGATCCGGCGCAAACGGTTTTGATTTCAACACCGCAAAAAGATTTGCCCGCCGTTTCCACCAACGACAATTCCGGCTCCGTCGAATTCAAGAGCTATTCCACCAAGCAAATCGTCTTCACCGCGAACGCCACCGCGCCGTCCGTGCTGCTGCTGAATGACAAGTTCGACCCCAACTGGCGCGTGACTGTGGATGGTCAACCAGCCGAAGTCTTGCGTTGCAATTTCATCATGCGCGGTGTTCAGCTTTCACCTGGCCAGCACACTGTGCAATTTGATTTCTCCATGCCGAATCATCCGCTCTTCATCACGTTGACGGCCATTATCATCGCGCTCATCCTTGCAGCTTTGCTTGTTTTTATGACGCGTAAACCGCAAACTTCCGACTCTAAATAATTTAATCCTATGAAAATCCTTATCACCGGCGGCGCCGGTTATCTTGGTTCCGTTATCACTCCCACACTCCTGTCGCAGGGACACGAAGTCACCGTGCTGGACAATTTTTATTTCAACCAGAACTCCCTGATGGACTGCTGTGGCAACGAAAAATTCAATGTTGTCCGTGGCGATTGCCGCGAAGAATCGGTCATGAAGCCGCTCATCGCCAAACACGACCTCATTATCCCGCTCGCCGCGCTCGTCGGCGTGCCGTTGTGCAACACCGATACGCTTGCCACCACGAGCACCAATCAGACGGCTGTGGAAATGATCTGTCGTCACGCGAGCAAGCAGCAATGGGTCATCATGCCGGTTACGAACAGCGGCTACGGCGTCGGCGAAAAAGGAAAATTCTGCACGGAAGAAACGCCGCTGCGACCGATTTCCACCTACGGAGTCACCAAGGTCAAGGCCGAGGAAGCCGTCCTTTCACGCGACAACAGCATGAGCTTCCGCCTTGCCACCGTATTCGGTTGTGCGCCGCGCATGCGTCTAGATTTGCTCGTGAATGATTTTGTTTATCGCGCCATGCACGACCGCGCTGTGTTGATTTTTGAAGGCCATTTCAAACGCAATTACATCCACATCCGCGACGTGGCTCGTGCTTTCTCTCATGGCATCGCCAACTTCGAAGCGATGAAGGGCAAGCCCTACAACATGGGATTGGAAGAAGCGAATCTCTCCAAGCTGGAACTCTGCGCCGTCATTCAGAAGCATCTGCCCAAGTTCGTGTATGTCGAAGCGCCCATCGGCGAAGACCCGGACAAGCGCGACTACATCGTGAGCAACGCCCGCGTGGCCGCCACCGGCTTCAAGACGGAATGGACGCTGGATCGCGGCATTGTGGAACTTATCAAAGGCTTCACGATCTTGCGCAACACGATTTACTCGAACGTCTAAGTTGAATCACCGTAAAGAACACAAAGAGCGTAGAAAAATCGTTCAGATTTTCCCTCTTTAGTGTTCTTTGCATTCTCTGCGGTTAAATCCCTGTGAACGTCCGCCCCGAACAAATTACCGCCGTCGTGCTCGCCGGCGGTTTTGGCACGCGCATCAAGCATTTGCTCGGCGATTTACCCAAGCCGATGGCGCCCGTGAACGGCAAGCCATTCGTGGAATGGGTCGTGCGCTATCTTGCTGCTCAAGGGATTCGCAATGTCATTCTCTCCACGGGGCATCTGGCCGAAACTGTGGAACGACATTTTGCGCCGCAGCCGGTGCAAAATGTCCGCGTCACCTGCGTTCCCGAGACCACGCCGCTCGGCACGGCGGGCGGATTTCTAAACGCTGCAAACACGGTCAAAGAAAAACCTGCCGCATGGATGGTTTTGAATGGCGATTCACTTGTCGTCGCGCCACTGCAAGAATTCTTCGCCACGCTCAATCAACCGGAAAACGAGGGCGCAATCCTCGGCGTGCCCATGGCGGACGCTTCGCGCTTCGGCGCGTTGTCGCAAAATGCCTCTGGCGATTTGGTCGGCTTCAATGAAAAGAAACCCGGCGCGGGCAATATCAACGCCGGGGTCTATCTATTCCATGATTCCGCCCTGAAAAAATTTCCCAACAAAACGCCGTTGAGCTTTGAAGTAGATGTTTTCCCAACGCTCATCAACGGCGGCGCAAAGTTAAAAAACGTTTTGAGCGCGGCGCCGTTCCTTGATATCGGCACGCCCGAATCGTTGCCACAGGCGGAAGGTTTTATTCAAAATAACTTGGCGCATTTTGCCACCTGACTCATGAGCGACAAATTTCCCGATCGCAAAACCGTCTTTGTCACGCCGTGGTTTCAGGTGCAGGAAGCAGCCAGCGGCGGCAAGCATCCGAATTATTCCATCAACTCGCCGGACTTCGTGACCATCGTGGCGGTGACGGAGAAAAATGAATTGCTGTTGGTGCGCCAGTTCCGGCATGCGGTTGGCGAAATGACTTTGGAATTGCCGGCGGGTCACGTTGAGAAAAACGAAACGCCGGAACAAGCCGCGCACAAAGAGTTTTTGGAAGAAACGGGCTACGTCACAGACAAGCTGGAATTTATCGCGAGTTTGTCGCCGTCCACCTCGCGTTTTACGAATCGTTTGCACTGCTATTTTGCTGGCAACGCAAAGCCCGCCCCCGGTGCGGAAGTCGAGACCGGACTCAAATGCGTGCATTGGACGAAAGATTTTAAGTCGCTACTGCAAGAGCCGGAATTCTACAGCTGTGGCAACTGGGCCGCGCTCATGGCGGCGGTGGCGCAAGGGAAATTAAAGATTTAACAGCTTGTGGCGAAATTTCGCAGCCGTTAGCTTTCGCGTCAGACAACTCGAAGCGCAACCATGATCATCAGCAGAACCCCATTTCGCATCTCGTTCTTTGGCGGCGGCACGGATTACCCCGGCTGGTATCGCCAGAACGGCGGGGCTGTGTTGGCGGCAACCATCAATAAATATTGTTACCTGACGTGCCGTTATCTGCCGCCATTTTTCGAACATCGCATCCGCGTCGTTTATTCCAAGATCGAGAATTGCCAAAAGCCCGAAGAAATCCAGCATCCTTCCGCGCGCGAAACGTTGCGCTTTTTGAAAATGGCGCGCGGCGTGGAAATCCATCATGACGGCGATTTGCCGGGGCGCAGCGGCATGGGTTCCAGTTCGGCGTTCACGGTGGGTTTGCTGAATGCGCTTTACGCTCTGCAAGGCCGCGCGGTTGGCAAAAAGCAACTCGCCGAGCAAAGCATCTACATCGAGCAGGAGATGCTGAAAGAAATGGTCGGCTCGCAGGATCAAGTCTGCGCGGCTTACGGCGGATTGAACCGCGTCACTTTTTTGCAGAACGGCGAATTTTCCGTGCAGCCGATGACGCTGACGCATGAGCGGATGGACGAATTGACTTCCCACCTCATGTTGTTTTACACGGGTATCAAGCGCACTGCCGCATCCGTGGCGACGAGTTTTGTTCCGAGTATCATGGAGCGTTCGGCCTTGTTAAATAAAATGCGCGGCTGCGTGGACACTGGCTGTGACATTCTGAACGGCACGGGTGACCTTGCGCCTTTTGGTGAATTACTACACGAGGCGTGGCAGGCAAAACGCGGGTTGAGCGACAAGATTTCCAATGCGGATATTGATGCAGCCTACGATGCCGCGCGTTCCGCTGGGGCGCTCGGCGGAAAATTACTTGGCGCAGGCGGCGGCGGGTTCTTGCTGATGTTTGCGCCGCCTTCCAAGCACGCGAAAATCAAGAAGCAGTTGAGCAAACTGATTCATGTGCCGTTCAAGTTTGAATTTGGTGGCAGTCAGGTGATTTTTCACGAGTTGGAGGAAGATTATTCTGCCCACGACAGGGCGCGCGACAAGCAGCAGATTCAAGCCTTCCGCGAATTGACGCCGGATTCGCCCGGGGCGAACTAATATTTCCACTTTCCCCTCCGAGGGGCGAGGGAAACCGGAAGTTTGACTCAAAGAGCCACGTTGCGAACCTGATTTTCCCGCGTCAAAACTTGACCCAATTCCATTGCTGCGGCAAGCTGTCCGCTCATGACCGCCCAAGAGTTGATTGATTTTGAGACGGAAATCGCCGGCATTTTCAACGCCGGAAAAATCCGCGCGCCCATCCATCTTTACTTCGGCAACGAGGAAAAGATGATCGAGCTGTTTCGCGACGTGAAGCCGGAAGACTGGGTGTTTTGCTCGTGGCGTAGTCACTATCAATGTTTGCTTAAAGGCGTTCCGCGTGAAGAAGTGAAGGCGGAAATCATGGCGGGTCATTCCATTTCACTTTGCTTTCCAAAACAGCGCGTCGTTTCCTCGGCTATCGTGGGTGGCATCATTCCGATTGCGGTCGGTGCGGCTTTGAGCCTCAAGCGCAAGGGCGAAAAAGGGATGGTTCACTGCTTTGCGGGCGAGATGACGAGCGAGACGGGAATTTTCCACGAAAGCGTGAAGTATTCCTACAACCACAAACTCCCCATCCGCTTCATTGTTGAGGACAACGGCAAATCCGTCTGCACCGACACGCGCGAGGCGTGGGCGCAACAAGTCCTTACTTACGAGAACAACACGCATCCGATGGTGACGTTCTACAAATACGAAACCAAGTATCCGCACGCCGGTGCCGGTCAGCGCGTCCAATTTTAATTTTATTTTCGTATGAAGTATTTTGACGAACTTTCCCGCTCGATGGAATTCCTCGCGCGCGACCCGCGCACGATGTTTCTCGGTCAAGCCGTCGCGTGCGCGGGCACGGCGATGTCCAACACGTTGAAAAATGTTGCCAAGGACAAGCTGCTCGAATTGCCCGTCACGGAAGATTTGCAGATGGGTATGTCCATCGGCATGGCGCTGAACGGCATGGTGCCCATCAGCATTTATCCGCGCTGGAATTTTCTGTTGTGCGCTGTCAGCCAGGTGGTCAGCCACCTCGACAAACTTTCCGCGATGTCCGACGGCGGTTATCAGCCCAAGGTCATCATCCGCACCGGCATCGGCTCGGAGCGTCCGTTGCATCCGCAGCACCAGCACGTTGGCGATTTCACAGAAGCCTTCCAGCTGATGTGCAAAAACATCGAGGTCATCCGCCTTGATGAACCTGAACATATTTTCCCGGCCTACGAAAAAGCGCTGACGCGCACCGACGGTAAAAGCACAATCCTTGTTGAATATGGCGACTACTACAGCGAAAAATGAACCCGTGATCGTCGCGAACCTTCGCGACTGGCCCTTGATGCAGAACAACATTCCGCGCGCCGACCTCGACGCGCTGATCGATTTTCTTAAGCAGGAAGACCCGATTCTCACCCAATCGAAAAACGTCATCGCGTTCGAAGAAGAATGGTCCAAGTGGGTCGGCGTGAAGCACAGCGTGTTTGTGAACTCCGGCGCTTCGGCCAACCTGATCACGATGGCTGCCCTCAAGGAACGTTTTGGCGGCGGCGAAATCATCGTGCCAACGCTCACCTGGGTTTCCGACATTGCGTCCGTTATGCAAGCTGGCTTCGATCCGGTGTTCGTGGACATCAATCCGCGCACGCTCGGCATGGACATCGCGCAAGTGCTCCAGGAATTGAATTCCTCCACGCGCGCCGTTTTCATAACTCATGTGCTCGGTTACAACGCGCTCGATCAAGCACTGATTGACGAATGTGCGAAGCGCAACATTCCGATCATCGAAGACGTTTGCGAATCGCATGGCGCGACGTTCCAGGGCAAAAAGCTCGGCAGCATCGGTTTTGCTTCTAACTTCTCGTTCTACTACGCGCATCACATGAGCACCATCGAAGGTGGCATGGTGTGCACAAACGATTCTGAATTCTACGAAACCCTCCGTATGCTGCGCTCGCACGGCATGGTGCGCGAAAGCAAGGACGACGCGTTGAAGGCGAAATACAAATCCGATTTTCCGGATTTGAATCCTGATTTCATCTTCGCGTTCCCCGCTTACAACGTCCGCAGCACGGAACTCAACGCCGTTCTCGGTCGCACGCAGTTGAAGCGCCTCGACGCGAACAACGAAAAGCGCACACGCAACTTGAACCTCTTCCTCGATAATCTTGATCCGAAAAAGTTCTACACCGAATTCGACCGCGAAGGCAGCGTCAACTACGCCTTCACGCTGGTCCTGCGTGAAGCGGATCAAGCTTTGTGGGACCGCATTGAAAAAACTTTGCGCGAACGCAAGATTGAGTTCCGTCGCGGTCTGTCTGGCGGCGGCAACCAACTGCGCCAGCCGTTCCTGCGTCGTGAATTCGACTGCGCGGAAGATTATCCGCAGGTCAACCACGTCCATTTCTTCGGGGCTTACATCGGTAACTACCCTGATCTGGAAGCCAGCCGCATCAAAGCGCTGTGTGAATTGTTGAACTCGCTCTGAACATGAAGGTTTTGGTCACAGGCGGCACCGGCTTTGTTGGCCGACACCTTCAGCAGGAGTTGACCGCGCGTGGCATTTCTCATTTCGCTTTTGGCAGTCGGCAGTTTGATCTGACGCGCTGGGAAAATGCGGAAAAAGTTTTCTCCGCGCACCAAGACGCTACGTTGATCATTCACCTCGCCAGCTTTCAGGCGGCGGGTGAATTTCCCGCGAAGCACACGGCGGAGCAATACTACCGCAACAATCTCATCCATAACCACACGCTCGAAGCGTGGCGGCAGTTCGCGCCGCAGGCGAAACTCATTGCGCTCGGCGCGTCTTGCGCATATCCGAGTTCCGCACAGGCGATGACCGAGGATAAAATTTTTGACGGGGCGATCCACGGCAGCGTTTATTCCTACGGCGCAACGAAGCGGATGCTTTACACCGGCATTCTTGCTTACAACGACCAATATAAGTTGAACGGAAATTATCTCATCCCGCCTGCGATGTATGGCGAGGACGATGATTTCAACGAAGCCACCGCGCATGTTCCTTCCGCGCTGATTGGTCGATTTGTGAAAGCCGTGAATACGAATGCGCCCGAAGTGGAAATCTGGGGCGACGGCACACAGATTCGCGATCTTGCGGACGTGAAAGATTTTGTCACCAACCTGCTGGAACTCGCACCGAAACTGGAGCGCGACATGGTGAACCTTGCGCCCGGTCGTGGTAAAACCATTCGTGAACTGGCCTTGACCGTTTGTGAAGCGGCTGGCTATCAGGGTAAAGTGGTTTTTAATGTGGGCCGCTACACCGGCGCGAAGGAAAAATTTGTGGACGCCACCAGGCTCCGCGAAAAATACGGCATCGTGATGAACCACGAACTTACCGCTGGTATCCGCCGAACCGTTGCGTGGTATGCAAAAAATTATGACGCCGTGAAAGACCGGCGCAAATTTGCCGACGCATGAACCCGGCGAAGATCCATCGCGGTGAAATATGCCTCATCATGGCCACGCGTGGGCGACCGCACATGCTTGCGGAAGTTTTCACTGCGCTGAAACAACACACGGTTCAAAAAGAAAAAGTCTCCCTCTGGCTCTATGTTGACGAAGACGACGCCACCACGCGCAAAGCAATTGCTGACGGAACTTTGAACGACGCCGGCGTGCAACTCCACTGGCACATCGGCCAGCAAACTTCCGGCCTCGGCCAGATGCAGCAGATTCTGTGGGAAGTTTCCGGCCGAACGGCGGAAGTTTTCATGGTGCTCGGCGATGACGTTCGTTTTGACACTCTGGGTTGGGATAATATTCTGCGCGATACCGCCGCGAAATTTCCCGACGGCATTTTTCTCGCCAGTCCGCACGACCCGATGACGGCAGACACTTGCACCTATCCGGTTTTTGGCTGGAACTGGCTGGAGACGTTGCAATCGCTTTTCTGCGGACACTTTCCGTTTTGGTATGACGACCGTTGGGTTCACCAGATCGGCGAAATGGCCGGGCGCTACGCGTGGCTGCCCATCGTGGTGCAGCCCGTCGGCGGCAAGGGCAAGACGCGCCGGATGCGCGACGTGCCGTTCTGGGCGCGCTTTTTCCAGCTTGCTCTCGACGAACGCAAAGACTCGGCGGAAAAATTGATTGATGCCATGAACCTCAACTCGGACGACAAAAAAACCGCGCAGCAGCAGATGGAACAACGCGCCGCCGAACTGGAAAAATCGCAGGACAAATTCTCCGACCTCTACGCCGTGTTTCAGGAGGAGCGTTTCACATTGCATACGCCGGAGGAACGGCGTGCGTGGAATCCGGCGTATTTCCAAAAGGAAGCCGCCGCGGTCGCGCTGATGCTTGGCTACGCGCAACAGCGCATCGCGGAGAAAAAGTTTAAAGAGGCGTTGAAGTTCATTGATGCGACGCTCATGTCCAATCTCCGCGTGCGTCAGGCGCAGGATATGAAAGTGGAATGTCTCCGCGCGCTCGGAAAAAATTCCGAAGCAGACAAGCTCGCAAAAGAAGTTTTGGTCGCATGGCCGGAGATGAATTTCTTCCGACGGATGTTTCGCTTCCTCGGCATGGTGGCCAGTGACGGCAAGGCGATGATCGTCGGTTTTCTCGGCAAGAAAAAATGAAATGCGATGCCATCATCATAGGAGGCGGCATCGTCGGACTCGCGACGGCGTATCGTCTGCTAGAAGCTAAGCCGAAAGCCAAAGTTCTTCTCCTCGAAAAAGAATCCAAGCTCGCCGCGCATCAGACCGGCAACAACAGCGGTGTGTTGCATGCGGGGCTATATTACAAACCCGGTTCTGAAAAGGCGCGCTGCGCAGTGCAAGGCTTGCAGCAGATGCTCGCGTTCTGCAAAGAGCACGGCATCGCGCACGATCAATGCGGCAAAATCGTCGTCGCCACGGAGCAGGGCGAACTGGAGCGACTGGAAAATTTGTGGAAGCGCGGCAACGAAAATGGGTTGCAAGGGCTGCGCAAACTCAATCCGTCGCAGATCAAAGAGATCGAGCCGCACGCAGCTGGCATTGCGGCGATCCATGTGCCGCAGGAAGGCATTGTGGATTATCCCGCCGTTTGCGAAAAGCTCGGCGAACTTATCCGTAAGGCTGGCGGCGAGATCAAACTCAACACGCGTGCACTGAAAATAATTTCCGATGGCAGCGATAAGCTTGTTCAGACGAACAGCGGAGAATTTCACGCAAAGCTTGTGGTGACCTGCGGTGGTTTGCACGCGGATCGCGCGGTGAAAATTTCCGGTCAGAAGCCCACGGCGAAAATCGTTCCTTTTCGCGGCGAGTATTACGTCATCAAAAAGGAACGACAGCACCTCGTCCGCAACCTGATTTATCCGGTGCCGGATCCAAAATTTCCGTTTCTCGGCGTGCATTTCACGCGGCTCATCCACGGCGGCATCGAAGCGGGGCCGAACGCGGTTCTGGCGTTTGCGCGCGAAGGCTATAAGTGGACGGATTTCAACGCGCGGGACTTTGCTGAGTCACTGACATTTCCCGGCCTGTGGAAATTTCTCGCGAAGTATCCGAGCATTTGCGGCTACGAGATCAAACGCTCACTCTCCCGCGCCGAATTCACACGCTCATTGCAGAAGCTCGTTCCTGAAATTCGCGCCGAAGACATTCAACCGGGCGGCGCAGGTGTGCGCGCGCAGGCGATGACTTCGGATGGGAAACTGGTGGAAGACTTTCATTTTGAGGAAGCGCAGGGAATTCTGCACGTCGTCAACGCGCCATCGCCCGCTGCAACCGCATCGCTGGCGATTGGTCAAACCATCTGTCAGCGCGTGTTGGAACAACTGGGCTGAACTCAAATCGCTTCGACCGCCAGGCGAATCGGTTCAAGATCTGGATCTTCCAAAGCCATGGCTTTGACCTCCTTTTTACTTCCCAAAGTCACGGCGCGGAGCAGCCATTTCACTGCCTCTTCTTTCAAAGACAACTGGGCGCAATAGCACGCGAGGTTGTAGCGCAAGAGCCAGACTTCCGGAAATTTTTCTACAGCTGGCAGCAAAGCATCAAATGCTTCGCGCGTGCGTTTCAATTCGTGCAGTGCGTAACTACGATTGATCCACAACTGTTCATACGCGGGAAATTTTAGGACGAGTTGATCTGAAAGCAAAGCCAGCCGATCCCACTCGTTGGAGGCAAAGTAATATTCGGACTGAACCATGCACGCTTGCGGATGATTTTGGGCGGTCGCAGAAAGCTGTTTCAACTCCGCGCGAGCCGAGGCGAGATCACCCAAACCAATCCATCCCGAGGCGGCGCTGAGATAAAACTGGTCGGCCCGTTCCAAATTGGACGTGTCAAATTCCACAGTGAAGGCTTTGGCTTACAGACCTGTGGGATGATCCAAAAAATGCCACGGCAGTTTAAATTTTTTTGAAAGCTCTGCCGCAAGCGCCTTTACACCGAAAGTTTCGGTCGCATAGTGGCCAGCGTAAAACACATTCAGACCCAGATCTTCCGCCAAGGCATACGTCCAATGCGGGCCTTCGCCGGTAATGAAGGTGTCCACGCCTTCTGCGTCCGCTTGTTTCAGTTCGCCGCCAGCACCGCCGGTGACGATGCCGATGCTTCCGCACATTTCTTTGCCGCCGGGAATGACTTTCGGGGGAGCACCGGTAGCGCGGGCTAGACGTTTCGCTAATTCAGCGCGGGAAATTTTCGTGGACGTTTTGAGACCGATGTTCTGGCCGTGGCTGAAGAAAAACGGTTTCAGATTCTTCAGGCCCAACGCAGCGGCGAGTTGGGCGTTGTTGCCAAGCTTGGGATGCGCGTCCAGCGGGAGGTGCGAACTGTAAATCGCGAGATTATTTTCAATAAGCAATTGCAATAGTTCCCGTCGTTTTCCGGTCCACGGATGGGTCTTCGACCAGAAAAGTCCGTGATGGACGATAAGCAGATCCGCCTTCGCAGCGATGGCGAGTTTCACGGTGACGAGGCTGGCGTCCACGGCGGCGGCGATGCGCGTAACGTGGCCGGAATTTTCGACCTGCAATCCGTTCACCGCGCCGTCGTAGTCGCCGATTTCGGCCGTGCGGAGGATCCGGTCGCAGTGCACGACAATTTTTTGGAGCGGAACTTTCAGCATGGCTCGATGAGGGCGAACCGGCTTCTCGTTCAGTGAAATTCCTGCACGGTCTTCACTGCGTAGCCAGATTTTTTCAGCGCGGCAATGCCGAGCGCGGCGGCTTTAGCACCGGAGAGCGTCGTCATGATGGGCGTGCCAGTGTAGACGGCGGTGGTGCGGATTTTCACTTCGTCTTCGCGCGGCGACTGGCCGGCGGGCGTATTGATGACGAGTTGGATTTCTTTGTTCTTCAATAAGTCTACAACGTTCGGGCGGCCTTCCAATAATTTCAAGATGCGTTCCACTTTTAAGCCCGCCTTTTCCAAAACGCTCGCGGTGCCTGCCGTTGCCACGAGTTCAAATCCGAGATCGGCAAATGATTTTGCCACGGCGGCGACTTCTTTTTTGTGCGCATCGCTGACGCTGATAAAAACTTTTCCCTTGAGCGGTAATGGCGAGTTCGCAGCCATCTGCGATTTCGCGTAGGCCACACCAAGATCCGCGTCGAGGCCCATTACTTCGCCGGTGGAGCGCATTTCGGGCGAAAGTAAGATATCCTGGCCGACGAATTTGTTGAACGGGAAAACAGATTCCTTCACCGCCCAATATTTCGTCCAGATCTCCTCGGTAAAGTTGAGTTCCTTCAACGTCTTGCCTGCCATCACGCGCGCGGCAATTTTCGCGAGCGGTTTGCCGATAGCTTTGCTCGTGAACGGCACGGTGCGCGAAGCGCGCGGGTTGACCTCTAGCACGTAAACGGTGTCACCTTTAACGGCGTATTGCACATTCATGAGGCCTACGACTTTTAATTCGCGCGCCATCGCGTGTGTGTAGTCACGAATGACGCCAATGACTTTTTGCGAGAGCGTGTGAGGCGGGAGAACCATCGCGGCGTCGCCGGAGTGAACGCCGGCAAATTCAATATGCTCCAGCATACCGCCGATGACAATCGTGCCACCATTCGGCAGGCCAACGTCGGCGATGCAATCAACATCTACTTCGGTGGCGTCTTCCAGAAATTTGTCCACGAGCACCGGACGATCAGAAGAAACCTCGACCGCGAACTTCATGTAATGGGTCAGTTCCGCGTCGGAATAGACAATCTGCATCGCGCGTCCGCCCAGCACGAAACTCGGCCGCACTAGCACGGGATAGCTCAAGCGCTTCGCGATGACGAGCGCTTCTTCGCCAGTGGTGGCCAACCCGTTTGGCGGCTGCGGAATGTTGAGCTTGTTGAGCATCGCCGCAAACAGCTTGCGGTCTTCGGCGATCTCGATGCTCTGCGGCGAGGTGCCGATGATGTTCACGCCGTTCTTTTGCAAACCGAGCGCGAGATTCAACGGCGTCTGTCCGCCGAACTGGGCGATGGCACCCCAGCATTTTTCGCGTTCGTAAATGTGCAGCACATCTTCGAGTGTGAGCGGCTCGAAAAATAATTTATCGCTCGTGTCGTAATCCGTGGAAACAGTTTCGGGATTTGAGTTCACCATGATAGTTTCATAACCATCTTCCTTGAGCGCAAACGCGGCGTGGACACAGCAGTAATCAAATTCAATGCCCTGACCGATGCGGTTCGGGCCACCACCAAGAATCATTACCTTCTTCGCGGTGTTGCCTTTCACTTCATCATCGCCACGATCGTAAGTGGAATAATAATACGGCGTGTAAGCCTCGAATTCGGCAGCGCAGGTGTCCACAAGCCGGTAGCAAGGCACGAGGCCGATACGTTTACGCTCGGCGCGGATGGCATCTTCAGTGGTGCCGGTGAGATGGGCGATTTGCCGGTCGGAAAATCCGAGCGACTTGGCTTGGGCGAGTTTTTCAGCGTTGAGTGATGGCATCGGGCGAAAACAAATTCGCCATAGTAAGCCGGAAATGTTTTCATGTGTCCAGAAAGTATGAAGCAAACACACTTGCGGCTGCGGCAGGATTGCTTTAACAAACCCGCGTGAGGTTTTTCACGCGCCAGCTTTTCTGTGCTGCTCTGCTGTTTTCCGGCAGCGCACTGGCACAGATTGATCCCGTCAAGCGGGACCTCGTGCAATTCGGCGCCAACGCTCCGCTCGAAGGCCAGGCCCCACTCGGCGGCTATGCGTTTTATTATCACAACCAGCCGGATTTTCTCCGCACGAACCTGACGTGGCGGTTGGCGCTCGCGCCGGTTTATCTGGACACCGAACTGGGTTTTGTTCACGGCCTTGGACCGAGCACGGACTTCGCCATCGGCGCGGCTGGCGGTGGCTTTGCGGATAGCTACAACGAAATTGGTGGTGGGCGTTATATCAAAGATGAGTCGTTTGACGGCCACGGCGGGGAAATTTCTGCCAGCGTGTATCACTTATTCAACCCGGAAGATTTGATTCCGCTAAACTTAGTGCTGCGCGGCGCAGCGCATTATGTTGATTATGAGCCGAATGACACGACGGCGGAAAATTTCGTCGTGCCGCGTGATGGGGTGGATTTCAGCATCCGCACCGGCCTGCGCTATGGGGGCATCGAGCCAACGTTGTTTCCCGACCTCGCGATGGAACTGGCCGTCTGGTATCAGGGCGAATTTCGCACAGGTGCAGGCGGCTACGGTTATGCCAATGACCGGCGAGTGGAAAATAATACCCATTTGTTCTGGGCCTCGGCGGCGCTGTCTTACACGCTGCCGGAGAGTCGACAGAATTTTTTCGCGCGGCTTATTCTTGGAACGAGCGTTAACGCCGACCGCTTCAGCGCGTATCGCTTGGGGGGATTTTTGCCACTCATCGCGGAATACCCGCTGTCGTTGCCGGGATATTTTTATCAAGAGGTGAGCGCGCGACAGCTTGCGCTGATTAACATGAGTTACTTGCTACCGTTGACGCCCAGCCGCTGTTGGAATCTCGAATTAAATGGAGCGACAGCAGTGTTTGATTATCTGCCTGGCGTAAACCAGCCGGGAACTTGGGTTAGCGGTGTTGGCGCCGGCATCATGTATCGCTCGCCGTCGGATCGTTTCAAGATTGTGGCGAGCTACGCGTATGGCATTGATGCGGTGCGCACACATGGGCGGGGCGCGAACAGCGTGGGCATCCTTCTGCAAATCGATTTAGATAAGCCAAGTGCGGGCTTTAGTTCCACGCTTCCGAGCAACTGGCGCGGTTGGACGCAGCTGTTTGACCACTGAAAAGCGCTTGCATCTGCGCGGTCATCGGGCATTATTCGCCTCCCGGTTGCGCATATGGTGGAATTGGCAGACACGCTACTTTGAGGTGGTAGTGCCGTAAGGCGTGCAGGTTCAAGTCCTGCTATGCGCACCAAATTAAAATCTCCCGCCATGAATTCTCTCTGGCAAGACTCCGAAGCCTCAACCTTCACCACCGACATCGCGCAGCGCATTTACACGT
>CAINDH010000298.1 GCA_903847285.1 uncultured Verrucomicrobia subdivision 3 bacterium | reverse complement strand
GAAAGTGAGTGCTTGGCAATATGCAACTGCTCAAAATGGACGACATCCCCAGAGGCGATTGTAAATGAAAGTGGTTTGCTCATTTTGTATTTTGCCGCCAAAGCATTTTGATTGGCTGATTGCGTCCTGTGGGGCGGTGGATTAAAGCCCGTTTTCGCCTCCGATTCAAGGCAAATTGGAACAACTGTTCCTGTAAATCCCGCGCCGCTGATTGGCAGCATGAGGGGATGCGTTCAAAAGATTTGGCGCGGCGTTTTGGCGAGGTTGTCCGAAAACACCGCAAGGCTGCTGCCCTGACTCAAGAGGAGTTGGCAGAGCGCGCGGATTTGGCGTCTAAAATGATTTCGCTGGTTGAACGATTTGAGCGCAATCCGTCGTTGAATGTCGCGGATTCAATCGCGCAAGGATTGGGCGTCCCGTTATGGCAAATCATTCGAGACGCGGAAAACATTAAACGGAAAAAGTGATTTGCGCGCTGCCTGCCAGAATCAATCTGTTTGCGACGACAAGCGCGGGAATGGTCGGCAAACTCGCCACAAGCCTCATGGTGACGTTTTTAATCATGCGCTGACTCCGATTGCCCGCCCAAAGCTGAATGTCTCTGCGGTCAAAATCGGTTCTTAATTTATCTCAAATTAATTCCAGCTTGGAAAAATGTTTGGGTAGGCGTAGGGGTAAGGCTGCTTGCGGTGATTTTCAATTGTGCCACTTTTTGTGCCAGTAATCAAAATCGTCAGACGCTTCAATTGTGACGGTCTAAAAAGCTATTTAGACTAATGTTTTCAATGCTTGTTGTGTTTTGCTGTAATCCGTGAGAATCCGCATGAAACCTTGAAAGAACTAATCCTAAGTCTGGCGTGTCTGCCATTCCACCACGCGCGCAACGGGGAGAGTTTCAAGTTTTGGGTTTCAACTTTCAAGTTTTCAATCACAGAAATTTGCCCGGGGAAATACGGTGGACAACTTCATCGCCGCCGCGATTGCACGCGCGGAATTTTTCGTTTAGCTTCGCGCGATGTCGTTTTGGGTCAAGTCAACGTTATGCGTTTTGGCGGCGGTCGGGTTGATCGTGGTCAGCGGTTGCGCGCCCTCGGCCAGCTCCGAGGATGAGGAGAAGGAACCTCATTTCGTCCTCGGCAACTCGCGCTTCAATGACATGGACTACGCCGGTGCGGTGGAGGCTTTCCGCTCTTCACTCGAGGTCAACCCGCGCTCAGCACAGGCACACTATCGCCTCGCGCAACTATTCGACAATGAACGCATGCAGCCTGACCCAGCGGCCGCGATTTTTCATTATCAAGAATACCTGCGGCTGGACACTCACGCGGAAAACATACAGATCATTAAGGATCGGATTGCCAACTGTAAATCCATTCTCGCCACGAACGAGTTCACCATACCCACCGCACCGGCGACGCTGCGCCGCATCGAGGAACTCACGGAGACCAACCGCGCGCTACTACGGCAGATTGATGAATTGCACGCCTCGGTGAAACAGTGGAGCGACTACGCCACGAGCTTGCAGGCAGCTGCAAAATCTAGTCTCGCACCACCTAGCACGAGTCAGACGCCTGATGACATGACCCCTCCGCCCGCCGGCCAGCGCTCGCCGCCCACAGCCAGCAAGCCGGTTCCGCCGAAAACTCCCAAGGCACGCACTTATGCCATTAAGTCCGGCGAAACCATGGCAAGCATCGCGCGAAAGCAAGGCGTTAGCCTCACTGCGCTGCAAGCGGCGAACCCAGGCGTGAACCCCAAAAAATTGCGCGCGGGCCAGTCGTTGAACTTGCCGTAGTCACACCATGTTGGCGCGCCTGACATTTTTCGGCATCGTCGGGTTCTGGCTGACCATGAATTTTTTCCTCTGGCGCGCGGAGTTTGGTTCGCACGCCGGCGATATCCCGGTTCCGTTTGAATTGGTGTGGCACAAAATTCTTACTGCGCCTGACGCTTCTTCGCTGAGCGTCTATCAACACGGCGAACGCATGGGCTACGCTGAATTTTCCACCAGCGTAGGACAGCAATTGGCCGCGCTCGAAGAAGATAAACTCCCGTCGGAAGAGCTAGTCAAACGCGCCGGCTATCAGGTTCACCTCGCCGGCAATGTCGCGTTCGGCGAATTCACCAACCGTTTGAAGTTCGACAGCCGTGTGCAATTCACCGGCACGCGGCAATGGCAGGAATTTAATTTAAAACTTACCTCGCGCACTTCCGTTTTGGAACTGCACTCGCTCGCCACGAACCAGACGGTTCACATCCGTATTAGCGGCGAAAATCTGAACGTGGAACGGGAACTCACTTTCGCTGAATTGCAAAACCCCAACGCCATCGTCCGCATCTTCGCGGGTAATTTTGCTGACACGCTGCTCGGTGTGGTGGACCTGCCCGCACTCGCCCCGGCGTCCTCGACGCAAAAGATTTCGTGGGAAGCCCGCCGCACGCGCGCAAAAATCGGCCACGAATTCGTGCCGGTCTATCGGTTGGAAAGCAGTGCGCTCGGCTACACTGTGGCGGTGGATGTCAGCACGCTCGGCGAAATTCTGCGCGTGGAATTGCCCGGCGGCTACAACGCCCACATTGATGAATGGAGCAAGCAACCATGATTGAACTGGATCACCTCGTAAAAAAATTCGGCGACCTCGTGGCCGTGAATGACGTGTCGCTGAAAATCGGGCGCGGCGAATTTTTTGCCATGCTCGGACCGAACGCCGCCGGCAAGACCACCACCATCAAGCTGCTCGCCGGGCTGATGAAACCCACGTCCGGCGCGGCGCGCATCTGCGGCTTTGACGTGCAAGCTCAGCCGCTCGAAGCGCGCAAACGCCTCGCCTACGTTCCCGATTTTCCGTTCCTCTACGACAAACTGACCGCGTGGGAATTCTTCCGCTTCATCGGCCAGATGTTTCAGCTCGACCCCGCGCGCATTGAGAAAAATGCGCAGGAACTCGTCGCCCGTTTTCACCTCCAGGATTTTGCCGACCGCGCATTGGAAGGACTTTCCCACGGCACGCGGCAACGCGTCGCCATCGTCTCCGCGCTGTTGCACGACCCGGACGTATTTGTGATTGATGAGCCGATGGTCGGCCTGGACCCGCAACACGCGCGCGTGGTGAAGGATGTTTTGAAAGAACGCTCGCTCGCGGGCATGACCGTGCTGGTCTCCACGCATCAGTTGAGCATCGCGGAAGAAATGGCCGACCGCATCGGCATCATCAACGGCGGCAAACTCATTGCCGTGGGCACCCGGGAAGAGTTGCGGACGCAGAGCGGCGCGAAGGGTGAACTGGAGGAAATTTTCCTGTCACTTACGGCCGAGGCGAAAACCAATAGTTGAAACGCCAATGGCGGATGGCGACGGTGACGGTGCTGCGGGGAAAGTCCGCGAGCAGTTGCGCAAGCGCTGGGCGGGTGTTGGGCAGTGAAGCCTCGCGGATGATGTTACCGGTGGCATCCAGGACGCAGACGTGATGTTGCCGATCACCGAGATCCAGGCCGAGGGTGAACCCGCTGCTAGCAGCAGGGGTGGAGGTGGGAACGACGGGCGGAGTTTGTTTTGGTGTTTTCAT
>CAINDH010000297.1 GCA_903847285.1 uncultured Verrucomicrobia subdivision 3 bacterium | reverse complement strand
TGCCCACCTTCATCCCTCCGGGCGCACCAGAAAATCAAAGGGTTGCAGAGATGCAGCCCTTTTTCATTTACGACCTTGCTGCCAGCTTGCTACCTTAGGGCGAATGTGTCGATTTCCACCTAAAACTGAGCCACTTTGGGGGTTGGTTTCCACCAAAATTGGCGCCATGCATGGGTGTAATTGCTCTGGGTTTTGTAAATTCCACATAAGTAATAGTGGGATTTTCCCATTTGACTAATTGCCCACAATCGGTGAAACTTTACTCATGAAATCCCTTGCTCAAGCCAGTCACAAAAGCACCGATTCCAAGGGCCGGGTAACACTCGGCGGCCACTTTGCAAATCGGGCAGTTATCGTTGAGCACCGGAACGACGACGAGGTCGTCATTCGCCTCGCTCGTGTGATTCCGGAGCGTGAAGTGTGGCTTTACAAGAACCCGAAGGCCTTGGCATCGGTACGGCGCGGACTAGATCAGGCCCGTAAGGGCGGCGTCACGAAGACTCAGCCGGATCTGCAAGCCGCGGCGAAACTTGCCAAGCAGCTTGAGGACTGATGCCCTTTACGCTGGTCTGGCTTGAGGAGTCGGCGGGCACCTTCCACGCGCTTCAAGAGGCGGCCCTAAAGTCGCTCGCGAATCGACAGAAATCCAAGAAGGCCAAGGCTTCGAAGCAGGAAGGGCTCTTCAAGCAAGTTGTAAAGTGCGTTCAGCTTCTTCAGGCAAATCCTCGCCACCCCGGCCTTAATACACACGAATACAACTCGATCGAGAATCCCTACGACCCTGAGACGAAAGTCTTCGAGGCGTACGTTCAGAACCGCACGCCCGGCGCCTTCCGCGTTTTTTGGTGTTATGGTCCCAAGACGGGCGAGATTACAATCATTGCAATCACGCCGCATCCCTGAGTCTCGCCGCGTTGTTCTCGAGCGTACTTGCAAAAATCTGTGCTCGACTTTGTGCGGCAAGGTAGGGCGCAGTTACAAAATATTGCGACCGACGGCGATGCTCATGACGTTAAGTTTCAATTGCTTGTGAAACCGGTGTATCCCTACGAACCAAGGGGTAGGGGGGCAAATCCCTTCAGGCGCACCAGAAATTCACAGGGTTGCAGAGATGCAGCCCTTTTTCTTTTCACGCCCGTAGCGGATGCGTAGCACTCGCGCTGCCGTTTACCACAATCAGCCGGGAAAACTGTTCGCCATACTGCGCAAGATGCTCACTGGATAGGTGCGCAGACTTACGCACCCTCCCGGCCGAGGCCCGGGTTCGGGCAACTCAGGCGCCCGGCCAAATGGCGCGCTTCAGATCGGCAATCAGAAACGGTTTGGTCAAAACGTCGTTAAATCCCGCTTCAAGAAACCGTTCCTTATCATGCGCGCCGGCGTGGGCCGTGCAGGCGACAATGCGCACGGACGCAAAGCCGGGCATATTGCGCACTACTTTGCACAAATCGACGCCGCTCACCTCGGGCATGCTGATGTCCATCAGAATGCAGTCATAAGAGCGTGCCGCGATGGCGTCGAGGCATTCCTGCGCATTGGCCGCCTGGTCGGCTACGGCGGAACCAATCACTTGCAGCATCCTAAGCGCGAGCTTGCGGTTGTCGTTGTTGTCATCGACGACGAGGACGGATGGCGCATTCATGAGCCGACTCCTTGCTGAGCGGCCGGGCGTATGCCGAGCGGCAGGTTGAACCAGAAGGTGCTGCCCTTGCCCACTGACGATTGCACTTCAATGTTTCCACCAAGCAGTTCTACCAGGGAACGGGTCAGTGCGAGACCGAGTCCGGTGCCGGTCACTTCCCGCGTTTCGAATTCGTGCACCTGGGCGTAATTGACAAACAGCTTTTCCTGATTTTTGGCGGAAATACCGATCCCGGAATCTGTCACCGCAAAGCGGACAAATTCGCCGTTTCGACTGACGTCAACCTGCACGGGACCGGCTTTGCTGAACTTTAATCCGTTATCGATCAGATTATGCAAAATGCGCTTGAGCGCGGTGACGTCCGTGTTTAAAAGCGAGGGCACGCCGTCGTCGATGCTGCAGGTGAGTGTGCCGCCTGCTTGTTGCGCCGTAATTTTGTGCAAAGCAATGACCTCCATCACTGCAGTGCGTATCTCGACGTCGTAAAAGTCCAGTTGCTGCGTGCCGCTTTCCGTCTTGGCGGTGTCGAGCAATTGATTGGTGATGCTGAGCAGGTGGTTGGCACTTTGAAAAATGGTCGCCACGCTTTCCTTCGCATTGACCGGCAGGTCCTCAAAAGACAGCAGTTCTGCGTGTCCGAGAATGCCGTGCAGCGGGGTGCGCAGTTCGTGTGAAACACTGGCAAGGAAGTGGCTTTTCGTCGCGGTGGCCTCGTTTGCCAAGTCGATGTTATGAACCAGCTGTTGATTGACATCCTTCAGCCGCCAGTTGAGCCGTTGCGAATTCATCGACATGCGATACAGC
>CAINDH010000296.1 GCA_903847285.1 uncultured Verrucomicrobia subdivision 3 bacterium | reverse complement strand
GATGCACGTGGCAGGATTGATGACGACCTGACCAGCGAACGACTCGCGATGGATCGCGCCGGTCGGGCAGCCGATCATGCAAACCGGGTCGGCGCAGTGCATGCAGGCGTTGGCAATCATCAGTCGTCCGGCGCTCGGACCGTGGCGCAAGAAGCGCGGATTGTTGTCGTGCGTGGATGCGCAGGCACGCACGCAATCGTCGCAGCGCGTGCAGCGGTCGAGGTCGATCACCATCGTGGCCGTGCCGTTGAAAAAACGGTTTTCGGTGAGAAATTCCAAAATCTCCGCACCAACTTTTTCGCGCACGACAGTTTCTGGCGGCGTAGAATTCAAATCGTCTTCAACTTTTTGTATTGGCGGCGGCAGTTCGTTTTTCGGCAGCGATGGGAGAACGATTTCTTCCATCACGCGTGTCGGAATGACGAGCAAATGGGTGTAGCCGATGGCGCGGAGCGAGAACTGCATGTTCACCGTCGCCTCCTTGTTGCGCCAGTTGTGGGCGATTTCGTTCAGGCCAAAAATTTGTCCCGCGCCGATGTAATTCAACGTGCGTTCGCCACCACCGAATTTCTGACTCACACGGGCAAAGCCGGCACGCAGCAGCACGATGCCATTCGGATAATCGCCTTCGCCAACGATGACCGGCTCTTTCTCCGGGCGCACGCTGCCGGATTGCGCGAGGCGTTTGTATTCGCCCGACCAGTCGTAGTCTCCGTAGGTTGAAAATTCCACGGACTCTGCCACGGTGGCGAGCTGCTCTTTCGACAAATTTTTGAATAGCGGCGTGGCGCGGAGATACGAGGCGAGAGCACGTTCGCGGTAAATTTTGTTGATGTGCGTGCGGAGCGCGTCGTCGTATTTCATCAGGTCGCGCAAACCTTGCCAGCGAATTTCCAGAAGTTCAGCGTCGTCGCTGTCGGCAAAAATTGTGGAGGTGCGCGCCATGCGGCTTAACGCAGCAATTTCGCCGAAAAATTCGCCAGCGAACATTTCTGCCGTGCGGTGCTGATCCAGAATGCGCGGAACGTCTTGAAGAAAAACGCGCGTCTCACTTTCATTTTGTCGCGCACTGACGCCGGAGCTTTGTCCCAGCAACGTGCGCGGCAACACTTCCGGCGGACGCGAACGGTTCCAGAGTTGGGCAAGCGTGCGGAAGATCCCTTTTTTGTTCGTCGCCTGTCGGCCCAGTAGCGACGGATCCAAGTCGGGCTTCAACACGACGCGCGCCGTGCCTTGCAAAATTAGAAACGCAGACGTGCCGTAGTCGCCCTGGCGCATGATGATCTCGCCTTTGCGAAATTTCAGGATGCGCATGTCGTTGCGTATGATTTCGCGGAGCGGCGTGCGCTTGGGGAATTTTTCCGCGTCCATCCCGCTGAACGGCGCGGTGAAGAGCAGCCGCGTCACGTCGTCCTCGGTCATGTTCGCGTCGAACGCTGCGTCCCAGCGTTGTGGGCGTTCGAGGATGGTCGGGGCGGCAGGCATTTTACGCGTCCAACACGAGGTCGTTTTTCGGACGGCAGACGCACGTCAGGCACGTTCCGGAGTCGGGCGTGGTGTCGGGCTTCTTAAGATAGCTCACGTCACCGGTTTTCATGGCGACGACACAAGAGCCGCAACTGCCCGCGCAGCAACCGGAATCAATTTTCACCCCTTGCGCCTTGGCAAACTCCAAAAGATTTTCCGACGACGGCTCCCAGCGCACGGTCTTGCCTGAACGTGCGAAGGTGACCATGACTTTTTGCAGATGCGTGGTCTCGGCTTGCGTCGGCTGCGCTGCCTTTTTCTTAACCGTCGCCGGGCCGAACGCCTCGAAGTGCACGACGCTGTCCGGCACGCCCCAGGCTTCGAGGCCATCGGTCAAACTTTTCATGAACGCGCCGCTGCCGCAGAGGTAGTATTCAAAATTGTTGGATGGCAGCACCTCTTTCAATAGCTCAATGCCGACGCGGCCTTCGTGATGAAAATCTCTTCCTTTCACATCGCGCTCACCCGGCTTGCTGTAAGCAATATGCAAATGAATATTGTCGTTCTCCGCCGCAAGTTTTTCCAACTCCGCCTTGTGAATATGTTCGCGGACGTTACGGACGCCAAAGAAAAAATAGGCCTCGCGCTTGGAGCCACTGGCGGCGATAGCGTTGGCCATGCAAAGCATCGGCGTGATGCCTACGCCGCCGGCAAGCAGCACGATGGGATTCGTCTTCGCCATGTCCAAAAAGAAATGGCCGGTCGGCGCTTTGACGTTGAGGATGTCGCCAGCCTTTATGACGTCAGTGAAAAAACTGGAGCCCGCACCCGGCGGCAGCTCGGGTTTATCTGCTGGCGCTTTTTCCTTTTTGATCGTGACGCGGTAAAAGTCTTTTTTGCCATCGTTGCAATCAGAAAGTGAGTAGCAGCGGATCAGCGGCTTATCGCGTCCGGGGAGATCGAGCTGAAACGTGAGGTATTGGCCCGGCTTGAACGGCGGAAGCGCGCGGCCATCATGCGGCCTGAGGTAGAAGGCATTGACGTCGTCGCATTCATTGACTTTGTTCACGACGGCGAATTTACGGATGCCGTTCCAGCCGGACTCGGCCTGCTCGGCGGATTTGCAACGAAGTTTGGTTTCAGCGAGCTGGGCGCGGAGTTTTTGGAGGGCGATTTTTTGTTGGAGACGTTCGCCATTAAGCCGAAGCAACGCGCGGAAAATTTCAACGGCCAGCCACGCGAGCAATCCGGCAAGCAGCGCCAGCCCGACGACGCTGACCAAGCCGCCGCCTGCGACAGCGCGAAGGGAATCAATCAGGGTTGCAATCACGGCGACAATCCATTAACCAATTTGACGCTGTGAGTAAAACACTTTGTCGCCCCCTCGTCGCAGGACTGCTACTGGCTGCTGCGTCCACGCAGGCGGCGGACGCACCAGCCAAATTTCTCGGCGCGCAATCCTGCGCCAGTTCCGGCTGCCACGGCGGCGGCGGTGCGAAGCAAAACCAATTTCTCGTCTGGTCGGTCAAAGATTTCCATTCGCAACGCCCGACAGCCACGCTCACCACCGCGCGCTCCAAACAAATCGCGGATGCACTTGAGATCAAAGACGCCACGGCAGACGCGCGTTGCACGACATGTCATGCGCCGCTGGACGACGTTGCGGAAAACCTGCGCGGAGAAAATTTCAAGGCCAGCGAAGGCGTCTCGTGCGAAAGCTGCCACGGCCCGGCGGAAAACTGGCTGCGTTCCCACACGCGCAAAGATTACACGCGCGCCGATCGCACGGCAGTGGGGATGCGCAACCTGCAAAATCTATACGTTCGAGCCAATACTTGCGTCGCGTGCCACCAAGTCGTTTCCCAGTCGCTGCTCAAGGCCGGGCATCCCGAACTGATCTTTGAACTGGATGGCCAGAGCGTCGCCGAACCGAAGCATTGGAGCGCGGAGAAAAACGGCAACGGCGCGCAGGCGTGGCTGGTCGGACAAGCGGTGGCGTTGCGGGAGTTGAGTTGGCAGATGACCAAGGATCATCCTTTCAACGAACTGTCACAGCGGCTGACGGAGACGAATTTGCTTCAACGCATCGGTGGAATTTCTTGGGTGTTGCAAATTGCCTCTGGAGAAGATTTGTCCCCAAAAACCTATCCTGAACATTTTGAACGTCGGCAAGAATTAGCCGATAAGTTTGCGCAGGAAAAATCCAAAGTCATGTGGACCGAGCAGATGACCCGTGAATGTCTCACGCGGCTGGCGAGTTCAAGTGGGGATTTTCTGAAAGATTCGGTTCCGACACCACTGCAAGCCCGTCGCGCCGAACGCTTGGTGCTCGCGCTCGACCGCCTACTCGCCGCCGAGAACAACCACAAGGCCGATGCAGAGTTGAACCAGCTTTTCAAACTCGCGCAGTCAATCCCCGACTTCGACCCGACGCAGTTTGCCGAGGCGCTGAAAATGTTTTCTGCCGCCTTAAAGTAAGAGAGGGAAAGTATCGCGCGAAGGACGCGAAGGTGGTGAAGATTACCTTCGGGGAGCGACAACAGAAAATAACCCAGTATTTTAGAGTCGGGTTCAGTTGGAAAAATGTCGCGCCCACTGGAAGACTCCGGCAACCATCCGTCACCCAATCGTCACACGGTTGTCACATGATTGAAATTGTGTGCCGATTGGGTGCGTGACATTCTGACTAGCGTGAAGCAGAGAATTTTAGTCGTAGACGACGAGCCGGAAGCGGTTGAACTGGTCGAGTTCAACTTGAAGCAAGCCGGTTACGCCGTCAGCACGGCGGCGGACGGTGCGGAGGCGTTGAAGAAAGCACGCGCGCAAACACCCGACCTCATCGTGCTAGATGTGATGCTGCCGGAGATGGACGGTTTCGAAATTTGCAAGACGCTCCGCAACGAAGCGGCCACCGCGCGCACACCAATTCTCATGCTCACGGCCAAGGCCGCGGAAATTGATCGCGTGCTTGGACTGGAACTCGGGGCAGACGATTACCTCACAAAACCTTTCAGCCCGCGCGAACTGGTGTTGCGCATCAAAAAAATTCTCGCGCGCGGTCAGGCGGAGGAAAAACCCAAAGACCAACTTCGCTGTGGTGATTTGCACATTGACGTGCCACGCCACATCGCGAGCTGGAAAGGCAAGCCGATCGAATTGACAGCGACGGAATTCAAGCTGCTCACCATTCTCGCGCAACGCGATGGCCGCGTGCAGTCGCGCGACCAGTTGCTGCGCGACGTCTGGGAATACGACAGCCTGATCGACACGCGCACGGTGGACACACACATGAGGCGATTGCGCGAAAAAATCGGCGCGGCGGCGAAGCATCTGGATACGGTTCGTGGCGTGGGCTATCGGTTTGTGGAATAAGCTTTTTGGCCACAGATTTTCATTGATGAGGAAAAGCTTCTTCGCGTCACGTTTGAAAAATCTGTGTTTCATCTGTGTTTCATCTGTGGCTAAATGATTTGCCGTGTGGTTTTCTCTCTTCATCCTCGCGCTCGCTGCGCTCGTCGGCCTCCATCTCTGGTGGCGGGCAAAATTAAGTGCGTTGCAGGGCCAGCGCCTGGCGGAAATTGAGACTTCCCAGCGTCGCCAGCAGCAGACCAGCGTGGACGCCAAAGCGCAGCAACAGGTTCTGTTCAACTCGATGCTCGAAGGTTTGCTGCTGCTGGATCGCACCCAGAAAATTTACCTCGCCAACCGCTCGTTCAAAAATCTGTTCGGCCAAAAAGTTGAATTGCGCGGCAAAACCATCCTCGAAGCGCTGCGACTGCACGAATTGGATGACCTCGTCAAACGCGTGCAAGCCGAGGGACAGGTTTTCGATTACGAACTCAAGCTGCCAGAATTGAGTGAGCGCTGGCTGCGCGTGAACGCCGCCGTCATCTCCAATTCCACCGGCGAACGCGAAGGCACGGTGCTGGTATTTCATGACCTAACGCGGCTCAAGCAGCTGGAACGGCAGCGCGAGGAATTCGTCGCCAACGTCAGTCACGAACTCCGCACCCCGCTCTCGCTCATCAAGGGCTACACGGAAACGTTGCTCGACGGCGCGCGCAGCGACCCGGCCGTAGCCGAGCGCTTTCTGAAAATCATAGAGCGCAACACGCAACGGCTGGATTTGCTCATCCAAGATTTACTTACCATCTCCGCGTTGGAGGCGGGGCGGATGAAGTTGGATTTGCAACCGGTGAATCTGCGCTCGCTCGTGGAAAAGGTTTTCACCGACTTGCACGCCAAGTCGGAAAACAAAAACGTTTCACTCCTCAACGAACTCCCGGAACTCACCGCCAGTGCCGACGTAAACCGACTGGATCAAGTCTTCGCCAACCTGGTGGACAACGCCATCAAATACGGCCGCGCGCAAGGCATGGTGCGGGTCGGCGGGAAAAAACTGGACGACGGACGGCTGGAAGTTTTTGTGCGGGACGATGGTCCCGGCATTCCCGCAGAGTCGCTCGACCGGGTATTTGAAAGGTTTTACCGAGTGGACAAGGCGCGTTCGCGCGACCAGGGCGGCACGGGGCTGGGACTTTCCATCGTGAAACACATTGTTCAGGCGCACGGCGGCGAGGTGCGCTGCGAAAGCGAACTCGGCAAGGGCGCGACGTTCTTCTTCACGCTGCCGGCGAGTGTGGTTTAGCCGCAGATTCTCACAGTTGAAACACAGATTCGGCGACCACCGGTTTTTATCTGGGTTGCATCCGTGGAAATCTGTGGCTGAAATTTCTTTTTTAGTGAGCTGGAAATTTTTATCCTGCGCGCATGGTTCACGTTGGCATCGGTTATGACGTTCATCAATTGGTCGCGGGACGAAAGCTTGTCCTTGGCGGCGTGGAGATTCCGCACACCAAAGGCCTCGACGGCCATTCGGACGCGGACGCGCTGATGCACGCCATCTGCGATGCCGTTCTTGGCGCGCTGGGCGAGGAGGACATCGGCCATTTTTTCCCAAACACCGACCCCCGCTGGAAAGGCGTGCCCAGTAAAATTTTTCTGGAGGAGGCCGCGAAGCAGGTGGCCAAGCGTGGAGGAAAAATTGTGAACATTGATGCCACGCTCATCGCGCAGGCGCCGAAAATTTATCCTTACATCAAAGAAATGAAACGGTGCATCGCTGCCGCGCTCGGTATCACCGAGCAACAAGTCGGCGTGAAGGCGACGACGAACGAGACGATGGGTTTCGTTGGCCGCGAAGAAGGTATCGCCGCAATGGCCGTGGCGAGTGTTAATTTGCCGGAATAATTTTCAGCCACAGATTATCACAAATGAACCACAGATCAGGGGAGATTCCTGGAAACCGTCCAAGCTTTTTTATCTGTAAACGTTTGCGCCCATCTGTGGCAAAATAAATCATGCCTAAAGCTGAAATTGCCTGGAAGCGCGTCACCGAGGACGGTGAGAAACTGCAAGTCTATGCCCAGCACATCGGGCGCGAGTATCATTTCTTTCACCGCGCCAAACGGTTTGATCCCTGGCAGCGCGTGAAGGAACCGCCGCTGGAGGACTGGTTGGAACTGCTTGATGCGGTGCAACGCCTCGTCAACCGCCGCCGCTATCAACCAGACGATGAAGAACGGGTGCGCCGGGAAATCCGCGAACGCTTTCCTGAAGCGGAGATTTAATTTTCTTCAGCCG
Organism: uncultured Verrucomicrobia subdivision 3 bacterium; assembly: GCA_903847285.1. The sequence continues at coordinate 20,350 of CAINDH010000296.1, read as the reverse complement.
GGCTTCGAAGTGGTGAACAGGATATTTTCGCGGCGGACGCGATCAATCATCAGGACGACCATTTCATACATCACGAAGCGCATGACCGTGTTCCAGAACTGGATCTCGAACGCCTGATAGCCGGGGTCGGGCCGCTGCAGAATCGGGCCAAGCACGGCGCAGGTCACGGCGAACACCGTGCCCCAGCGCCAGTTCAACGCCAGCGTTATGAGCATGCATGGGATGATATAAAGGCCGGTCATCAAAGCATTGATGCCACTAATATAGTCAATGAACACGACCAGCATCAGGAACGAAACGGCGAGCAGAATAACCGCCCAGTTGCCCGTGATGGCTTGGAAGGGATTCGCAACTTCGGAGTTGTTTTGCGCGGGGCGCAAGATGCCCTGCCTTCGGACGCGGTCAAACAAGACCACGACAATCTGAAAAACGATGTAACGCATCAGGCCGTTCCAAAGCATCACCGACAGCGGGGCAAAGAACGGGTTGCCATAGTAGAACAACAGGGGGCCGCCGAAAGCACTGACGAAAGCGACCAGACTCGCGAGCCGACGGTCAGTTCGCAGCGCCATGAAAATGCAAGGCACTAGATAGAATGGCGCGAACATGAGGTGCGGGTTGGTCTGCAACGGCAGTTGGACGATGCAGACAATCCAGACCAGCGAGGCGAGCAGTGCTTTCCAATGTCGTTGCAATTGTTCCGCAAACGACGGCTGGGCCGCATGCGACAGGCTCGGCTGCCAGAAAAGGTTCATCAAGTTGTCGAAGGCTAAACCGATCTGGGCGAGTGCGCCAGCGGGCGGCGGGGAAACCGGTTGCGGCTCGGCTTTCGACTCGGGAATGGCCGTGGCTGCGACTGGATTTTTCTGGAGTTGCCAGTGGAGCCGGAGCAATTCAAACAAACGCCGGGTGGTTTCCCGTCCTTGCAGCGGTCGGATCACGTGTTCCTGATGAAGAAGGTAGGCGAGCAACAGCGGCTCGATAATCTTTTCGATGCCGGCGGCCTGCGCGTATTTGAAGAAGCGCGGCGACTGAATGAGCTGTTCCAGTTCGGCGGCGACTCGTTCGGGTGAATGGCGTTTGACCAGAATGGAGGTCTGGACGATAAAATGAAACCAGTCCCAGCCGGGAATACCGCGCAGAAAACCTACCTCCCAGTCGTAGGCTTGCAAGTTCATCACGTTGATGGCGCGCAAATTCCACGGGCTGAAATCGCCGTGATAAAGAGTGCTGCAAATCTTTTTTCCGGCCAGCGCCTCGGTGAGCGACTGAAAAATTTCTGATTGCGCGGCGGGAACTTGTTTTTGCAGTTCATACCACGAGTCTAATTCCCCGATCGCCGTCGGTTCTCCCAAGTGCAGCCATGAATGAAAGACAATCTCCATGCCCGCGTCGTTCTCCGGGCTATCGCCAGGGAAAAACGGCGTGGCGAATGCGGACCATTTCTCCGTGACCCGCCGTCCACTCATGCGGATGCAGCCGATGACATGCGCCGGCAATTGTGAGAGGACATCCGCCTCGCGATCAGTGGCCGCGCGACCCTCGGCGTTCAAGCCCACCTTGATGACCTTGGCGGGGCGGTCCGTCTGGTCGCACACCAGCAACGCCAGGCGGGTTTTTTTTTCGCCCAGCCCGCCGAACTTGATGGCGGGGGCGCGGAGTTGTTCCGCCGGGACGCCGGATTGCTCGGACAAGAAGCGGACAAATTCCGAATTGGCATCCGCCTCAAAACTTATGCGTTGGAAAAACGATACGGCCGGTGAACGGATGATTTTGGGAAGCGCCGCGCGCCAGATTTTTGCGCGCCGCCGCTGGGCGGAGTAAAGCTCCAGCCCGGTGCGCAAATCCATGCTGTCTTCCGGGAGCAAGAGCAGCGGGCGTCCCGCACGCTGGACCAGCCGCCAATGGAACACCAGCCGCCGGCCGGCAGGATTTTCCGCGCGGAACAGCGTCTCAATGAAGGGTTGGATACTCTGGGACATCAAATAATTTCCGGGTTACACGGGGCGACACACATACATAATGTCAATCGAGAGGTTGCTCAAAAAATTTTCACCAGCCAGCGAGCGGTCCATAACCTCGACCAGCCCGCGCAAAGGCGTCCGATAAAACGTCGGCGGGAGCATACCGAAACCAAACTGACGCACAATCTGAAAACCGCAAGCCTGGAGTAACTGCCGGGTTTCTCCGGGCGACATTTCGTTGAGCATCGCACCGGACGGCCTGGAGCGCTCGCGCCAGCGGCGCCAGACGATGGCCGGATGCCGCAGCGAACGCGCGTTGCCGTGGACATTCACGATGAGCAAGCCGTCCGGTTTGCGTAGCACCGTCCGCAGCTTTTTCAAAACGCGCAGCCGCATTTCCGGCTCAACGTTTAACAGAAAACGGAAGCTGGTGATGAGGTCGTAATTATTCTGTAGCAATTCCGGCTGCAAAAAAATATCACCCACTTGCAATGTTGCCTGGGTGCATTTTTTCCGCGCGACGGCCACCATATTTTCCGAAATGTCCACGCCGAACACCTCATCCACCAGCGGTTCGAGGGCGGAAGTCACGCGCCCCGTGCCACAAGCAAAGTCCAGCAGCCGCACGCGCCCGGATTTTTCACGCCGGAAATCCGCGATGATTTGTTGGACGAAGGGAAGCTGCGTTTTCCACACCGCTGCGGAATAGCTACCCGCGCCGTATTCTTTTAATTCATAGTCCGCTACCTCCGAGGATTTTTGAAAGCGGTCTGAATAGCTGGTCGTCATGATTGGCAACAGACAAATTGTTGCACGTCAACCGCCGCGTGACAAATGACAAAAAATTTCCTGACACCCGCCGCTGCGCCAGCTACTTTTTTGTAATGCCTTCCGCACCGCCCATGTCTCCGGCCTCAAAAAATCTGCTCGCCTCGGTCAGTAGCGTGTCGCTCGCGCGCCGCGAAACGCGCAACCGGCATCGCGGTGCCGTCCTGTGGCTGACCGGACTTTCGGCATCCGGCAAATCCACCATCGCCAACGAACTGGAGGCGGCGCTCTTCGCGCACGGCTGTCAGACCTTCGTGCTGGATGGCGACCGCGTGCGCCACGGCTTGTGCCGCGATCTGGCATTTGCCGAGAAAGACCGCCACGAAAACATCCGGCGCGTGGGCGAAGTCGCCAAGCTGTTTGCCGAAGGCGGCTTCATCTGCATCGCCGCCTTCATTTCGCCCTACCGCGCTGACCGCAACCTGGTGCGTAATATGAGCGGGGAAAAATTCATCGAGGTTTTTGTCAACGCACCGCTGGCCGTCTGTGAGTCACGCGACCCTAAAGGCCTTTACTTGAAGGCGAGAGAGAACAAGATTAAGAACTTCACCGGTATTTCCGCTCCCTACGAACCGCCGATGAATCCGGAAATTGAATTGCGCACCGACAAGCTCGACATCCCCGCCGCCGTGGATAAAACAATGCGTTACCTGAAAAAGCATCAGGTCATCAAGACCCGCTGAAGCCGCGGCTTACTCGGCAGGCTGCTGTTGTGTGAGGCAATGCAGCGAGCCGAAGCCCCAGACTAAATCCACCGCATGGATACCAACGACAGGACGGTCTTTGAACAACTCTCCAAGGATTCCTAGCGCCACACGGTCGTTCGGATCATTGAACGTCGGCACGATGACGGCGGCGTTGCAGATGTAAAAATTCGCGTAGCTCGCAGGCAGCCGGATGCCGTCGAAATAAAGCGGGTTCGGCATCGGCAGGGCCACGACTTCCGGTTTCATGCCGTCTTCGAGCCGAAAATCTTTCACGCGCTCCCAATTTTCCGCGAGCGGCCGGTAGTTTTCATCTTTGGAATTTTTTTCGCGCACGAGCAGCAGCGTGTTCCGGTTCACAAACCGGCAGATGTCGTCAATATGCCCATGCGTGTCATCGCCCTTCGGCCCTTTCGCGAGCCAAAGAACATTCGTGACGCCGAGGTAATTTTTTAGCACGCCCTCGATTTCCTTTTTGCCGAGGCCGGGATTGCGAACTTGAATTTTCGGGTCGAGGTAACATTCCTCCGTAGAAATCAGCGTGCCACGTCCGTTCAATTCCATGCCGCCACCTTCGATGACGAACGGTGTGCCCTCGAACTCTGCGTGGAAAAGTTTTTTACCAAGCAACTTCGCGGCGGTTTCGGGGACCTTGGTGTCCTTGCGCCAATTGGAGTATTTCGCCCAGGCATTGAAATGGAAGTGAACGATGGCCGTCTTGTTTTTACGCTTCACAAAAATTGGCCCGGTATCGCGCGTCCAGCCACGGTTGGTGTGATGCGTAACAAATTTAATCTTCCGCAAATCCACGCCGACGTGTTTGAAAATCCGCCGTGCCTGCACCTCGTCCTGATTGTGCCGGACAATCAGGTTGACGCGTTCTCCCGCCGAGATTCTCCGCACCATCTCGCCATAGATCCACGGAATGATTTCGAATTTTCCCGGCCAGTCATTTGCGTTGTGCGGCCAGCCCAGCCAGGTCGCCTCGTGTTTTTCCCATTCAGCGGGCATGGTGTAGCCGAGTTCGGCAGGTTTGGCGGCAGCGCTGATTTTCGGTTGCGGCATAAATTTCGCACGCAGCATAACCGCTCCCAAGATTTTGTGAAATCAGGAAACGGTTTTCCTCCGCGAAAAATTTTTTGAAAGTTTTTGAAAATAATTGTTGGATGATTTTTAGAAATGGACGACATTAGGTTGTAATCCCGATTGGCCTAAAGGTCTCGTTCTTATGAAAACGAACTTCAATCATATCGGTAGCCTAAGGGCGGTTGTCATGATCGCCGGGCTCTTCTGTATAACCCATTTCTCCATGCCAGGTGTGGCTGCACCGGTCAAATCCTCCGTGGAGCCGGTAGTCATCATGCTACAACCGGGCGTGACCGGCGGCGAAATCCAAGATGCGTTAAATTCCTTGCCCGAAAGCGGGGGCGAGGTGGTATTGCCGCCGGGAAATTTTCTAGTCCGCCAGCCGCTCATTCTGCGCCGCGATTTTCAGTCCTTGCGCGGTTCCGGTGCGGCCACTGTCCTGCGGCTGGCGGACAACGCTAATTGCCCTGTCATCATCATGGGCGAACCGGTCAACACACCGACCCGTGCGGTGAAAAATCTTTGCGTGAGCGAACTCGCCATTGATGGCAACCGCAGCCACCAACAACGCGAACTCTGGCAGCTCGACGGCGAAGGTTCCGAAATCCGCAACAACGGCATCACTATCCAATGCGTCATGGATTCAATGGTGAATAATGTGACAAGCGCGCACTGCCGTTCCGGCGGACTCGTAACCACCCTCGTCGTGCGTCGGCTCACGGTGAATCATTTCGAATCCTTCGACAATGAATTCGACGGCCTCGCCTGCTACCTGACCGAGGATAGTCTGTTCAGCAATCTGAATTTGCACGACAACCCCGGCGCGGGCATCTCGCTCGACCTCGCGTTCAACCACAACGTCATCAGCAACGCGACGCTCACCGCCAACGATCTGGGGGTATTCATGCGCTCGAGCCACGAAAATAAATTTTACGGCGTGTCCATCCGCGAAAGCCGGAATCACGGTATCTTCATGGCACACGCTGAAGATGTGGTGGACGGCATTGCCCGCCACGCGCCAACGACCCAATGCACGCGTAATACTTTTACCAATCTTGCCGCCATCAACTGCGGCGGCGCCGCGTTTCGTGTGAACAACGTGACGTGCACGAACAACACCATCAACCGCGCAACCTTCAACGGCAATCGTTCCGGCAACCTATCGCTCGCCGGTCCGGACTTGGTCACACTACGGTAATCAATTCCGCTTTGCTCACGCAAAGTCACAACGCCGGAAATTTTCAGGATTAAATGTCTTTGCGCCTTTGCGCTTTTCCGTGAGGTTAAATTCAATTTGAGATTGGTTTTCCCGTCCGCTCGCGTATCGTTGGCGGAAATATTTTTCAATTTTATGGCCAAGAAAAAATCGACCAAACCTGCACCACTCACCGGCGGACCCGTCTCCCGCTTCATTCAGCACCACTATCGCCACTTCAACGCCGCGTCACTGGTGGACGCCGCGAAAGGCTACGTTGCGCATCTGGATGGCGGCGGCAAGATGATGATCACGCTCGGCGGCGCGATGAGCACAGCGGAACTCGGCCTCTCGCTCGCCGAAATGATCCGGCAGGACAAGGTGCAACTCATCACCTGCACCGGCGCGAATCTCGAAGAAGATGTTTTTAACTTGGTCGCGCACGATTACTACGAGCGCGTGCCCGGCTACCGCTCGCTCACGGCGGAAGATGAGCAGGCGTTGCTCGAACGCCACATGAACCGCGTGACCGACACTTGCATTCCCGAAGGCGAAGCCATGCGCCGCATGGAAAAAGCCATGCTTGAAGTCTGGACCGACGCCGACAAAAAAGGCGAACGCTATTTCCCTCACGAATTTTTCTATAAAGTTTTGCTCTCTGGAAAATACGAGAAGTATTATCAGATTGACCCGAAGAATTCCTGGATGCTCGCGGCTGCGAAGAAGAATTTGCCCATCGTGGTTCCGGGTTGGGAAGACGCCACGCTCGGTAATATGTATGCCGCGGCCGTCATTCGGGGCGAAATCAAAAATGTCCACACCGTCCGCACCGGCATCGAATACATGACTTGGCTTGCAGAGTTTTATACGAAGACCGCCACCAAGAAGAGCACGATTGGAATGTTCCAAATCGGCGGCGGCATCTCCGGCGACTTCCCGATTTGCGTCGTGCCGATGCTGCATCAGGACTTACTCCGCACCAGCGTGCCGCTCTGGGGTTACTTCTGCCAGATCAGCGATTCGACCACCAGCTACGGCAGCTATTCCGGCGCCGTGCCGAACGAGAAAATCACTTGGGGCAAACTCGGCGTGAAGACGCCGAAATTCATCATCGAATCCGATGCCACGATTGTTGCCCCGCTGATTTTCGCCCACGTCCTCGGCTGGTAATTGCTTATGAAGCCGAATGACTTTTCCGACGCGCGCGTCCTCGTCACCGGCGGCGCTGGCTTCATTGGCAGCGCGCTCGTCTGGGCGTTAAACCGACGCGGTTGCGACAACATCGTCGTGAGCGACATCCTCGGCAGAGATGAAAAATGGCGCAATCTTACGGCATTACGCTTTGCGGATTACGTCGAAGCGGCTGATTTGCAGACGCGATTGCAAAGCGGCTCGCTTGGAAAATTTGATCTCGTGCTGCACATGGGCGCGTGTTCCGCCACGACGGAGAAGGACGCAACGTATCTGGCCAAAAATAATTACGAGTTCACCAAAGACCTCGCGCACTGGTCGCTGGCGAACAAGGTGCGCTTCGTCTATGCGTCGTCCGCCGCGACTTACGGTGACGGCGAACAAGGCATGGAGGACAACGAGACCAAACTCGACACCTTGCGTCCGTTGAATATGTATGGATACTCAAAACACCTGTTCGATTTACACGCCAAGCGTGCCGGGTTTTTGAACAAGGTAGTCGGCCTGAAATTTTTCAACGTCTTTGGCCCGAACGAGGATCACAAGGGCGATATGCGTTCGCTCGTCCACAAAAGTTTTGCACAGGTGCAAAGCGAGAGCCTCATCAAATTATTCAAGAGCTACAAGCCGGACTACAAACACGGCGAGCAGAAGCGCGACTTTCTTTACGTCAAAGACTGCGTGGCGATGACCCTGCATTTGGCGGCAACATCGCGCGCGAACGGTTTGTTCAACATTGGTTCCGGTCAGGCGCGGACGTGGGTGGATTTATCGAATGCCGTGTTCACCGCTTTAAAGAAGAAGCCTGTCATCAAGTTCATCGAGATGCCGGAAACCATTCGCGACAAGTATCAATACTTTACCCAAGCCAACCTGTTGCGACTGCGTGGGGCGGGCTACGATGCACCGGTCACGTCACTGGAGAACGCCGTGCATGACTATGTCCGCAAGTATCTTGTCGCAGACAAACGGCTCGACCCGTCCTTGGCCTAAAGCCGCCGTCACGGCCGGCTGACGCGGAAGAATTGCGCCGGGGAATTCGCCGTCAGCGGAACCGTCACCGTGTTAGTCGCGCCACCGGCGTAAAAATTCGTCCACGTGGCCCAGCTTCCTGAAGCCAAATTCGTGGCCCATTGCACGGTGTAGCTTTCGTAGGCATCCGTGCCAAAGCTAAAGCTGAAATTATTTCCAGATACTTGGGGCATCACAATTTTCACCGGCGCGAAGACGATGGGCTCTACACTGAGGTTGTCGAAGATGACAAAGTTGTTCGTGTCGCCGGTGGAACTGAACGTGTCGTTATAGCCGAGGAGAATCGCGCCATTGGTGTAGGCAAAAGTATTGGTGAACTGAGCCACAGCCACACCGTTTAGCAGCCAGGTGATGATGCCGTTGACTTGCCTTACTTCACCGCTCAACCAACGCAATCCCGCTGAGCCTGCTGGCGTGCTGCCGATGCCGGCGATGTTCTTTGACGGAAACAAACTCAAGAATCCCGGATCGTTGTTGTCAAAGAGCGAGCCAAGCGGCGCAGTCGGACCAAACGCGGTAGTGTTCGTCGTCAGCAGCACTGGAATCGCGCCCACGCCGCCACCGCGAAATATGGCGAAGTCGCGGATGGTGGTGGACGTTGAGGAAACGCCGTTGCCGCCCTCGCCATCCACGGCAAAGAAAACACCGTCGCTCGTGTTCGCCCCGATGCGGTTGGTGACGTTGCCCGAGTGGTTAATGCCGAAGAGTGTGTGTTCCGTGGATGAACTGATGTTCGACCAATTAAGCCACATATCAAATTTGAGTGAAAAATTGTTACTGAACAACTGGCTGGCGGGGAAAAGGTTCACGGCGGCGGGGGCATTATTCCCGTCAAACTTATTCACGGTGAGGTAAAGCCCCTTCGTCGTTCCGCCGGGCGAACGTGGCGCGGAAGGAATGTTGGTCGGGCTGGTGACGGTGGAATAGTCGAAACCAAAAATCGCCTTGAAGTCATAGCCCCCTGATGATGCACCAAAAAAAATCTTGTAGCCATTCGTAGTGGCTGGGCCAGTCACGACGCTCGGCACGGCGAAACCATCGAAGTCATCCGCAAAGCCCAATGTCAACACGGCAACCGAACTGGTCACGCTGCCTCCCAGATTGGTGATGACGACGAAATAATTTCCAACGCTCGTGGCCTGCACGTTCGTGCGTATATAGGCGGCGCTCGCCGCGCCCGCGATGGCAGCGGAGCTGAAGAACCATTGGTAGTTGAGCGGCGCAGTTCCTGTGGCGGTGACACTGAACACGGCGTTGGAGCCTTTGTTGGCCACGATGTTTTGCGGTTGCGCAGTGATGGCTGGCGGAACGGGAATGCCGACGACACTGAGCGCCGCGACCAGGCTGGTAACTGAGCCGCTGAAATCTGTCAGCACCAAATCATAATTCCCCGCGCTGCCAGCGACGATATTCGTAATGGAAAAACCATTCGTTGTGCCGCCGACGAGATTGGTTCCGTTCTGCCGCCATTGAAATTGCATCGGGGCCGTGCCGTAAGCCGTTGCCGTCAGGGTTACGTTTGAACCAAAAAGTGCGTTCGTAATCGCCGGCGAGACCGTCGCCGCGAGCGGGACATGAAAGACGTGCAGTTTGATGCCCGACAAATATCCCAAGGTGGGGCTGAGAAAACGAAACCGGTTCAGATTGTTGGCGTTGACGTAGCCCATCGGTGTCCACGTCAGCCCGCCATCTGTGGTGTGGATGAAATTAAAGGGTGCCGCCAAAGCGCCGCCACCAAGCCAGCCTTCATTCGTGCTGACGAAGCCGATGCCTTGCAATTCAAATGACGAGGGCGAACCGATGGCGGAAAGCGGAATCGCGTTCGAAACCCATGTCTGCCCACCGTCCGTGGTTTTGTAAAAGACAAACGAAGAATATAAACTGTTTTGTTGGAGTGAGACGTAGCCGATGTTGGTCGTCGGCCAAGACATCTTCCAGAAATAACTGTTGGTGACGTGCGCGTGGGCCACCACTTCCCAGTTCAGGCCGCCGTTCGTCGTGCGGGCGATGTTGGCGTAATACGGCGGTGAAAAAAAAGAATTCGTATCCATGCCGACGATGAAGCCGAGGTTAGTGTTCATGAAAAAAACATCCATCAACCCGCCCATCACGCCGGCGGCAGTGAGGTTGGTTACAAACCAACTACTACCGCCATCCTCGGACTTCACAAAATACGCCGGGCCACGCACACGCCCAACCCCATACATGTGTTGCGGGTCGGGGATATTTATGGCGCAAAAACCTTTCATGCCGGTGTCATTGATTGGGGTGACGATGTTCCAACTACTGCCGCCATCAAAAGTTTCATAGAGCAGGTTGGTATCAGTCACGAGACTGTCGTAAGCACCCGGCCCCAGATTGCCGGCCCAGCCGTGCGTGGGAGTGGCAAAACCGATGGACCGAAAATGCGCCACATTGGTGACCAGATGCGGCGTGACGGAGAACCAACTTTGGCCAGCATTGGTGGTGCGATAAAGGCCGTCACGCCCGCGCGCGCTCCAGCCGTTGGTAAGGTCAGTGAAACAAATATCGTCATTGCGAAAGCCCGTGCCGACAGGCGAATTGGGAAACTGCGTCCAAACCGGTGTTTGGGCACGCAACGACATGGCAGCCATGAGGGCGAACAGACTAAAAAACGTTTTCACTTGTTTGTGAACCATTTCTGCCGTGGCTGACAGAGGTGCGATTCGACTTTACCCTACCCAAGAAAAGGAGTGCTGCCAATGGAATTTGAGGAATGGTCGAGCACGGCACTACCCGAAGGCAATGACGAAACATTTGGCTGGCGAACTTCCTGCTTAACTCTGTTGGCGGCAAAAAAATCCGCCCGTCGCGCACGTAGCGCCGCAGAAAAAATTCTACAAAAAATTTGCATGGGTGTATTAAGCGACAGATTGCGCGGACTGCTAAAACATGGTGATTTGTGGCTGGTTTTCGGGCTTTTCGGCACGATTCTGCTGCTGATCCTGCCCGTGCCACCGATGCTGCTCGATCTGTTACTGACGATCAGCATCGGACTTTCCTTGCTAACGTTGCTGGTCATTCTTTACCTGCGGACTCCGGCAGAATTTACCGGGTTCCCCACCCTGCTCCTTTTCATCACGCTCTATCGACTGGCGCTAAATGTCGCTTCCACGCGGCTCATTTTGCTCGATGGCTATGCGGGTCACATCATCGAAGCGTTCGGAAATTTCGTCGTGCGAGGCAATTATGTCGTGGGCCTCGTGGTATTCGCGATTCTCGTCCTGATAAATTTTATCGTCATCACGAAGGGCGCAGGGCGCATTGCAGAGGTAGCGGCGCGCTTCACATTGGACGCGATGCCCGGCAAGCAGATGGCAATTGATGCGGAACTCAATGCCGGCCTAATCAATGAATCTGAAGCGCGCACGCGGCGGCGCGCGGTTGAGGAAGAAGCTGATTTTTACGGGGCCATGGACGGGGCGAGCAAGTTTGTCCGCGGCGATGCGATTGCGGCAATTCTAATCACGCTCATCAACGTCATCGGCGGCTTCGCCATCGGCATCATGCAAAAAGGTATGACGATGAATGAAGCCTTGTCCCGCTTCACAATGCTCTCAATCGGCGACGGTTTGGTTTCGCAGGTTCCCGCGCTAATCACCTCAGTGGCGGCGGGCATACTCGTCACACGCGCTACGTCGAAAGCTGATTTGGGACGCGAGTTAAGCCGCCAACTTTTATTTTATCCGAAGGCGCTGACGATTCTGGCGGTGATGCTTGGCATCATGGCAATTGTTCCCGGCCTGCCCACGATGCCGTTCCTCATCATGGCAGCGTGCATCGGTTTGCTTTCCTATTCGCTGCACAAAAACGGAATGCCAGAAGCCTCGCCCGCCGTCGCCAACGCCGTCGGCATGAATGGCAAAGGTGCTGAAGCAAAAACTCCCGCGGCGGGCGCTGCCACTGCTGCCGATGCAAAGGCAGCGGATAAATTGGAAAACCTCCTCACGCTCGACACATTCCAGATTGAACTTGGCTACGGCCTGGTAGCGCTTGCCGACGGCAAGAAAGGCGGCAACTTGCTGGAACGCGTCACCGGCGTGCGTCGCCAGTTCGCGTCAGACATGGGAATGCTGATTCCGCCCATCAAACTTCGCGATAATTTGCAACTGGGTAATAACGAGTATCGCTTTGTTTTAAAAGGGAATCCTATCGCACAGGGTCAACTCACACCGAACCACTGGCTCGCGATGAATGCGACCAACAGCAAGGTCACATTGAAGGGAATTCCCACCGTCGAGCCGGTATTCAACCTGCCCGCGACTTGGGTTTCAGAAGCTGAACGCAAGAGCGCAGAGATTGCGGGCTTTACGGTCGTGGATGCGCCGTCCGTGCTCATCACGCATCTCTCGGAAACCGTGCGGCGTCACTTGCACGAAATTATCACGCGCCAAGATGTGCAGGCGTTGCTCGACAACCTAAAGCAAACGCACGCGGCAGTGGTGAATGAATTGATCCCCAGCCAGTTGAGCATCGGCCAAGTGCAGCGCATCCTGCAAAACCTTTTGGCGGAGGGAATTTCCATCCGCAACCTCGCGGGCATTTTAGAAAAAGTTGGTGATTACGCATCCCTAACAAAAAATCCCGACGAACTTTCCGAACACGCCCGCCGCGCACTCGGCGCACAGCTTACGCGACCGTTTCAAGGCGAAAACGGCAGTGTGCGCGCCATCACAATTGATCCCAAACTTGAAGCGCAACTCACTCAAGGTGTGCGGCAGTCGGCGAGCGAAGTCGCACTTATTGTCGAACCACGACTGGCGCGGCATGTCATTGATTCGCTGTCCCGCGTCATCCAGCAAATGCTCGCCGCGGGCCAGCAGCCGGTAATTCTCTGCGCGCCGCAATTGCGCCTCGCGTTCCGCCGATTTTTTGAGAACACCTTCACCGACTTAGCCGTGCTTTCTTACGCAGAAATTCCGCCGCGCGTGACGGTGCAGAACGCGGCAGTGATTCCGGGAATTGAATGAAACTCTCTTCCTTCACCGCTGAGAACGCCAATGAAGCCGTGCGTATGGTGCAGGCCAATCTCGGCGCGGATGCGGTCATCGTGAACGTGCGGAAGCTGCCGGGCAACGGATTTGCACGACTACTGAAGCGCGGGAAAATTGAAGTCACGGCCGGTATTCCGGAAAGTGCGACCACGACGCGCCAGGTGTCGCCACCGGAAACAGATTCATATTCGCCTTTTGAAGCGATCGCTCCCGAAGAATTTTCCCCGCGCCCGACGCATCGCTGGCGCAGCTTGGCGTGGCTGGAATCCATGGGGCTGTTGCCAGAATACGCTGACCGGCTGGAGCAAAAAATCTCCGCGATGCACGGCGCGCTGCCGCCGCGTTTGCCCGCCGATGAATGGACTATCGTGCGCGATACCCTCGCCACATTCTGGCGTTCACCGAATCGCGCGACCGAAGGCGATGGTCGCCCACACGTTTTTGTTGGCCCCGCGGGTTCTGGAAAAACTACCGCGCTATGCAAATGGATGACCAACGCCGTGCTACGCGGGGAACAGCGAGCGCGCGTCTCGCGACTCGATAGCGAAACGGCGAACACAGCAGAATTTCTTTCGCTCCACACCGAAATGCTCGGCGTGCCGTGTGAACGTTTCTGGAGCGAACCGTCGGGCACAGAAGATTTGCTGCTGGTGGATTTGCCCGGCGTTGATGCGTATGGCGGCAACGGCCTCGCGGTGTTGCGCGACGTGCTTTTCTCGCTGCCACAGCCGCACGTCCACCTCGTTCTGAACGCCGCTTACGACACTACACTTCTGTTCGAACAATTCAACGCCTTCGCGCCGCTGATGCCGGAAGACGTGATTTTCACGCACCTCGACGAGGAGCAACGCCACGTCAAGCTGTGGAATTTCGTGCTCGGCACAAACTGCCCGCTGGCCTGGTTGAGCGGCGGGCAAAAAATTCCCGGTGAGTTCCGCCGCGCGGGCACAGAAATTTTATTTCCGAACGGAACCCCTCGCTAACATTAGAGATTGTTGCGCCGGTAAAAATGTTCCAGAGGCTGGCAAAGGGTTTGCTAAACGGTCGGTGAAGATGAAGGCAATAATGATTCTCGGCGCGAATGTGGGGTTTGTCCTCGGTCTCGGCGCCAGCATTTTGGGTGATTGTTCCGGGCCGGTCGCGCTCTGGCATGCGAGCGCCGCAGCGCTCGTCGGAGGGCTGCTCGGACGTTGGTGGGGGAAAATCCTCTTCGATGGATTCACCGATGCCTTGGAACAACGACGCCGCGAACGCGCTGCCGCCGCCGCCGAAAATAAAACCCCTGCCAAAGCCTGACCTAAAAACCAATCTGCCATGAAAAACCAAAACCAATCCGAACAAGAATTGCTCAAGAAACATTCGCCGCTCGTTTCCACGCTAGTAAACCGGTTCGTATCGGCCACGCCACAGGCGTGCAGCGCGAACCACCTGCACGGGCTCGGACTGATCGCGTTGCTCGAAGCGGCGCGCAACTACCCTGCGACGAGCAGTGTGCCGTTTGAGACGTTCGCCCGCATTCAGATCCAGAGCGCACTGCTCGGCGAAATCCGCCGCGTAAAACGCTGGTTCACCGTCGCACCCGCGCCAGCAACTTTCATCCCCTACTTCGCATGAGCACTGCCACCGCACCCGTTTTGGAAATTGCCACCGCCGCTCCACCCGCGTGGGGCTGGCAAGTCGGCGAAGTAAAAACCGCTGCGCCCAGCGCGCAAGAATTGTGGAAGCGTTACCACACTAAGGCCGGGGACGCCGAGGCGGAGAACGACCTCGTGCAAAAATATATCCCGCTGGTGAATTCCGTGATGGGCCGCCTCGCGATGACGTTGCCGGAACATGTCAGCCACGATGATTTGTTCAGCGCGGGTCTCGTCGGATTGTTGCAAGCGTTAAGAAATTTTGATCCGGCGGCAAACACTTCCTTTGAAACTTACGCGCGTGTCCGGGTGCGGGGCGCGATGCTTGATGAACTCCGCCGCATGGATTGGGTTCCGCGCACGATTCACGAAAAGGCGCGCAAGCTGAAAGGCGTTTTGCTGGAGCTGGAACAAAAACTAGGCCGCGCGCCAAGTGAAGCCCAGATGGCGAAGGCAATGAAGCTCTCGCCGGAGGAGTATCAAGAATTGCTGGATGAAGTCCGCCCCGCCGCGTTTGTCTGCCTCGATTCGGTGAGTTCGAGCGATGAAGGCGATGGCGGCGCGCTCTACGAAATCATTGCCGACACCAACGGTGAAACACCCATGGATCTCGTCTCGAACAATGAGCTGAAGCACGTTATTTTTGAGCGCCTGAAAGAGCTGCCGGAGATGCAAAGGAAAGTTCTCGCGCTCTACTACATTGAGGATATGCACCTGCGCGAAATCGCCGAAGTCTTCGGCCTCACGGAATCGCGCATCTGCCAAATTCACGCGCAGGCCATCATCGGTCTGCGCGCCTTCGTCCAACGCTTTGAATCCGGTCTGACCGGCAAGACCGCAACTGCTGCGCGCTCATGATCATCATCGTCGGCTGCATCATCGTCACAGTCTGCGTCTTCGGTGGCTTCATGCTCGAAGGCGGCAAACTGGAGGTCATCATCCACGCCGCCGTGAATGAAATGATGATTATCGCCGGCGGCGCGCTCGGCTCCATGATTATCATGTCGCCGAAAAAAGTCCTGCTAGACATCCTCAAGAACCTAGGCGGCTGCCTGAAAGGTTCACCCTACAACCGTGGCTCCTACGAAGATTTGCTTAAAGTGCTTTACGAATTGTTCATGCTTGGTCGGCGCAACGGCATGATCGCGCTGGAAGAACACGTCACTGACCCTCCGAAAAGTTCCGTCTTCAAAAAGTATCCCAAGTTTCTTGGCAACCATCACGCATTGGAATTTCTCTGCGGCGCGCTGCGCCCCATCATTGACGGTAAAATCAAACCCGACCAACTTCGCCTGCTGCTGGATGTGCAAATGGATCGCGCGGAATCCGAGCATCACGCACCCGTTTCCGTGCTGCAAAAAACCGGCGACGCCATGCCAGGCTTCGGCATCGTGGCCGCTGTGTTGGGCATCGTGATTACGATGGCTTCGATTTCCGGCCCGGTAGAAATGATCGGTGAACACGTCGCCGCCGCACTCGTCGGAACCTTTTTAGGAATTCTCCTTGCCTACGGTTTCATGGGGCCGCTAGCGACGAACATGGAGTTTTTCGGTGCCGCGGAAATGGATTATACCCGCTGCATCGCCGCGTGCGTCACGGGTTTTGCGAACGGCATGGCACCGGTGACCGCCGTGGAGCTTGGCCGACGCGGTTTGAGCAGCGAATTTCGTCCGAGTTCAGAAGAACTGGAAGCGATGTTCAAGGCGATGAAAGGAAAATAATTTTCCATGGCAAAAAAAGGACATGGTCATCATGGTGGTTCCTGGAAGGTCGCCTATGCGGACTTCGTCACGGCAATGATGGCGCTATTCCTCTGCTTGTGGCTCACGTCGCAGGATCAGAAAATTAAAGACGCCGTCGAGCGCGCATTTCGCAATCCCTTCTCTTCCATCACCAAGGAATCCAGCGGCATCATCCCGAACAAGGAGGCCTCCAGCACCTACAAGCAGGAAGGAAAATTCAGCTCCATTTCCGCCATTGAAATCGAAGCCATGCACCACTTGCACGAAGACTTGGAAAAACTTTTCAAAGACCAATCCCAAAGTGAGAAAAGCCTCAAAATTGATGTGAACGCGGAAGGGCTGAGCATCAACATTTTTGACCGTTCGCAGAAACCGATTTTCCATCCCGGCACGGACGTCTTCACCGAATACGGCGGCTGGGTCTTCAATACCCTCGCCTGGGAAATCGCACGTTACGGAACGTTCCGCATCGAACTCGAAGGACACACCGAGGCTCGCACCAACGATGTGGCCGAGGGCACGCGCAAGTGGGAACTTTCCGCCGAACGCGCCAATGCCGCTCGGCGCAAGGTCGTCACCGGTGGCGTCAATGCGCAGCAGATTTGCAAAGTCTCCGGTTTTGCGGATACCGTGCCGATGCCCGGCAGTCCAGCCGATGATGAAACCAACCGCCGCGTGACGTTGCGCGTGAAGATCAAAGAATCTGTCAACGCCCTGCCCGACGCCTTACGCGCCGACCTGCCCCATGACGCTGCTGCGAACTGAATCTTTCGTGCCGCTTACCGCCGCACCTGCGCCTTCGGAGCGAAAGGAGTTCCGCGTGGCGATCATCCGGCCTGACGCTGCGAACAAGGAATTTCAATCCCTTCCCATGCCGACACCGCTGCCGATGAACGCCACCGCACATGGCGAGAAAAAAATCTGCGAACCACGCGTTAGCGTTCAGCGCGACGGCTCCCGCGTCACGCATCTACGCATCCAATGCACTTGCGGCCAGACTCTCGACCTCGCCTGCCTTTACGACGACGCCTCCGCGCCAAAATAAAAACGCCGCCCGGTGAACCGAGCGGCGCTCAAAGTTTTTCGTAAACGACTCACACCGTCAGGATTTCTTTTTCCTTGGAGACAACGTGCGCGTCAATTTTTCCGACGTATAAATCTGTCAGCTTTTGAATTTCCTTCTCGGCCTTCTCCTGCTCTTCCTCGCTCGTCTCGCTGGCCTTCACAGATTTTTTAAGCTCTTCCATCGCGTCGCGGCGGACATGGCGCACGGCTACCCGCGCGTCCTCGGCCATTTTTTTGACGATCTTCACAAACTCCACGCGGCGCTCCGCGCTCAGCTCCGGGAAAGTCACGCGAATCATCTTGCCCTGCACCGCCGGCGAGAGGCCGAGGTTAGCCTTTTGGATAGCTTTCTCGATGGCTCCAATGCTCGTCATGTCCCAAGGCTGCACCAACAACTGGCGCGGCTCTGGCGTGCTGATGCCCGCGAGTTCGCGCAGGCGCATCATCGAGCCATAGACTTCCACCTGGATGTTTTCCACCAGCGAAGGCGAGGCTTTGCCGGTGCGCACGCCGGCGAAATCGTTCATCACGACCTGCTCGGTCTTGATCATCTTCTCCTCGGCTTCCATCAAAATTTCGTCGGGTTGCATAGTGCGTCCAAGCTAACAATGTTTCCGGCAGGGGTCTAATGAAAATTCCAGCCCGTAAACTCGTCACTCGCTACACGCTCGACAATCATGCCGGAAAAATTAAAATTTCTGCACATGTCTAAACCTACTTTGCTCGTTCTCGCCGCCGGCATGGGCAGCCGCTATGGCGGACTCAAACAGATTGATCCCGTCGGCCCCAACGGCGAGACCATCATCGATTACTCCATCTTCGACGCCATGCGCGCCGGTTTCGGCAAGCTCGTCTTCGTCATCCGCAAAGACATCGAACAGCAGTTCCGCGAGATCGTCGGCACGCGTTTCGAGCAACGCATCGCCGTGGAATATGCCTTCCAAGAACTCGACAAGCTGCCCGCGCCTTACACATTGCCAGCCGGCCGCACCAAGCCTTGGGGAACCACGCACGCGATTCTAATGGCGGAAGGCGTGGTGAAGGAAAATTTTGCCGCCATCAACGCCGATGATTTTTACGGCCAGCACGCCTACAAACTGCTCGCCCAACATCTCATCAGCAACACGCCGGATTACGCGATGGTCGGATTCATCTTGAAGAACACCCTCTCCGATTTCGGCACCGTGGCGCGCGGCGTCTCTCGCGTAGATGCCAACAATTATCTGACCCACATCGTGGAAATGATGAAGATCGAGCGCAATGGCAGCGGCGCAAAGGACACCGGCCCTGACGGCAAAATCACCCAGCTCACTGGCGACGAAGCTGTCTCGATGAATTTCTGGGGCTTTACCCCCGCGCTCTTTCCGCAGCTCCGCGTGGAATTTGAAAAATTCCTCAAGCGCGCTAGCGGCGAACAGAAATCCGAGTGCTACATCCCCGCCACCGTGGGCGACCTCGTCACCAGCGGCCAGGCGAAATGCAAAGTGTTGCGCTCGTCTGATTCTTGGTTTGGCGTGACCTACCGCGAAGACCGCCCGCAAGTCGTCGAAAGCATCCGCAAGCTGATCGCCAAGGGCGATTATCCGGAAAAACTGTGGATGTGACCGCGAACCACGCGAAATATGCGAGCGGAATTCCCAATCATTTTCACGCATTCAGCGTATTTCGCGGTTAAGAATTTTCTTTAGCGGCGGTCTGTGACCGACGACGGCGCTGACACAGCGCCGCTACAACCGATGATGCCGCCTCGACGGGGATGGGAAAAAATGTGCCAACAGAAAACATACTTGACCGAATCTGGCCAGAAAAGGAAGATGGCCGCGCATTTCCTAAATCTAACCCAAAACAATCATTAAAAACTTATGAGTGCTTCTGTGAACGCCAAACAATACGTTGCTCCCGGAACAGGTTTGCATAGTTTCATTGGTTGGTCGTTGCTGGTAATCTTTGGTCCGCTGATTTTTGTTGCGCTCACAGCTGTTACTTATGGGATTTTCCTTATCGCGCTGATTATCGCTGGGCTGACATATTTCACTCGCGTAAAACACATGAAAGCCAAGCTGCGTGGATCGGCGTTGCAAGTTGACGAGTATCAATTTCCAGAGATTCACCGTTCAGCACTGGCGATGTCAGAAAGGCTTGGTTTGTCAGAATGTCCGGAAATCTACATCGTCGAGGACAATCATCAAAATGCCTTCGCCGTCAAAAAGGGTTCTAAAAGTTACATCGTTCTCATAGACGACATTGTTTATGGCGCTATGGCCACTGGCAATTCGGGTGCGCTTGATTTCATTCTAGGTCACGAACTAGCCCATCATGCGCTGGGTCACACATCTTTTTTTCGCGCCATGATTCGTTCAAAATACACTCCTCTATCCCGTTTGGATGAATTGTCATGTGATGGTGTCGCTCATGCTTTGGTCGGCGACAAGACTGCGGCTCGTGATGCGCTAGCTTTGTTGCTGGTCGGCCCGCAACTGTTCAAAAGCGTCAACAAAGAAGCATTGGATCGTCAGGCACGTGAAGTGATTGAGGACAAATACACCAAAAAAGTGGAGCGCAACCTCTCTCACCCACTGTTGCTTCGCCGTTATGCTCGACTGCAAGAACTGAGCGGTAATTAATATTAAAATAGTTATTTGGCGAGAACTGCTTCCGTCTCGCAACTTTCTTTTCCACAACCGCAGCCGCCTTCTTCCTGATCGCTGAAATCGTGGCTGTCCCAGTTCGGATCGAGGCCGAGGTCTTTGAGCATCTGGAGATCTTTTTCAACGGGCTGGTTCAGCGTGGTGAGATAGTTGCCGACCATCAGCGCGCTCGCGCCGGCCATGAAGATCATGCTCTGTGCGTCGCGCAGGTTCACGGTGCGTCCGCCGGCGATCATGATCTCCTGT
>CAINDH010000295.1 GCA_903847285.1 uncultured Verrucomicrobia subdivision 3 bacterium | reverse complement strand
GATGCACGTTGGCTTGCCGACTTCGGCAGGCTTGCTCAATGCCTCGGTGAGCGCGGCGTAATCATGACCATTCACGATTTTCACCGCCCAGCCGAACGCGCGCCATTTTTCGTCGAGCGGTTCGTTACTCATCACGTCGCGTGGGTGGCCGGAAATCTGGAGCGTGTTGTGGTCAATGATGGCGGTGAGATTATCCAGCTTGTAATGCGCGCCCGCTAACGCAGCTTCCCAGTTTGAACCTTCGGCCAGTTCGCCATCGCCGAGCAAAGTGAAGACACGATATGAAGCAGAATCCATTTTGGCCGCGAGTGCCATGCCGATGCAAATTGGCAAACCATGGCCGAGCGCGCCGGTGTTCATTTCAATTCCCGGAATATGCCGCGTCGGATGACCGACGTAATGCGATTGGTAATGGCAAATCGTTTTCAAATCCGCTTCGGGAAAAAATCCGCGATCCGCTAGCACCGCGTAAAGCGCCTCGACCGAATGGCCCTTGCTCTGCACGTAACGATCCCGCTTTGCGCTGCCGAAAGTTTCCGGCGACACGTTGAGGATGCGATTGTAAAGCACGTTCAAAATGTCGAGGCAGGAAAGCCCGCCGCCGGTGTGACCCGCGCCCGCCCCGACGATGGCTTCGAGCGTCATCTTGCGCAGGCGGACGGATTTGAGTTGGAGTTGTCTGTCGGTCATTGGATGTGGCAAATGATTCGTTGATAGCGGACCAGCGGCGGCGTGCCGTTGTCGGTCAATTCGAGAATGATGTGGACTTGCTTGCCGGGTTCGTTCGGCGCAACAAAGCTCGCCTTGCCGAGCGAGTCAGCCTTGGCGATGGCAATCGTGTTGGTGGCGGAATCGGCGTCGGCATATTGCCACCATTTGCAGGTGAGCTGGTTGCCGTCGGGATCGGTGGCGGTGGCGGCGAGCTTCACGGTTTCGCCGGGCTTCACGTTGCGTTGCAGACCGCCCTTCACTTTGGCGACGGGCGGGTGGTTGGCGTTTTTGAAATCCTTCACGCACCAATCAAGTCGCGCAGCAAAATCATTTTGCGCCGCCGGAATCCAGCGCCAAAACATTTTATTTGGGTCGCCGTCGTCGGTGAGGTTCTGGTCGGTGATATGATTGGGAAACACTGGATTGTCATGCGCGGAACGTCCGCCCCAGCCGCCGAGGGTGTAATCCTCATGCGCGTTGAGACCGTTGTTGATCAGGTTCAGGAACGACGGCGTGTCGCCTTCGCTGATATATTTTTGCGGATACATCGCGCCGAGCAGGCCGTGGTTGTTAGTCACGTTCTCGGAAAGCCATTGGTAGGTCATATACGCCTGAATTTCGGGCGGATTGGCGCTGGGCCGGTTTCGTGGTGCATTGGTGATGCTCTGGTAGTCCCAGACTTTGTTCCACTTGTAGGCTTCGTTGATATATGCGCCGGGGATATTCGTCTGAATCCAGCCGCCGCCGCCGTCTTGATACCAGATGCAGTAAATCCGGATGCGCGACACGGCGTAATCAAACTTCTCTTTCGTATATTCAGTCTTTAATTTCCACAACGCGGACGCCGTGGTATTAGCCCCACCCCACGACAGCACGTGAACCGGACGCGGATCGTTATCGAGCAACGTATCAATGATCAATTTTTCACCGTCGGTGTTTTTCGTCTCCATCTCCGGCGGCGCGACCCAGAGGTCTTTGATGTTCTCGTTGCCGACGCGGCACACGCTGCGAAGCTTTGCGGCGTCCGGATAATCCAGGTTGTGCTTCCGTAAGTTCGGCAACACCTGCTCATACGCGGCCAACTCTTTTTGCAACCAAAGTTCTTTGCTGTGGCCGTTCTTCTGATATTTGGAATTCACTTCCACGATGCCCGCCACATCAAAGTCGCAGGAGTATAGCAGAAAACGAATCATGCTGCTGTGGTCGTCCACCTCGCCGTCGGTGGTGGCGATGACACGGGGTTTGTCATTCGCAGCCCGGACGGGCGTCTGAATAAATACGAGCGCCGCTACGCATGTCACAATGCTAACAGCAAAACGCATCACAGCGTGACACGGCACGACAACCTTGAGTTGGAGTGGATGATTGGTCACGTGGTTACGCCTCGTGATGCTGCACTTCCCACCCGAAATAATTTCCAAACGCCTCCGCCAGAATTTCCGCCGAGTGCGATTGCGTCATCACGACGTGATGCTCGAAACCTTCGCGGCAGACGTGGCGCAACACGTTTTGCAGGTTCGGCACGTGCGCGACGGCGCGGTTGCCGAAGGTGTCGAGCGGGTCGTTCGTGAG
>CAINDH010000294.1 GCA_903847285.1 uncultured Verrucomicrobia subdivision 3 bacterium | reverse complement strand
GCGATTTCCATACCGAGACCCGCGACATCCACCGTGCGATTGCCAAGCTGCGGCGGCGGCGGAATGCATAACTCCACATCTTCCTCAATCACCGGCCCGTCCTTCGCGGCCTCGTCATAGTAACGCTCGAAGCGGTCTTTCTGTTTGCTGCGTTGCGCACGCGGGCCTTGGCGCACCCACGCGAGCTCCTTTTTCAGAAACATCTGGCGCTTGTGCTCAATGGTCGCATCGGCTTCCTGACGCTCCGACTTGGCCAGCAGATAGTCGGTGTAATTTCCCGCGTGCGAAAAAAACTTTCCGTTGGACAACTCAAGAATTGTCCCGGCGACGCGGTCCAGAAAATAGCGGTCGTGCGTGACGACCAGAAATGCGCCGCTAAACGATTCCAGAAACTCCGCGACCCACTCGATAGATTCCGGGTCGAGATGGTTCGTAGGCTCATCGAGCATCAGGAAGTCCGGCTGCGAAACAATTGCCCGTGCCATGGCCACACGGCGTTTCTCGCCGCCGGAAAGTGAATTAACTTTGCGGTCGCCAGCGGGACAATTTAGATGCGCCAGCGCGATTTCGATGCGCCGTTCCACCGTCCAGCCGTCGAGCACCATGATACGTTGCTCAAGATCCTCGTGGCGCTTGGAGTCATGCGGCAACGATTCGAACTCCGCGATCAACTTGAAGACGTGCTGCGCACCGTCGCGGACGTTGTCGTGGACATTCTTCGTCTCATCCAGCATGAAATCCTGCGGTAAATAGCTGGCGACGAGATCGCGGCGGCGATCCACTTCCCCGCTATCTGGCTGCTGCAAGCCGGCGAGGATTTTCAGGAAGGTCGTCTTGCCGCAGCCGTTGCGGCCGACGAGGCCGATGCGGTCGGTGTCTTGGATACCGAGCGTGATGTCATCGAGCACCGAGCGGTTGTTGTAACGCACGGAGACATCGGAGGCTGAAATAATGGTTCCCACAGGGGCGTGGAAGGTAGCAGAGAACGGCGGGGGAACAAGCCTGCCTTGTTCTGTGATCTGGCGGCCACCTAATCTGTGGCTAAAACCTATTTCAAATTTTTCCGCACGGTTTCCGCAATCTGAATAAACGCCTTGCCAGCTGGATGATTTGGAGCGGAGACCGTGATGGGCAATCCCCGGTCGCCGCCTTCGCGGATTTGCGTGAAGATCGGCACTTCGCCGAGGAACGGAACATTTTGCCGCGCGGCCTCCTCCTTGCCGCCACCGTGGCCGAAGATCTCCACGCGCTCGCCGTTCGGCGTGGTGAAGTAGCTCATGTTCTCCACAATGCCGAGGATGGGCACGTTCACTTTTTGGAACATGGAGATGCCTTTGCGCACGACGCCTAGCGATGCTTCCTGCGGCGTGCTGATGATGACACCGCCGTCGAGCGGCACGGTCTGGCAAAGCGAAAGCTGCGCGTCGCCGGTTCCGGGCGGAAGGTCCACGAGGAGAAAATCCAAGTCGCCCCACTCCACCTGCAGAAGAAATTGTTGAATCGTTTTTGTGATCATCGGACCACGCCAAATGACGGCTTGGTCGTCGGGAATAAGCAGGCCGATGCTCATCACTTTCACGCCGTGCGCGACGGGCGGAACAAGTTGTTCATTCGTGCTGACGGTCGGTTTTTCGTGGACGCCCATCATGAGCGGAATACTCGGCCCGTAGATATCGCAATCGAGCAGGCCCACTTTCGCGCCAAGATGCGTGAGCGCGCAGGCGAGATTCACGGAGCAAGTGGATTTGCCCACGCCGCCTTTGCCGCTGGCGATGGCGATGATGCGTTTGACGCCTTTGACTTTGTTCTGGTTCGTGAAGGGATTAGTCGGCGCTGAGCCAGCGGAGGGCTGGCGGACTTCGACGTGAATTTGCTTCACACCGGGCAAACCAGCGATGGCGCGTTCGCTTTCAATTTTGATTTGCGCGGCGGCTTCGGGATTCGGCGAGGTGAGTTGCATGACCACGCTCACCGAACCGTTGGCAGCGGAAATATCTTTGACGAGGCCGAACGAGATAATGTCGCGCGAATAGCCGGGATATTTGACGGACTTGAGCGCGTTTTGAATTTCTTCCGATGACAACATGGCGGAAAGGTTGCCAGCTTTGAGAGCGAAAACAAGTGGTAGTGCCAGTGATGGGTGGCAGTGGATTTAGAATTCAGATTTAATTCCCACGCTGATTGATTATCTTTCCTGCAGATGTTGACGACGCTGCGCAAAGCCGAATACGCCGAGTTGATGATTTTATTTTTCATCCAGGCGGCGGCTATGGCCATCTGGTTCGTGCCGCTTGGCACGATTCTGGATGCGCATGGGATGCACGCCATCAAACCGTTCGCGTTTGCCGCGAACGCGGTGGCGGCCTTCATTTCACCACTGATGTTCGGCGCGATGGCCGACCGCCATGTGCCGCCCGCGAAAGTTCTACGCTGGCTGTCTTTCGCCACGGCCGTGACGATGTCCATCATCGCCACCGCCATGAACAATGGCTGGAACGAATGGCTGGTGCTCGCGCTCATCCAACTTTTTGCGCTGTCCTACACGCCAATGTTCAGCATCTCCACCGCGCTGGTGCTGGCGCGATTGCAGGATGCCAAAAAAGAATTCGGCCCCATCCGTTCGCTCGCCACCATCGGATGGATGTGCGGCTCGCTGCTCATCAGCTTGCTCGGCCTCGACAGTTCCGCGCTCACCGGCTATCTGGGCGCAACGTTCTGGCTGCTGGTTTCCGGATTCACTTTTTTGCTGCCGACGCTGAATGTTCCCAAATCCGCCGAGCATCTCACACTGCGCGAACGCTTCGGCTTCGACGCGCTTTCGCTACTAAAAGACCGCGACACGCGCGTCGTTTTTCTCACGACCACCTTGTTCAACATCCCGCTCTGCGCTTTTTATCCGTATGCGCCGACGCACTTGCATGAACTCGGCTTTGTGCATACGAGCGCATGGATGAGCCTCGCGCAAGTCACGGAAATCATCGCGATGTTCGGCCTAGCCTGGCTGCTGCTGAACTGGCGATTGAAATGGATTTTCGCATGCGGCCTCGGCATTGGCGTAGCGCGGTTCACTTGCAGTGCGTTCAACACGAGCGAATCACACCTTGTAGGTGTGGCGCTCCACGGCGCGTCGTTCGTGCTGGTCTTCATCACCGCGCAGATTTATTTCGACCAGCGGATTGATACCGCGTGGCGTTCACGCGCGCAGGCGTTGATGTCGTTCCTGAACGGCGGCATCGGCAACCTCGCGGGCTATCTCGGGAGCGGCTGGTGGTTTGCCAGTTGCACGCCTACCAGCGGCACGCGCTGGCCGTTGTTCTGGGGCGGGCTCGCGGGCGTGGTTGGTGGCGTGATGATTTTTTTCTTGTTGGCGTTCAAAGATCGTCAGGCAACACTTTCGCGCCGATGAATCCACGCAAAATATTTTCCACTGTTAGCGTTGCACTCGCGCTGTTCGCACACAGTTCCATTGCAGAAAATGTTTTCACCGCCACCGGCACGCTCGCGCATCACCTCGCTACGAATGCCGCGGCGCGCGCCACCGAACCGATGGATCGCCTACCATTTCGCGCCCCCAACTCGCTCGGCAACGACCGTCTCACCGGTGCTGTGTGGTCGCAAAGCTTTTGGCTGCGCGGCGTGCAAGGGTTGAGCGCGACGCCCATCGGATTCACAAATGTCGCCGGCGGACAAGGTTTGCCAACGATGATTTCACCCAGGCATTACCTCGTCTCGATGCACATGCACCCGGAGGGCTACCTCATCGCCTTTCTGGACACGAATAACGTCATCCATTGGCGGCACACGTTGCAACGCGTAGATGTAGGCAACGACACTTCCGTGGGAATTCTCACTGAAGACCTGCCGCCATCCGTCGGCTTCCTGCCCGTGTTACCCGAAAATTTCACCAATTACCTGCCCGCCACCGCAACGAATTACGTCCAAGGCATCGGTATGAACCAGGATTTTTATTTGTTCGGTCAACCAATGAATTTTGGTAACGGCAGTTTTGTGAACTGGAACAGCCGCCTTGCAGTGGCGAATGGTTTGGGGACGAATTGGAACGTGACCATCCGCAGCGGCGACTCCTCCAATCCCGCCATGTTTCTGATCGGCAACCAACTGGTGCTTGTCTCACACAATTACTTTGTCAGCGGCGGACCGAATTACGCCGCACAATTTTCTGCCATCAACGAAAAAATGCACCTGCTCTCGACGAACAATCATGTCAGCTCGAATTATCAACTGATGGAATTTTCGCTGACAAACTGGCCCAAAATTCGTTGAGGCAAATAGTTGAGTTACAAGTCTGCACTTATATCCACTAGGGATTATAAATGCCGGTGAGCGGTTGAAGAATCAGCCCGCCAAAATCGTCAATATCAAAGCCAGTTCTTCCGCGCTGAAATTCAGATTCTTTACCGCGCCCACGCAATCGTCCACCTGCTGAACTTTGCTGGCGCCGATAAGCGCGCTGGTCACGACCTTGTGCCGCAATACCCACGCCAGCGCCATTTGTGCGAGCGTTTGGCCGCGCGAGTTCGCCAAATCATTCAGCTTTTTCGTCTTGGCGATAACTTCATCCGTGACGTGTTCCGGGCGGAGAAACCTTTTGTCTTTGGCGATACGCGAGTCTGTTGGGATGCCCTTGAAATAGCGATCGGTCAAAAGCCCTTTGCCCAATGGGGAGAACACCGTGCAGCCGATTCCCTCCGCTTCCAGCGTGGCGAGCAACTGCGGTTCCACCCAACGATCCAACATCGAGTAACGCGGTTGATGGATAAGACATGGCGTGCCTAGGTCGCGGAGAATTTTCGCCGCGCGCACCGTCTCGGCCGGTTGATAATTAGAAAGCCCGGCATACAAGGCCTTGCCGCTGCGCACCGCGTGTGCGAGCGCGCCCATCGTTTCTTCCAGCGGCGTATCGGGATCGGGACGATGCGAATAAAAAATATCCACATAAGGCAAACCCATCCGCTTGAGTGATTGATCGAGCGACGACAATAGATTTTTCCGCGAACCCCATTCACCATACGGCCCCGGCCACATATAATAACCCGCCTTCGTGGTGATGATCATTTCATCCCGCCATCGCCCTAAATCGTCACGCAGAATTTTGCCGAACGTCTCCTCCGCTGAACCGTCCGGCGGGCCGTAGTTGTTCGCGAGGTCGAAGCATGTGATACCCAAATCAAACGCGCGGCAGGCGATGGCACGGGCGTTCTCATAAGAATCTTGCGCGCCAAAATTATGCCAGAGGCCGAGGGAGATCAGTGGCAGCTTGATGCCGGAGCGGCCGCAACGGCGATAAAAGTTGGGCAATTCGTAACGGTTGGCAGCGGGCGAATACATGATGCGCGCAGCTTAATGAAGCGCCGTTGACGCTTCGATAAAAATCTCGCCCCGCCAAGGGCTCGAAAACGGATAGAACAAAAAAGACTGCTATAAGCGCCCTCTCAATCCCACACTCGAAAGGGAAAACCGGTCTGCTCCATGAACGCACCACAGCGCGGGCAGCGACCGGGATTGTTCCAAGCCTCCACGAAATGTTTGGCCGACACCGGACAGGACAGCGCGAATTTTTTCCAGACCAGCTTCCCCGCCTTGCCATCGCGCAAGACCGACGGCGGGATTTCCGGGCGGAAAAAGCCGGGAAATTTTACGCCATCCTTCTCGCCCGTGTCCACTCGCCGATGCACGCGCGTGAATACATCCATCAACTCGCGACATTCGCGGCAGCACACGGTTTGAATCTCGCAATGCACCCCGCCATCCGCCCCGCCGGAAACTTTGGCGCGATACAGACAGTGCGAACACTCGAAGAGATAGGTCTTACCCACGCGTTTGAAATACAGCCCCGTAGTGGAAAATTCAATCCAACAGGGAGGCGAAATTTTAAGTAAAAAAGAAGCGGGTCAGGTGGAAGAACACCGGTGCAGCGAAGCACAGTGAATCAATCCGATCCATCACGCCGCCATGACCTTCGATCATGTTGCCATAATCTTTAACGCCGCGGTCACGTTTGATTGCAGACATGACAAGCCCACCGCCAAAACCCATCAACGTGATTGCCAACGACATTCCTGCAGATTGCCACGGCGTGAAGGGCGTCGCCCACCACAAGCCTGCACCGATCAAAGTTGCGCAAGCGATGCCGCCGATGAAGCCCTCCCACGTCTTATTTGGACTGACATCCGGCGCGATTTTGTGTCGGCCGAGCGTTTTGCCCCAAACGTATTGCAGCACGTCGCTGATTTGCGCAACCAACACGAAATAGAACATCAGCTTTCCGTTTTGTCCTTCGTATCCCGGAATGTCCAGGCTCAACAAGGCCGGAACGTAACTCACGCAATAAACACAAATCATCAAAGCCCATTGGATTTTTGCGGTGCGCTCCAAAAAGTTTTCGCAATCTCCCGCCGTCGCGCTGCGGATTGGGATAAACAGGAACGCATAGACCGGAATCATGATGGCAAACAACCCATACCACTTGATAGCGATCAAATAATATTGAAGCGGCAGGATGATGAAAAAGACCCAAAACAAAGTGCGGTGGTCGCCCAATTTTGTTGGTGTCAGCGTGATGAATTCACGCAGAGCCAAAAACGAGGTCAGAGCAAACAGAATAATGGAACCGATGCCGCCGGTCGCCATCGCCAGACCAAAAACCGCAACCATCATCCACCAGGCCCGGATGCGAGCGTTCAGATTTTGCACGGTGGCTTTGCCCTTGTCGTCAGTCACACGCAACGAAAGCAACCAGCCGATCAATGACGACACAACCAGCAATGCCAGCACTCCGCCGACTAGCCAGTAAGTTTGTTTATCCAGTTTTAGATTCATGATTTTTGCAACGCCTTGACCGCGTCTTGGGCGCGCTGAAGAAACACAGCCTTCACTTCGCCAGCTTCCAACTTTATCGGAGCACCAAAGCTAACGCTTCCTAAAAGTGGCACGGGTAAAAATTCACCCTTGGGCAAAACGCGATTTAAGTTTTCAACCAGCACCGGCACAAATTCAACATCCGTCCGGTCTTTGGCGAGATGAAACAGCCCGCCCTTAAACGGAGCCATTTCTGTCCCGGTTTGGCGGCCGCCTTCGGGAAAGATGATCAACGAATGACGGTCGCCAAGGGCGTTTAGCATGTCTGTCAAAGGATTGTCATGTGCGGTGGGTTTTTTGCGTTCAATCAAGACGGCATTAAAAATTTGATTGGCGAGATACAAACGAATTTTGCTTTTAACCCAGTAATCGCGGGCCGCAACTGGCCGCGTAATCTCCCGCACCTGCGGCGGTAGTGCCGCCCAAATCACCAGCGCATCCAGATTGCTCGTGTGGTTGGCAAAATAAATCCGCTGCCGGACATCTGGCGCGCAACCGACCCAGCGGGCGCTTGCACCGCTGACAAACTTTGCAATTGCTGCAAACAAGGCCTTCATCATTTCTTTGATTCCATTTCGCGCGCGATTCGATGACAGCGACGAAAAATTGTGACAACACATCCAACCGTAACCAGAGCCAACGCCAGCGGAATGATTCTCGCCAGCCAAGGCCAGAGTGGTGCAAATGCCCCCACAACACACGCTGCGGTCATCACTGCCATTCGTTGCTGTTTGGCCATGGGTCCGATAAATTGTTGTCCCGCCCCCATGCTCGCGCCCAACGCACGCACATAAGCCGTGGTCACCGCAAGCACTGCCGCTGCCCAACCGAGTTCATGCGTCCAAACAAAATCTGGAACCGAATACGCTGCGCCAATAAAAATAAACGCGTCAGAAAAACGGTCGGGTAACTCATTGAAAATTTCACCCGACTTGGTTTTGAACCCGCCTTCAATCGCCACCATGCCGTCGAACAGATTGCAGAGCAGACGAAATTGCATTCCGCAAACCGCAAGAATCAGCAGGATGCTCCAATGCCAGGTTTGCGGGGAATGGCCGGCAAACCAGAAACTGATTCCGGCTCCGGCGGCAAAAAAAGTTCCGGCGACTGAAATTGTATTTGGGCGAACGCCGGCGCGAGCCAGCCAACTTGCAATTGCGCTGGCCCATTTTGTGTCACGCGATTTCAGTGGCCGACGGGTGATATTTTGCTCACTGCTCATTTGTTTTGCCGCACCTGCCGCGTGATTTCAAACGCCAAGTCCAGCGCCGCCTTTGCCATCTCGCCGGTGACGAGCGGCGTTTTTTTGTCGCGGACACATTCCACGAAACTTTGCAGCTCCAGTTTCAGTGGCTCGGCCTTCTCAATCGGTGCGACTTCGCGCAGGATTTTCTTGCCGGCAAATTCGCTGACGATGCTTGTGCCCGTCGCAACGGCAGCGGCGCTGGCGTCGAGGCGGCTGATGTGACCTTCCTGCAAACGGAAGTCGGCGGAGATATAGCAGGGATTGCTTGGGCCGTTGTAAACACGGATTTTTCGGAGGCGATCGGCGCTCGCGCGGCTGGCGGTGATGCTCGCGACGCAGCCATTGGCAAATTTCAGACGCGCGTTCGCGATATCCTCGCTCTGACTCAAGACGCTCATGCCCACGGCGTCCACGCTGGTCACCGGCGACTTCACAAGCGCGAGCACGATGCCGAGGTCGTGAATCATCAGGTCGAGCACGACACCGATGTCCATCGAGCGCGCGGGAAACGGCGAGAGGCGCTGGCATTCGATGTAGCGTGGATCGTTCGCGACGCTGGCAACGTATTTGAAAATAGGATTGAAATGCTCCACGTGGCCAACTTGCAAGACACAGCCATTTTTCTTCGCGAGTTCGATAAGTTCGCCCGCCTGCGCAGAATTATCCGTGATTGGTTTCTCGACGAGCACATGTTTCCCCTGCTCCATCAATTGCTTGGCGATCGCATAATGCAGGACGGTCGGCGTGACGATGTTGAGTGCATCACTGGCGTCGGCGGCTTCTTCGAGCGAGGCAAAGACGTGGAGGCTATGCTTGGCGGCGACAGCTTGTGCGCTGGCGGTGTTTGCGTCGAAAACGCCGGTCATCTCAACGAGTCCGGCGGCGTGAAGTTCCGAGTAGATGCGGGCGTGATGCTGACCGAGCGAGCCGGTGCCAAGCACGGCAACTTTGACTTTGTTCATGAGCGCAGTTTGCCAGCAACGGTTGCAAACTAAAACCAGAAATGTCGCACGATAAACGGTAAAGGAGCAATTTGCTTCATTTCCTTCTCCGCCACGGGGCGATGGTTCATAACCTACCACCGTGCTGCTTGGAATTTAGAAAACCTTTGCGAGTTGGGCGTTGAATTCCCCGTTTCAAAACCTCGCACCGACCGCTAGACTGCCGATGTGAAAATTTCTGTCATCGTCCCTGCCTTCAACGAGGAAAAGCTTCTCGATGTCTCGCTCGCCAAAATGCAGACGGCGGCGACCGCGTTCAAGCAACGTGGCTGGGAGTTTGAACTCGTCGTGTGCGACAACAATTCCACTGACCGCACTTCGGAAATTGCCCGCAGCGCTGGCGCGAAGGTTGTCTTCGAACCGTTCAACCAAATCGGGCGAGCCCGTAATTCCGGTGCAGCCGCAGCAAGCGGCGATTGGTTCATCTTTGTGGATGCCGATTCGCATCCTAGCGCGGAACTGTTTGCCGACGTGGCCGAAGCCATCCATTCCGGCAACGTCATCGCCGGAGGTTCCACGATGCGGCTGGACGAAGGCAACTTCGCCGCCAATTTCGTCACGCAAGGCTGGAACCTCACGAGCCGGTTCAAGAAATGGCTGGCGGGCTCCTTCATTTTTATTGAGGCCACGGCGTTCCGCGAACTCGGTGGTTTCAACCCGGAAATTTTTGCGGCGGAAGAACTGGAGTTGAGCCAGCGATTGAAAAAAATCGCGGCAGCTCACGGTAAAAAAATGGTCATCCTCCACCGGCATCCGCTCATCACCTCCGCGCGGAAAATAAAATTATATTCCAGCGGCGAACTGTGGCGCTTTTTTCTGAAATCCATTTTCAGCCACAAACGCACCGTGCGCAGCCGCGAAGAAAGCTATCTGTGGTATGACGGGCGGCGGTGAATTGACGGTGACGTGCCGCTTCTCTAATCTCCGCGCATGGCGAAAAAGATTTCCGGCGCGAAAACTTCCAGCAAGGTGGAATCGGTCGCGCTGCGACCGGAGTTGCCTCGCAGCGCGAGGCAACCCACCACCAAACCGCAAAAATCCTGCTCCCTCCTAGACACCCGCGTTGTTTATTGCGGCGACAACCTAAAACAACTCGCCAAGCTGCCCGATGCCTGCGTGGATTTGATTTCCATACGGTCGGTGCTAATACTGGAAACGTCCAAGTCACGATGCAGATGTTCACCGATCTGGTCAATTGGACGCCGGCGGTGAATGGGCAGATTTACACAAACTCGCCCGATGCGGGTTTTTTCCGCATCAAATTACAAACGAACGCCTCCCCCCGACCGTTCAGGAAATCCAAGACGAGCATAAAGGTGTCAGACCCTTTCTTGACCGGCGGGTTAGCGGTTGGAACCTACCGGCGGCGGCACCAGCTGGCTTGGAACCGGCCTGAAACAGTCCAAACCCTCCTTTTCCCCGGTTTTCCGGCTAAAATCGCCATTTTCAGCAGGTTTCGCCAAAAATTCCTGCGGTGGCGTGGCGTGCCAGTGTGGTAGCGTGAGAATACTACGGAAAGGAGTCAGTCCCAGTTTTATTCAGTTTGAATTACTTCCGTTCCCGATTAAGACCCACCGCCGCCGTCTCCGCCTCCACCGCCACCATCACCGCCGCCGGAACTACCGCCATCAGGACCGCCAAAGCTTCCGCCGTCGTTGGAATGTCCGTGATGTCCGCCGCCGGAATCGTGATGGCTGGAATGTCCGTGACTGTGATGATTGTCGGAGTCATAGCTACCGCTGACAGTGCCATGGTCCCCGTAAGGAGTATAACGGCCGCCATCGGCAAAATTATCACGGCCACCGAATTTTCCCGAGCGGGTGAGCCAGTAAATGACGAACACCACCAACGTCACGCCCGCAGCGATTATGAACATGATGCCGAGCATGATGGGCAATGAGGTGATGATTGTGGTCATGGTTTGTTTGCCGCCTGAATACGCCCATTCCACAATCGGGTCGAGATTTTTTTGACTTGGAAACGCCGACGAAGGGACAAACCCACTGGTAAAGGGAACTACTCCAATAGACTTCCCTCATATGGGGTAAACACCCCATAGCGCCCTCAGAGTGATTATGCTCAAACTCCATGGATGATTCACCTAGCTATGAAATTTTGGCAAGAAACGGCCAGATTTTCACCCAAGAGGGAGAGTCAAACCCGTGTCACTCAGTCAGAGTATGTCTGCGGCAGAAGAAACAGTAGTCAGCATGAATTGATTGGAGCCAGTCCTGAGACCACCTAGAACCCAAATCCAAAAGCGACATGAAAAAAAACCTGCCGGCAAAAAAACTCATCCCAACCATTTTCGCCGCCGTGATTGCCACCATGCTGATCAGCGGGACGGCATCCAGAGTGGCTGCCGATGAACCCACAGCCTCCCCGCCCGCCGCAACCAATACTGTGCCAAGCACCGCCGCGACGGATACCGCGAAGTCAGACCTGCATAAAAAAATCACTGGTGCGGAACTGTATTCCATCCATTGCAATCGCTGCCACGCGGAGCGTTATCCGACGGAGCGCACGGCGGCGCAGTGGAAAACCGTCATGCTGCATATGCAGGTGCGCGCAAGCATCCCCGGCAGTCAGGCCCGATTGATTTTGCAATACCTTCAGGACAACAGCGGACGGTGAATTGTCTGCAACCCATTTAAACCGCATGAAAAAAAATATTAAGACCAGCCGCTGGATGTCCGGATTTGTCGCGGCAACTTGCGCGCTGGGGGCGTTCGCCCCTACGTCCGCGAAGGCCGTGGTGAGTGATGAAGATTTCAACGCGTTGAAGGCCATGGTTCAGCAGATGAACGGCCAGTTGCAGTCGCTGAAACAAACCAATCAGGCGGACCAGCAAATCATCCAGCAGTTGCAACAGAAGCTTACCGAGACGCAGCGCACTGCCGTGGAAGCACAACAAAACAGCATCGCCGCCACCCAAGTTCAGGCGGCACCGCGCGCCCCGTTGGACGAGGCCACGGTCAACCATAACTTCCAGATCCTCGGCGACGCGGAGATCCAATACGTCAAGACGGATCGGCAGAACGGCTCGTTTGTGCTGGCGGATTTCGCGCCAATATTTCTGTATCGCGGCGGCGACCGGGTTTTGTTTGAGGCGGGATTTGATTTTGGTCTACAAAACAATTCACCTAACGGCGGCGGCTATACGACGACGATCAATCTGAGTTTTGCTCAACTCGATTACGTGCTCAACGACCACCTGATTTTTTGCGCTGGAAACCTAGTGCTGCCGCTTGGCACTTACAGCGAACGCACGGCAGGATGGTTGAATAAATTTCCGGACGACCCGTTGGCGGTGGATCTTGTTCCCGGCAGCGGCGTCGGTGCAGAGTTGCGCGGTGCAATGCCGCTGGGCGAGCGAGGTAGCTTGCTGACGTATTCTGTTTACGGCGTGAACGGTCCCGGATCGGCAGATGGTTCGGGCAAAGCCGGCGCGCTGGATCTAGGCGGCAACATCGGCATAACGTCTGACGGCACTACCGCGAATCTTCACGACAATCTGGTCGGCGGCGCGCGGCTAGCGGTCTTCCTGCCGTTCTACAAACCGCATTACGATCTGGAGTTCGGCGTTTCCGGCCAGTCGGGCGAATGGGACAGCGCTCGCAGCCATCTCTGGAGCGCCGGCGTGCTGGATGCGTCCTTGCACCTCGGCCCGAATTTTGAGGCGAAGGGCGAATATATCTTGAGCAGCTTCGGCAGCGATGACCTCGGACAAATCCATCAAAGCGGCTGGTTCCTTCAAGCGGGATACCGTCTGGCCGGTTTAAACATGAACTTCCCCATCGTGAATAACATTGAAGTGGTCGGGCGGTATGATTCGTTGCGTGACGGAATGGGAACCACGACGGACCGGGTTACCGCCGGTTTTATTTATTACCTCAGCACCGCCCTGCTGCTTGAAGGCGACTACCAAGTAATCCATAGCTCCGACCCGGCGCAGCCAGCCTCGCAACTCATTTTGCAGATGTCGTATGGATTCTAAACCGTGCGGTCAAACGTCACCATGAAAACATCCTCTTTCCAAAACCGGCCACGGCAATCCCACCTGAAAATTTTGGCGGCGGCGGCACTGGCGGGTTGGTTCCTCACCCAAGCCAGCGTCGCCGAACCGACCAACTCGTCGCCCACTTATCTGCGCGACATCCAGCCCATCTTCATGGGCAACTGCTCCCGCTGTCACAACCAGGAAACGCGTTTTGTTTACAACTGGCTGGATTACAAGACCGCCTACGCCGACCGCTGGGAAATCAAGCGGCGCATCTGGGACAGTTGGAAAGATTCCTATTACAAGGAAGCGATGCCCATTGCCAACAGTCCGGAATCGCTCGCACTGACCGATGCCGAACGTCTCACCATCCGCAACTGGGTGGAAAGCGGCAGCCCGCGCGGCATCGCGCCCGCAAATGACGGAGTCAAAACCAAAGCTGAGCGCATTGAACTGGGGCATCGGCTATTCACGATTTGCGCCGCGTGCCATCAACCTACTGGACGCGGACTGCCTAATTCGTTTCCGCCGCTCGCCGGCTCTGATTATTTGAATGCCGATAAAAACCGGGCGATCAAACTAGTCATCAATGGTCGGCAGGGAGAAGTGGTCGTGAACGGATTGAAATATAACAACAATATGCCGGCGTTTCCACTCTCGGACCAGGATGTCGCGAACGTCATGACTTATGTTTACAACTCCTTCGGCAACTCCGGTCTTGAAGTCACGCCCGAAGAAGTAAAGGTGCTCCGGGCGCAAACGCCAGATCCAACAGGCAAACCCGGGCCGGCTGCAAAAAGCGCCTTCGAGTAAAACAACTGGCAGCACTTCGATTGGGGACGCGCAAACGGAGCAGTAATTTATTTCTGTTCCAATGTAACCGGCTTGTAACCACCCTTGGTTTTGAAATACGCAATCAACGCCAAATAACCCGCGAGCATGAAAAGCGGGAAGAATGCCATCTTGCCGAGCGCGCTGAACTGGCCGCTGGTCGTGGCCGCTTTGATTTCCCCTACAGTTTTTTCGTCCGTCACCGCCGCGCTCTTCACCGGATCAATTGCGCGATACGGGCCGAGCAAATAATTTTTCTCCACGGTCACGGATTGGTAGAGCGCGGGATTACTGGCGGACAATTTTTGCGTCGCAGTAGATTCCTGTAAGCCGCCAATGAACGGGAAACCCAAAATCCCAACTGCGAGCATTCCGATACCGCCCATGGCGTTCAACGTAAGCGCGCCGCCTTTGGGGCATTGTTCACTCGTCAGGCCGAGCATCGTGGGCCAGAAAAAAGTTTTACCGACAGCGTAAAGCGTGGCGGCGGCGAAAATGACACCCATCGTCGCGCCGTTCGTTTTGGAAAGCGCCGTCAGTCCAATGGCGGCAAGCGTGGCGCACGTCGCGAGCAAACCGAGCGGAGAAATCTTGTGGACGATTGGCCCCGCGCAGAAACGAAGCGCGCACATGATGGCGGAGGTGTAGACCAAAACCCATGCAGGATTATGACCGGCGGCTTGCATCGGCGCTTCCATGAGCGAACTGATCCAGCCATCCGTGCCGATCTCCGTGGTGGCCAGCGGCATCATGATGATGATGAGAAACGCGAGGATGCCGCGGCCAAACGATCTCGTGGCGACGATGAATCCGACTACGACCACGCCGGTAAGAATCCAACTGACATTTTGCGACCAGCCAAAGACTTGTCCGAGTTGTGAGAACACCAATCCAAAACCCACTAGCGCGCCGAACGCGCCGAGTTCTTTGAGCATGGACAGGTAGCTG
Source organism: uncultured Verrucomicrobia subdivision 3 bacterium (assembly GCA_903847285.1). The sequence continues at coordinate 4,750 of CAINDH010000294.1, read as the reverse complement.
ACTCCGGCGAGTTCGCGTTCGCTCTTCGGAAATTGCCGACCGATTAGGATGACGAAGAAGATGATCGCGGGAATCAAAATCAAACCAAGCGCGATGCGCCAGTCTTTGTTGTCTGCCAGCGCAATGGTGCAGAGGCCGCCCATCACGAGCCCCGCCGGCCAGCCTGCGTGCAGCATATTCAACCATTTTACTTTGTCCTTATTGAACATGGTTGCGACGACAGGATTGATGTAAGCCTCGACAGTTCCGTTGCCGAGACCGAGGATGATGCTGCCCCAGTAAAGCAATTGGTAGCCGTGCTTCTGCGCGGCGACGAGCGCCAACGGATCAGTCACCCCATGAATCGTTTGATACGCCATCACCGCCAAAGCGGTGTAGGCGATGTAACTCACAAACGAAAAAATCATCGCGACCTTGTAGCCGATGCGATCAATAAAGAGGCTGAACAAAATGATGCTCACACCAAACGGCCAGATGCCCGCGCCCTGGAGTTCACCCACGGAAACTTTGTCGAGGCCGAAGTCCGTGGCGAACGCGCCGCCGCATAAAATCATGCGGCTGATGAAGGCGTAAGCGGTAGTGATGAGGGCAATGAAACAGCCCCAGAAGAGAACTTTGTCGGTTTTTTGATTCATGGAATTGCGCCATGCTCCCGACTGCGGCGACCGAGGTCAACGGAAAATTTTCATGACGGAGGGTCGGCTCACGCTGCGGGCCGACACGCCGCCGACTTACAACTGCAAAACAGACAATAATCGCACGGTGGAGACGAGCAGATAAAGATCGTCGAGATTATCTTTGACGACAAAGCTGGAAGCTCCGGCATCAAACGCAGCGCGACGGTATTCTGGCAGGTCATGGCTGGTGACACAAATCACTCGCGCCAAGGGGTGGGCTTTGCGGATGGCGCGCATGGTCTCGAATGGGCACAAGCCGGGCATACTAATGTCCACCGTCACACAGTTGGGCTTGAACTCTGCCAGCGCAGGCAACGCCTCGTCGCCGGAGCCATATTCCCTCACCGTATCACCGGAAATGGAAATCAAATTACGGATCGTGCCGCGCATCCCGTCGTGGTCGTCAATAATCATCAATTTCATGGTCATAAAAAACTGTCTGAAAATTATTTTCGAGGAGCGAGCGGTGACCGGCGGCATGGGGCGGGTTTCAAAGCCAACAGTTCTGGCCCGGCGCGCAGAAACAGTTCGGAAAGATTTTCGGTGCTGACGTAGCCAGCTGCGCCAGCCTCGGTAGCCGCCACGTGCAACTCCGCCTCGTTGTGATGACTCACGGCGACGACACGCATTTCAGGATGTGTCTGGCGGATTATTTTGATGGCTCGGAGCGCGCCGGGCGCGTGCTGCGAAATGCCCATCAGCACACAGTCAGGTTGAATGACGCCGACGACCTTGAGGGCGTCCTCGGCATAGGCACATTCGAGCACGATGTCCTGCGCGAGCGCAGCGGCCTGACTCACTAGTTGCCGGGCGACTGCCTGGTCACCGACACTCATCAATTTTTTTGCCATAGGATTCATGGGTTAAGATTTCCCTAAAGCTAACGGCAAAGGCAGGTTTCCGTAATTGTGGTCGCCGCATATATTTGGCTAGGTAGTTACACCTAGAATTTATTTGACGGAAAAGGCGGGAGCGGAGCTTCGTGGCCGTTCTCACCCCCAAAAAAATCGCGCAAAAACCGGGGTGGTGCGGACGAAAAAACTTACAACGCGGAACGATTTTCCAGCGCAAACTGGAGGAGGCTGTGGCTACCGGTGAGTTCCAGCTTGGCGCAAATGTTCGCGCGGTGGGCTTCCACGGTGCGCGGGCTGATGAAGAGTTCCGCGCCGATTTCCTTGCTGGTTTTTTTCTCGGCCACGAGCTTGAGGACACGGCGCTCAGCCTTGGTCAGGTCATCGAGGCCGGGCTTCTGCGCTTTGAGCGATTCCGCACGGTTGCGGCGGCGGACAAGAAAACCAGAAACGGCCGGACTTAAATAATGTCCGCCCTTGGCTACGGCTGTGATGGCTTCAAGGATTTCCTCCACGGCATTTTCCTTGAGCACATAACCGTTTACACCCGCGTCCAGTGCGCGGTTAATCATGTCCTCCTCCTTGTGCATAGTAAGAACAATGAGCCGCGTAGAAATTTTTTTACCTTGAAGTTTGCGGGCCACTTCGAGGCCGGTGAGTTTCGGCAAGTTCACATCCAGCACAGCCACCTCCGGTTTTTTTTCGAGGATAAAACTCAGCGCCGCCTCGCCGTCACCCGCCTCGCCAGCCAGTTCGAAGCGCGCATCGGAAGCAATCATCTGCCGTAGTCCGCTGCGGAACAGCGGATGGTCGTCCACAATCAAAATCTTGATGCGTCCAGCCATAATGAAACCAATGTTGTCCAAAAAAACGCGCGCCGCCAGCGGTAAATTTTTCAGCCCGCCTCACTGGCCACGGGAATTTTTGCCCGAAGGCGTGTCCCGCCGCCCAGCGTGGAGTCGATGACTAATTCCCCACCGAGCATCCGCACGCGCTCACTGATGTTCTTCAAGCCCATGCCAGACTTGCTGTGCATATGCGCCGCCGTATCGAAACCGCAGCCATCGTCGGTGATTTCCAAAACCACCTCATGCACATCGCGCTCTATTTGCACGCGGACAGTTTGCGCGTGGGAATGCTTCAAGATGTTGTTCAAACTTTCCTGCACGATGCGGTAAAAGTTCATCTCAGCATCCGCTGAAAAAGTTTTCCCGAGGTCATCCAGCTTCCAGGAAAATTTGATCACACTGGCTTGCGTTGTATTTTCCAACATCAATTCCAGCGAACGCTTGAGGCCAAAGTGGTCGAGCTGGTGCGGATGCAGGTCGCGCGAAATCTGCCGTGCCTCCGCGATGCATTGGGTGGCCAAGTGGCCGATGGTGTTGACCTGCTCATAAACCTGCGCCGGTTCCTGCGCCCGCGCGACAAGTTGCGCTAGGTTTTTTATCAGCAATAAATTTTGCCCCATGCTGTCGTGCAACTCGGCGGCGATGCGTTTGCGCTCGGCTTCCTGCGAGGCGATCAACTGAAACGTGTAGTGGATGCGCGCCTGCTGTTCGCGCTCCACCGCCTGATTGCGCTCGGCCTCCGCACGATTGCGTTCAGTGATGTCACGGATTGCGGTCATCCGCAACGTGCGGCCACCAACATGAACCATCTTCGCCCGCGCTTCCGCGTAAAAAGAACTTCCATCCTTGCGCAGCAACTGATGTTCATAAATCGTCTCGCGACCAAGACGGATGGCATCCGCCACCGTTTCCCGCGATTCCAGGGCAATCAATTCGGTGATTTGCTTCCCGATGAGTTCGCCACGCTCGTAGCCGAACATTTTAAAACCTTGATCATTCATGTCCAAAACCACTCCGTTCTCGCTGATACACACACCTTCAAACGCGGCCTCGTTCAGGCTGCGGAAACGGCTCTCGCTTTCCTGCAACTCCAGATAGCGCGCATTCAGCAATTGGAACATTTTTGCGAGCGAGCCGCGCAAATTTTCCAGTTCGCCGCGAAATTCCGTCCGATCCATGACCGAGCCATCACCAGCGCCGATGCTGACGGCGGCAGCGTGACGCTCCAAAATCTTGAGCGGCTTGAGCACCAGCCACCAGAGCAGCAGATAAAGGCCGAGGATTAAAATCAGGTCGAGCGACAAAATGTTGAAAATGATCCACACTAAAATGTTTTTCATCTTCACGTCCACGGATTTGGTCGTGCCAAAAAGCGTCACCGTGGCCAGTGTTTCGTTGGCGAAAGTGATATTCCTTTTTTCCACAAGAAATCCGGCGGCAGGAAATTCTTTGTCCAGCACTTTGATTTTTCCCTGAGCATCGCGTTCGCGCGCACAAATAACCGTCTGTTTGTCTGCCGATTCGACCACTATGGCCTGAATTATGGGGTCGAGCATCATGCTTTCGACGACCTTGGCAATTACCGAACGGTCAAAATTCCACACTGGCAGGTCGAGACTGGGGCCAATCTGGCTGGCATCGAGCGCTAGCGTAATCCGCACATTTTCCAGTTCCCGGCTTTTGGCGCTGTGGTAATTGATCACGCCCAATGCACCCAACACCAGCGTGGTGGCCGTCACCAGCGCGAGGGCCACCATGAAGGCAATGGAGGTTTTGGTGCGGAGCATGGCGGCGGTTATTTTAACATTGGCTGATAGGTTTCCGGATCAAACCACAAACGTTTGTCCGCGAACGGCGTTTCCGGCCCGAGGAACGGATTTTCAATGCGGAAGATTTTTCGCTCCTTAAGCTTGAGCTTTTCGATTTTGGAATCCTGATACTCGGAGAAAATTTTGTCATACGTCCCGTCGGCAATCATCATCCGCATCCCTTCCTCCGCGCGGGCGGCGAGCCGTCTGCCCTCGTCGGTTTTGGCGAACCAGAAATACATCGACATCGGATAATAAAAAACCAGGTTCGTCTCGATGCACAGGTCGGGCATGGCGGCCTTGCGCTCTTCGTATTCGTCAATGACCTCGACCGCCGCGCGCAGTGCTAGGTCAGAACGCTTGTTGTTCATCATCTCAAAAAGACAGTCGTAACAGGACGCCGTGACTACTTGAAAATTGTTGGTGCGGAGGATGTCCACATCAATCCAGCCAAGACCGAGGCCGTATTTGAACTTTCGCAAATCGTCGAGCGAGCTGATGTGGTCGAATCGCTTCTGATTTTCCTTGCGGATGAGAAAAACGCAATAGCCACCAAGGTTTTTGTC
>CAINDH010000293.1 GCA_903847285.1 uncultured Verrucomicrobia subdivision 3 bacterium | reverse complement strand
GTCTCGCAGACGTCAAGCAACCAGAAGGCCGGTCAACAGGGATGGCAAATTTCAAAGCGTGCTCGTCGCCCGCCTCGTGAACACCATCATGCAGGGCGGCAAAAAGAGCACGGCTGAACGCATCGTCTACGGCGCGTTCGATTCCATCTCCGAAAAGAATCCGGCGAGCAACCCCATCGAGATTTTGCAGCGCGCGGTGGACAACGCCAAGCCCCGCATTGAAACGAAGGCCCGCCGCGTCGGTGGTGCCACGTATCAGGTGCCATTGGAAATCCCGAGCGACCGACAGAATGCGCTCGCGCTCCGTTGGATCGTGGATTTCGCGGATGCCCGCAAAGGCACACCCATGGGCACGGCTTTGGCCGCCGAAATTTTGGAAGCCTATCAAGGGCAGGGCAACGCCATCCGCAAACGCGACGAAGTCCATAAGATGGCACAAGCCAACAAGGCATTCGCCCATTTCCGGTGGTAGAATTAAAATGAATTTTACGCCCCGGCATGGTGCCGGGGCGTTTTTTTAGTCTGAATCAACCAACAACCTTTTAGAAATCATGAGTGCCGCACCGACCGAACAACCCAAATCCGTGAACGCTCCGGGCCGTCAATATACGATGGAGCGCACGCGCAACATCGGCATCGCCGCGCATATCGACGCCGGCAAGACCACCACCACCGAGCGTATCTTGTTTTACACCGGTCTGATCCACAAGATCGGCGACGTGGATGACGGCAACACCGTCACCGACTGGATGGAGCAGGAAAAGGAACGCGGCATCACCATCACTTCCGCCGCCGTCACCTGCTTCTGGACGCAGAAGACTGCCAAGCCCGGCGAAGACCAGATTTACAAGGCTTACAACAACATTCCGCACCGCATCAACATCATTGATACGCCGGGACACGTGGACTTCACCGCTGAAGTCGAACGTTCCATGCGCGTGCTCGATGGCGCGGTGGCCGTGTTCTGCGGCGTAGCTGGCGTGCAGCCCCAATCCGAAACCGTCTGGCGTCAGGCCACCAAGTATCACGTTCCGCGTATCGCGTTCGTGAACAAGATGGATCGTATCGGTGCGAATTTTGATAACGCTCTGAATGATATGCGCACGAAATTGCGCGCGTATGCCTTCCCGATTTTCCTGCCCTTGGGCCAAGGTCCGTGTGAGTTCGAAGGCAAGCCGGTCGAAGGCGGCTTCGAAGGCGTCATTGACGTCGTCAACCAGAAGACCATTTATTGGGGACCCGGCGAAGCCAATGAAGGTCTCAATTACGAGATCCGGGACATCGCTCCCGCCGATCAAGAACGCGCCAAGACTGCGCTCGCAGAATTGATTGACGCCGTCTCCAACAAGGACGACGAGATCGCCAATATGGTGCTCGAAGAAAAACCGATCACCGCGCCGATCCTCAAGGCCGCCATCCGCCGCTTGACCTGTAAGATCGAGATCATCCCCGTCTTGTGCGGTTCCGCCTTCAAGAAAAAGGGCGTGCAAGTCTTGGTGGACGCCGTCATCGATTATCTCCCCGGACCGCTGGACATCCCCTGCGCCGAAGGTTTGGTTCCCGGCACGGAAGACAAGATCCAGGTCGAAGCGGACGACAAAGGCAAGTTCTGCTCTTTGGCGTTCAAGCTTTGGACCGATCCTTTCGCTGGCAAGCTGGTGTTCTTCCGCGTCTATTCCGGACAGCTCAAGAAGGGCGACAGCATTTACAATCCCCGCACGCGCAAACGCGAACGGGTCAGCCGCCTCATGGTCATTCAAGGCAGCGAACGTAAGGACATCGACCATGTTTATTCCGGCGACATCGCCGCGCTCGTCGGGCTCCGCAATATCACCACTGGTGACACTTTGTGCGACGAAAGCTTCGACGTCACGCTCGAACCGCCGACCTTCCCCGAACCCGTCATCTCGATGGCCGTGGAACCCAAGACCAAAGCCGACCGCGACAAGATGTCCGAAGGCTTGCAACGCCTCGCCGAAGAAGATCCGACCTTCCGTTGCTTCACCAACGAAGAAACCGGCCAGTTGATCATCGCCGGCATGGGCGAGTTGCACCTCGAGATCATTCGCGATCGCTTGTTCCGCGAGTTCAAGGTTCAAGCCAACGCCGGTGCTCCGCAGATCGCCTATCGCGAAACC
>CAINDH010000292.1 GCA_903847285.1 uncultured Verrucomicrobia subdivision 3 bacterium | reverse complement strand
CGGGTTGGACTGCATGCTCGCAGCGCAAATCACAGCAAACGGCCGGCGCACGGTTTGGGGCCAGCAGCACGATGCGCTGACGTTGCAGCCGAGTTCGGCCCGAAATTATGAGATGCCCGCTGCCGCTTCCAGCGAGAGTTGCACCATCGTGTTGTTCCTGATGCAGCTTCCGAATCCAAATTCAAATGTCGTCGCCGCTGTCCATGCCGCCGCAAGTTGGTTTAAAAAAACCAAGATCGACGGCAAGTCATTTCAGGTGGTCGGCGCCGAAAGCCGCAAACTGGTTGACGCACCCGGCGCTGGCCCCATCTGGTCGCGCTACTACGAAATCGGATCCGACAAACCGATTTTTGGGGACCGCGACCAGAGCATCCATGATGACGTGAATGAAATTTCCCGCGAACGCCGCAAAGGCTACGGCTGGTTCAAAGATAGCGCCAAGCGCGTGGAGCAAAATTACGCCAAATGGGCCAAGCTCCATCCGTCGAAATAGGCAGCACAAACTTCCGCACCGACGCCCCATGAGCACCGTCCTTCAAAAAAGCCCCTAACTTGGCGCTGGAACCGCGCGGGCAAAAACTTCCGTTCGCGGCAAAACTTTCCTCAAGCCCGCCGCGACCTCGCCGATAACAGCCGTGGACTGACCAATGAATTTGGCAATGCCACACCAACGCCGGGTTCGATCAGTAACATTTTTGAAAATGTTTCATGCACGGCGACATCCAAATTGCAACGCAACCTGCCGCCGCCCGGACGGGCGGAGCCACTGAACTGATTTATGCCACCGCCGACCAGCCGATGGGTCATCCCACCGCCCCGAAAAACCCTGGTAGTGGGCGTGGCCGACCTGGCCGTGAGCAACGACCCCAGCGCGGAGCTGGTCACTTACTCGCTCGGCTCGTGCCTGGGCATCACCATTTACGATCCGCTGAAAAAAATCGGCGGCTTGTTGCACCTCATGTTGCCGGACTCGAACATTGACCCCGCCAAGGCGAACACCATGCCGCACATGTTTGTGGATACGGGCGTGCCACGCCTGTTTCACGCGGCCTACAATCTCGGCGCGGATCGTTCGCGGATCGTCATCAAGGTTGCGGGCGGCGCGCAACTGCTGGATGGCCAAGGGATATTTAATATCGGCCTGCGCAACGCCGAGGCGTTTAAGAAGCTGATTATTCAACAAGGATTGACGATCCACGCCGAAGAAACCGGCGGCGTAATTTCCCGCACCGTGCGACTGGATCTCTCGAACGGCGATGTCTCCGTTAAATCTCCCGGTTCAACTCCACACCCATTATGACTGCCACCGCTCCCGCTCCCAATGCCAGCAACGCCGCGGCGCAACAACTCGTCGCACGCGTCAAAAACTTGCCGCCGGTCTCGCAGGCCGCGCTTAAGCTTGTCAACCTGCTCGACCAGCCAGAGGCCGACAACGAACAGATTGTTCAAGCCATCAAGTGCGACAACCTACTCACTGCGAAATTACTACGCGCGTGCAACTCGCCATATTTCGGCCTCGAGGAACCGGTGTCGTCCGTGGACCAGGCGGTTTTGATCATGGGGCATCAACAGATTCTGCATATCGTCCTCACGCTCGCGTTTGGCAGCGCGATGGTTGTGCCCCTGCCCGGCTACGCCGTCGAAGCCAGCGAACTTTGGCGGCATTCCCTCATCACGGCATCCGCTGCAGAAATTATCGCCGTGGAAACTACCAGCATCAGTATCGAGAAGCCGGTGGCGTTCACCATTGGTTTGTTGCATGACATCGGGAAACTGGTGATGAGTCAGGCGCTCACGCCGGACTTGCAAAATTCCATCCGACAATTAATTGAGCAGCAGAAAATTTCCCGGAGCGAGGCGGAGAGAATAGTGCTCGGCACGGATCACGGCGAAGTGGGCGCCTGTCTGCTGCGCTCGTGGCATCTGCCGGAGGCCATTCTTGAAGCCACACAAAACCACCATCTCCCCATCGTGGAGCCGGTGCCCCAACTTTCCTGCGTCACCCATCTCGCCAACTGCCTCGCACATCTGGCGGGGTCTGCGCCGGGTTGGGATGGCTTTGCCGTGCGCGTGAATTCGCAGGCCGTAACCGCGCTGGACATCAATGAGGCGCGGCTGGAAGCGATGGTCGCCGATGTGCGAGCGTCGTTCGATAAAGTGGATCAGTTCATGGGAATGTCATGAGTGCTACCAAAAAAATTCGAGTGCTCGTCGTGGATGATTCCGCCGTGGTGCGGAAAATGATCACAGACGCGCTATCACAAGACCCGGACATCGAAGTTGTCGGCACCGCGTGCGACCCGTTCGTGGCGCGCGACAAGATTCTGGAGTTGAGCCCCGACGTAATGACGCTCGACATCGAGATGCCGCGCATGGACGGGCTGACGTTTCTCCGCATTTTGCAACAGCACCGCCCGATGCCGGTCATCATCATCAGCTCCATTTCGCAAGCCGGCTCGCGCGCTGCTTTGGACGCGATTGAATTCGGCGCGGTGGATGTGCTGGCCAAGCCAAAGTCTGCATGGAATCTCGGCGAACTGCGCAACGACCTCGCACGCCGCGTGAAGACGGCGATGAGTGCGCGACTGAAAAACTTACGCCCATCCATCAACGCAGTAGGCACCGCCGCCGCGACGCCGGTGGCATCTAGTGGTGAACATTATAATCCTCGTCAGTTGATAGTCATGGGCGCGTCCACCGGCGGCACAGAAGCCTTGAAAGATGTGCTCGCTCGCTTGCCCGACGGTCTGCCGGGAATTTTGATTGTGCAACATATCCCGCCGGTGTTTTCCAAAACTTTTGCGGAAAGATTGAACGAGGTCTGTGCAATGGAGGTGCGCGAAGCGGCGCATGGCGACGTAGTTAAGCCCGGCCTCGCACTGATTGCGCCCGGCGACTACCACATGGTCGTCAGCTT
>CAINDH010000291.1 GCA_903847285.1 uncultured Verrucomicrobia subdivision 3 bacterium | reverse complement strand
CGGCTTTGTGCCGACGATGGGCTTTCTGCACGCCGGTCATTTAAGCCTCGTGAACCGTGCGCGGCAGGCTGTCGGCAAGGCGGGCAAAGTGGTCGTCAGCATTTACGTCAACCCCACGCAGTTTGGACCGAAGGAAGACCTCTCCAAATACCCGCGCGATTTAAATCGTGATTTGAAACTGCTGCGTGAGTTGGGTGTGGACGTAGTCTTCACGCCGGGTGATTCAGAAATGTATTCCGGTAAATCTGAAAACGGATACAGCACCTATGTCGTCGAAGAAACATTATCGCGTCCGATGGAAGGCGCATCGCGGCCCACGCATTTTCGCGGCGTGACGACGGTGGTGGCGAAGCTTTTCAACATCGTGCTACCTGATGTGGCGGTGTTCGGGCAGAAAGATTTTCAGCAATCGGCGGTCATCCAGCGCATGGTGGCGGATTTGAATTTTCCCGTGCAAATCATCGTCGCGCCGACGCTGCGAGAGCGCGACGGGCTGGCGATGAGTTCGCGGAACAAGTATCTGGATGCCGAGCAACGGGCGCAGGCGGTGATTCTGTTTCACGCCTTGCAGGCGGCGCAGGCGGCGGTGAAAACGAAATCCATTTCCGCCGCGCGTTTGAAAACCGACCTGAAAGAATTCATCACCGCCGCCCCGCTGGCGCGGCTGGACTACGTTGAATTCTTTGACCCGGAAACATTGCAGCCAGTCACGCAAGTGAAACGTGGAACGCAGATGGCATTGGCGGTTTTCTTTGGCAAGACGCGGCTGATTGATAATGTCTGGATCTAATCTGACAGCATCGTCCGCGTTCACCTGTTCGCGGGTTGTGAATGGTCATGGTCAACGAACGCGATTTGTTTTATATCGGGTGCGAGTTAAGTCCAAAAAGCCATTTTACATTCATTCATAATCAAAATTTCAAAATGAAAATTATCAGAACTATCGCAATGGTTGTATTGGTTGCATTGACGGGGTGCGCTTCCTTTCCCGGAAAAGTGCTTCCCAAGGTGGCTGGCTTTCCCACAACGACAGACAAGCCATCGGTTCGCCTAAGCCTGACCTTCCGTCAATACATGAATGAACAACCAATCAATTTTGCCGTGAAGTCAGCCGAGGCAAGGTTGCAGTCGAAATTGATTACCCGATTAACTGGGTCGGGACTGTATTCATCGGTGTCGGTCACGAATCAAAATCCAGATATAACGATTACCGTCCAGATGGATGACAAAGGCAGTGGTTCGATGGGAATGGCATTTTTAACCGGACTCACTTTATACATAGTTCCCAGCTCGGCGACTGATTTATACAAAGTGTCAGCCAAAGTTTGCAACCATCGAACGGGCGTTGAGGGCGTAGTCGAACTGGAAGATTTCGTCACCCAATGGCAACAGATTCTGCTATTGCCACTGCTGCCATTCACCATGTCTCCCGTGGTTGCAAATGGAGTCCAAAACAATCTGATGGACACGCTCGCAATTCGAGTTCATGAGGTAGCTGCATCACCTGCGCCCAAGTCTGCAATTCTGGAAATAGCTACACCCGCATCCACCACGCCCGGCACCGTCCAGAAAAATCCCCCGAGTGAAGATGTGGTCAAACGACTTAAGATTCTTAAAGAAGCCCACGATGCCGGCCTCATTTCTGATGAAGAATTTACAGCCAAGAAATCAGATCTGATCAAGGGCTTTTAGCTCTTCGGCTAGCCACATTTTCGACAGCATCAAGTTTCAGTCTGGAAAATTTATCCGTCCGTTAATCCACCGTTAAATCAAATTGCTTTGCGCCTTTGCAGCTTTGCGCCTTTGCGTTAATTTCCAAAGCCAGTGAAACAATTCGACTTCCTCATTCTCGGCAGCGGCATCGCGGGGCTGACGTTCGCGTTGTCGGTTGCGCCGCGCGGGCGCGTGGCCATAGTCACGAAGAAAGACCGCGCGGAGTCGAACACCAATTACGCACAAGGCGGCATCGCGTCGGTCACGAGCAAGACGGATTCCTTCGAGTCGCACGTTCAAGATACGCTCACGGCGGGCGCGGGGTTGTGCAAGGAAAACGTCGTCCGCACGATTGTCGAGGAAGGCCCGGCGCGCATCGCGGAGTTGATCGCGCTGGGGATGAAATTTTCCGAAAGCGAAGCGCCGAGCGAGGACGGCGGCAAGCAACTCGATCTCGGACGCGAAGGCGGACATTCCGAACGCCGCATCCTGCACGCGAAGGATGTGACGGGGCGCGAGATTGAACGCGCGTTGCTGAACGCGATCTCCAATCAGCCGAACATAGAGATTTTTGAGAACCACATCGCGATTGATTTGATCACCAGTCAGAAACTCGGCTACGTCGGCGAGAACCGCTGCCTTGGTGCGTATGTGTTCGATAAAAAATCCGGGCGGGTTGAGACGTTTTCCGCATCGGTGACGATTCTTGCGACGGGCGGCTGCGGCAAAGTTTATCTCTACACGACGAATCCCGACATCGCGACGGGCGATGGCGTGGCGATGGCGTATCGCGCTGGAGCGGCGATTGCGGACATGGAGTTTGTGCAGTTTCATCCGACCTGCCTGTATCATCCGAAGGCAAAATCTTTTCTCATCAGCGAAGCTGTGCGCGGCGAAGGTGGCATTTTAAAATCACTCGACGGCAAGGAATTCATGGATGCCTGTCATCCGTTGAAATCCCTCGCGCCGCGTGACATCGTGGCGCGCGCGATTGACAGCGAGATGAAAAAAACTGGCGCGGATCATGTGCTGTTGGACATCACGCACAAGTCGGCGAAGTTCATCATCGAACGCTTTCCGAACATCTACCAAACGTGTCTGCGCTATGGCATCGACATCACGAAAGAGCCGATTCCCGTCGTGCCGGCGGCGCATTATCAGTGTGGTGGCGTGGTGACGAATGTGGACGGCGAGACGGACATTGCGGGACTTTACGCTGTTGGCGAAGTGGCCTGCACCGGGCTGCACGGCGCGAACCGGCTGGCGAGCAATTCATTGTTGGAGGCGCTAGTCTGCGCCCATCGTGCGGCGGTGAAAATTCTTTCCACACCGCATGCGCAAACGGATTTGAAAATTCCGCTTTGGCAGGCCGGTAGTGCTACGGATGCCGATGAACTCGTCGTCGTCTCGCACAACTGGGACGAGATCCGCCGCCTGATGTGGGATTACGTCGGCATCGTGCGCACGAACAAGCGGCTGCAACGCGCGCAGAAGCGCATCGCGAATTTGCAGGAGGAAATCCACGACTACTACTGGAACTTCAACGTGACCGCCGACTTGCTGGAACTGCGCAACATTGCGACCGTGGCGGAACTGATCGTGCAATGCGCGTTGATGCGACCGGAGAGCCGTGGACTGAATTACAATTTGGATTTTCCCAATCTCAATCCCGACTGGGCGCAGCGCGACAGTGTGATTCGGAAATAATTTTGCCGCAAAATGGCGCAGAAGGCACAAGTTTTTTCAAGGTTCTGGCGAAGGCACTAGTTCAATGAAGTGCGGAGCATAGCCTAGATCGATTTTAGAAAGCCTGTGGCCGGTGATCGCGCAACGGCAGTGTGGGCGTTGTTTTCCCCACAGAT
>CAINDH010000290.1 GCA_903847285.1 uncultured Verrucomicrobia subdivision 3 bacterium | reverse complement strand
GAGTTATCCCGCGACGAGTGTCGGCGAATGGCGCATCGTCTGGTGGCTGCCGCACTCGACTACGGACTGGACGTTCGAGCGAATTTATGCGGACGCGCAACGCAACTGGTATTGGGGGAAATACACGGACTATTTGACTGAAAGCAACACCGCCATCGGCGAAGTGAAACGGCTCACGACGGGCGCGCGCGCCGGGCAATACGATTGCAAATACGAATACTCCCTCGAATACCAGAACGCCGGTTGCTGGGGTCACGCGAGCGACACTAACAAAATCGGCGCGTGGGTGGTGCTCGGCGGCTACGATTATTTCAACGATGGCCCGATCAAAAATGACCTTGCGCTCGCCGAGTCGTATTCGCTGCTTCACTTTGGACGGGACCATTTCAACGCCTCGAGCACCATCGTGGCGGCGGGTGAAACGTGGTCGAAGATTTTCGGGCCGTTCCTGCTTTACTGCAACAAGACCGCGATGAACTCGAATCCCGGCAACAATCTTTGGGCCGATGCCAAGGTGCAGGTGCAGGCGGAAATTTCCGCGTGGCCGTATTCATGGCTGACAAATTCCGATTATCCCGCCGCGAATCAGCGCGGCTCGGTCAGCGGCAAACTCATCATCACCGACGCGCTCAAGCCCGCGCTCGCCGCTGGAACAAACACTTGGATCGGCCTCTCGCAGCCGGACGCGGGCGGCAACTGGCAGTTTGAATCCAAGCGTTACCAGTCGTGGGTTCACCCGGACACGAACGGAAATTTTTTCATCCCGTTCATGCGTTCCGGCAGCTACACGCTCTCCGCGTTTAGCGACGGCACGGTGGGCGAGTTCACTTATTCCAACAGCGTGACCATCACCGCGAGCACCACCAATGCGCTCGGCAATCTCACCTGGGTCGTGCCGCATCCCGGCGGACAGATCGCATGGGAGATTGGCGTTCCCGACCGCCGTGCCGGCGAGTTCCGCCACAGCACGAATTACTGGTATCCGTTTTTGTGGGAGACTTACTCGAATGATTTTCCGAATCCGCTCGAATACACCAATGGCGTGAGCAACTGGTCGAATGACTGGAATTACGCGCAGCCCGGCTACCTCGTCGGCACGAACTGGTCCGCGTGGAAATGGCGGATTCATTTCAACCTCACGAATCTTCCCACCAGCGGCAGCGCCACGCTGACCTTCGCTTTCGCGAGCATCAACTACGGCGCGGTGCAGGTTTTCGTGAACGACGAAAATAATATTCTCGGCGAAGTCGCGCCCACCACCGCCGGCGGCGGCACCGGCGGAAACGCGCTCATCCGCGAAGGCAACCACGCGAAATACAGTCTTGGCTATCTCTCTGTGCCGCTCTCCTCACTGCGCGTCGGCAGCAATGTCGTCACGCTCATCCAACGTCGTTCCTCCGCGTCGTCCGATCATGTAATGTATGACTATGTGAATCTGGAGTTACCCGCCGTCGCCACCTTGCCCGCCGGACGCAACCTCACCTGGCGTGGCGGAAATTCTGCGAACGCGTGGGACGTGAACACCACCGCCAACTGGGTGGACACGAACGGTGCCGCGACCGTTTTCACCAATGGCGACAACGTGCTATTCGACAACACCAGTGGAACCAATCCGACCCCAAGCGCGAGTGTTATTTTGACGCCTGCATCAGTCAGCGTAATTTCTTCCAGCAATTTCATTTTTAGCGGCAGTGGTTCCTTTAACGGCGCGATGCAGCTCATCAAGTCCGGCTCGGGCAATCTGACCGTGAACACCACGAACAGTTTCACCGGCCAAGTTTCGTTCTCGGCGGGAAAAATTATTATGGGCAACGCGGGCGCATCACTCGGCAGCGGCACGTTACAGATGAACGGCGGCACCATCCAGTTGAGCAGCGGCGGCTTTCTCGCCAACCCCATCAACGTCGTTTCGCCTAGCACCATCACCACGAGCGGCAACACCACTCTCAACGCCGCCATTACCGGCAGCAGCACGCTCACCGTCACCA
The DNA here is from genome assembly GCA_903847285.1 of uncultured Verrucomicrobia subdivision 3 bacterium. The sequence goes on along the minus strand of CAINDH010000290.1, from coordinate 2,567 downwards.
GCGGCAATGTGCTCACGTTCCAGTCGGCTGTCACCGGCTTCACTGGCACCGTGGCAATGGGCAACAGCACGGGCTGGCTGCGTTTCAATCAATCCGGCACGCAGGGCGTTCCGAATGGAACGGTGGACGCGGGAACGAATACGGCGAAAATTGAAAACCGTCTCGTCGGCGCGGGAACGATTTATCTCGGCGCGCTCACCGGCGGCGCGAACACTAAACTGCAAGGCACCGACCAAGCGAGCAATCCCGGCTCCATTGATTTATATGTCATCGGCGGACTCAATCTCGATAGCACGTTCGCGGGCGGCATCATTGACACCGGCCACAAGGTCGCCATCACCAAGACCGGCGCGGGCATTTGGACGTTGAGCGGCGCGAGTGCGTATTCCGGCCTCACCGCCGTCGCCTCCGGCACGCTGCAAGTTTCCGGCAGCATCACCACGACAAATTTTGTCACCGTCTCTAACACTGCGACGCTCGACCTGCCGGGAACCATCACGGCAAACACCGTGCAAATTAATTCCGGCGGCGCACTCACCGGCTGTGGAACCATTAATGGAAATCTTTTGAACAACGGCACGGTCACCGCGAGTTGCGGTGCGCCCGGCGGACTCGCGATCAACGGCAACGTCACCAATAACGGTGCGATGCAAATCCTCTCTGGCACCGCGCTCACCGTCAGCGGCGTATTCGTCAACAACGGCCTGCTCGATCTGCTGTCCGGTGCGCAGACGCTCCCGGCGAATTTCATCAACAACGGAATCGTCCTCACCACGACGAACATTGTTGTGACTTCCTTCACGCAATCCGTCGGCACGCTGACTTTGACCATTCAAGGTTACGACGGCCATACCTACCAACTGCAACGCAGCGGCACGCTGAACAATCCCAACTGGCAGAACGTCGGCCCCTCGCAGGACGGGGTGGGCGCACCGCTCACGTTTGCTGACACGCCGAATAGCAGCCAGAATTTCTACCGGATACTGGTTTCGCCATGACGCAGGGCGCTTACATCACAGCGAAAGCTGCACCACGCGTTCTTGAATCTGGTTGTTCCATCGGTTGAAGTAGCCGAATAGACGGTAAAGTTCTTCAAGCTTCGGCAAAATTACACGGCGCGCGGCGGCCTCCGCTGAAATCCATTGCGTGTCGAGCGATTTCAGTTCGCCATTCAGTTTTTCGCGCAGTTCGTTCAATTTGCGCTGAAGGCCGTTCAGCTTTTCAACCCAATCCTGCCCGCGCTCAAACAACTGAACCTGCACCAGCGGCGAAGTGGCCTTGGATTTTTCCAAAAGAAAACCGTCGGCGCTCCGGCAACTATTCGCCACTTCGGCAAACAGATCCGCGAGCGCAGTTGGAATATGTTGGATGTCCTTCGGCTTTACGCCGAGTTCCAATTCGAGCAGGTGGCGCAGCCGCAGTTTGGGATCCGCGAGACTATTGAAAGCGGCGTTCAACTGCGTGTAGCGCTTAGTGACTTGGGCTTTTTCAGTTTCGCTCGCACCGTGAACGCGGTCGGGATGTGCGTCCGACGCCAGCGCAAGAAATTTCTGCTTGAGCAAATCTGCATCCAACCAAGGCCGGCGTGGTTCGTCGAGAAGGGCGAAGTTGTCCGTCATGAGAAACTATCAACAATCTACCGTATTAAGCGCTGAAACTTTCGCCGCACGAGCAACTCGTGGCCGCGTTGGGGTTTTTCACCTTGAAGCCACCGTCTTGCAAGGCCTCGATATAATCCAGTTCGCTGCCGGTCACGTAGAGTGCGCTCTTGGGATCCACCACCACGCGCACGCCGCCGCTCTCGACGAGGATGTCGCGGCTGGCAGGGCCGTCCTGCAAATCCATCTTGTATTGCAACCCGGAGCATCCACCACCGACGACCGCCACGCGCAAGACGCCCGCTGGACGCCCTTGTTTGGTGAGCAGCGTGGAAACCTTGTTGGCCGCGCTGGGCGTCAGTTTGACGAGGCGCTCGTCTCCCGTGCGGAAAGTCGGTGCGGTTGTTGGTTTGCTGGCAAGGTTGGCAATCATTTTTAACTGGCAGCAAGGTAGCCGCGATTGCTAGCAGCGTCAACGCGGCTAAAATGTCGCGTGTAGGCCGCGAAGGGAGCGAAGGCGGAAAATGCTTTTGCTTCCTTCGCCCCCTTTGCGGCCTTCGCGCGACACACGCTTTTAAATCTGTGTTTATTCACGTTTCATCTGTTATCAAGTTATCACATCCGGAATAAATGCAGGGTTGGCTGGTCGGATGAATGGCCACTGTTATTATTGCGGCAGGCGGAATTACTATTCGCACTAGCGCCGTTAACGAAGCCATGAGCCGAAACTAAATTGAACTTTAGCTTCGGCTGAGCATATCTTACGTTAATCGGAACGGTAAGTGATGCATATGTTAATTTCCCGACCTAATCCAGGCGCGCAACGCGAACGAGACACGTTGCTACAAAAAATTTCCGAGCTGGTTCCCGGGGTCATCTACCAATTTCAACAATTCCCGGATGGCCGGAGCTGTTTTCCTTACGCCAGCGATGGGCTTCAAACCGTCTATGAAGTTACGCCCGAACAAG
>CAINDH010000289.1 GCA_903847285.1 uncultured Verrucomicrobia subdivision 3 bacterium | reverse complement strand
GCGACCATTAATCTGACGCTCGCCGCCAAGGCGTGGGCGCTGCTGCAAGGCCGCGATTATGTGATTCCCGAGGACGTGAAAAGCATCGGCCCCGACGTGCTGCGCCACCGCATCATCCTGACCTACGAAGCCGAGGCGCAAGCGGTGACGACGGACGCGATCATTAAGAAAGTTTTTAACGCGGTGCCGGTGCCTTGATCAAAATGGAATTTCTTAAACAGCCATTCTTCCAACGGCTCGAAAGCTCCGAACGTATTTTATTGACCGGAGCTGGCGGTGGCTTTGATATTTTTTGCGGGCTTCCGCTTTATTTTGCACTGCGAAAAGCTGGGAAAGAAGTTCATCTGGCGAACCTTTCATTTTCAGCGCTTTCAGCAACAAAAGCTGAACGACTCTCACCAGTTTTGTTCGAAGTGGACGCAGACACGGTTCACGCAAATGACTATTTCCCCGAAGCATTTCTTTCGGCTTGGCTACGAGAAACTGAAAAGCTGGAGGTTCCAATTTATTGTTTTGAACAAACCGGAGTCCAGCCACTGACTGCAGCTTACAAAATCTTGGTCGAGAAATTAAATTTGGACACGATCGTTCTGATTGATGGAGGAACGGATAGTTTGATGCGCGGTGACGAAGTGAGTCTGGGCACGCCACAGGAAGATATCGCAAGCATCGCAGCAGTCTCACAGGTTCAAGTTCGACAAAGGCTTTTAGCATGTCTTGGTGTCGGTGTTGATTCATTCCATGGCGTCTGTCATTCGTATTTTTTTGAAGCTGTCTCAAACATCGCAAAGCAAGGCGGCTATTTGGGTGCGATTTCACTCACAAAAGAAATGCCGGAAGTTTCCAAGTATCGCTCTGCTTCACGCGCGGTTTTTAAACAGATGCCGTCACTACCTAGCATTGTGAACACTTCAATCTTGGATGCGATTGACGGAGAATTTGGAAATCATCATTCAACCGAAAAAACAGCAGGAGGTGAACTTTGGATTAACCCGCTGATGCCAATTTATTGGTTCTTTAATTTAGAGCAGATTGCAGATCGAGTTTTGTATTTGGATTGGATTAAAGGAACAGAAACTTTTCAAGAATTGGGAACTGCAATTGAAAATTTCCGTAAGCAGTGCAGACCAGTTCGCCCTTGGAAAGATATTCCCATTTAGAATTTTATGACCGTCACCGAACTTCTTGAATCCGTCCGCCGCGAGGAAGTAAGCACGAACCGTCTCGTGAACGACACGATGGGCGGCTTCCTGAACCCAAACCATTCAGCATGAAAAAAATTGCCACCCGTTTGGCTGCACTGCTGGTGATGGTGGTTTTGACCCGCCTCACAGGTGGAGCTTTGGCGGCAGACGCGTTGCGGGATGGCTTTGTGCGTCCGCCGGATGCGGCCAAGCCGTGGGTCTATTGGTATTTCATGGACGGCAACCTCACGCGCGAGGGCATGATGGCAGATCTGGCGGCGATGAAAAAAGCCGGCATCGGCGGGGCGATTTTTCTGGAGGTGAACATCGGCATCCCGCGCGGGCCGGTGGATTTCATGAGTCCCCACTGGCAGGAACTGTTTGCGGAGTCCGTGCACGAGGCGGACCGGCTGGGCATTCAAATCGCGCTCGGTTCTGGGCCGGGCTGGTGCGGCACCGGCGGTCCGTGGCTCAAGCCGGAACAAACGATGCAACATCTCGTGGCCAGCGAAACCAACGTGACCGGCCCGCTGAAATTATCCGTAAACCTGCCGCGTCCGCAGCCGCGCAAGCCATATTTCGGCGAAGGCACGTTGACGCCAGAGTTGAAGAAAGTGTGGCGGGATTTTTATCGCGATGTCGCAGTGCTCGCGTTTCCGACGCCGGAGGGAACAAACCGAATTGCGAACATCAATGAAAAGGCGCTCTACCTGCGCGATCCGTTTTCCTCGCGCCCGGGAGTGAAACCGTTTTTGCCCGCGCCAGCGGAATTTCCCGTTCTGCCGACGAACGCTTGCGTGGACACGGACAAGATGATTGTGTTGACGCCAAAACTGTCGGCGGACGGAAAACTGGTTTGGGATGTGCCGCCGGGCAAGTGGACAGTCATGCGACTGGGCAGCACGTTGACCGGCCAGACTACGAGGCCCGCGCCGCAGCCGGGACTTGGTTTCGAGAGCGACAAATTTGACCGCGCCGCGCTGGATGCGCATTTCGCCGCCTTCACGGAAAAACTGCTCGCCCGAGTTGGCCCGCAGATGAATGCCGACGGCGGATTGACGGCGGTGCATTTTGACAGTTGGGAAATGGGCGCACAAAACTGGTCGGCAAATTTCCGCAAAGAATTTCAAAAACGGCGCGGTTACGATCCGCTGAAATTTTTTCCGGCATACACGGGGCGCGTGGTCGGCAGCGACGAAATTACCGAACGATTCCTCTGGGATATGCGGCAGACCGCGCAGGAACTTGTTTTCGAAAATCACATCAGCCACCTGTCCACGCTCAGCCACAATCGCGGACTCACGCTCTCCCTTGAGCCTTACGATTTGAATCCCTGCGGTGATCTTTCGCTCGGCCGCGTGGCCGATGTGCCGCAATGTGAGTTCTGGTATTTGGGTTACGACACGACTTACTCAGTGATCGAGGCCGCGTCCATCGCGCACACCTGCGGCCAGCCGGTGGTCGCCGCCGAAGCGTTCACGGCTTCGCCGGGCGAAGATTGGAAAGCCGATCCCGCCGCATTGAAGCCGCTCGGCGACTGGGCGTTTTGCGCGGGCGTGAACCGATTTGATTTTCACCGCTTTCAAGCGCAGCCGTGGACCAACCGCTGGCCGGGCATGACGATGGGCTCGTATGGTGTTCACTGGGATCGCACGCAGACGTGGTGGGACATGGCGTCGGCGTATCACGATTATCTGTCGCGCTGCCAATTTCTGCTTCGGCGCGGCGTCACTGTGGCGGATGTCTGCTTTCTCGCGGCGGAAGGCGCACCGCATGTTTTTCGTCCGCCGAGTTCGGCGACGACCGGAACTCCGCCTGATCACGGCGGCTATAACTTCGACGGCTGCGCACCGGAAACTTTGCTAGAACGCGCCACGGTGAAAGATGGAAAACTCGTTTTCCCCGGCGGCACGACGTATCAAATTCTGGTCTTGCCTGAGTGCCAGACGATGACGCCGAAGTTGCTGCGCAAAATCAAGTCGCTCGTGAAGGCGGGCGCAACGGTTTTCGGTCCGCCGCCGGTTAAGTCGCCTAGCTTGGAGCATATTCCGCAGTGTGACGCGGAGGTGAAAAAGCTGGCGCGCGAACTTTGGGGCGATTGTGATGGTGAAAATATTTTGGCACACACTTTCGGCAAAGGCCGGGTGCTGTGGCGGGCGGCAGAAGTTAAGCCCGGCGAGCAATACAGTGATTTTGCTGCGGTGACGAATGTGCTCGCAGGCATGAATCTATCGCAGGACTTTTTATCGGATGGACCAATCCGCTTCACGCATCGCCGTGACGGCGACACGGATATTTATTTCGTCGCCAACAGTAAAAAGAATGTGGTTGAGGCGAATTGCACATTCCGCGTGACAAAAAAACAGCCGGAACTATTTGATCCTCTCACTGGCGAAACACGTCTGTTGCCGCAATTTTCTGAACGCGCCGGTAACACCGAGATTCCGATGCGCTTTGATCCCGGACAGTCCTTTTTCGTTTTGTTTCGAAGTCTAGTGACGCAGGCGAAAGCCGTCAGCCAGAATTTCCCGCAGACAAAACCAGTCATCGAGTTGAGCGGCGCTTGGGAGGTGCAATTCGATCCGCGCTGGGGCGGGCCGGAGAACGTCACGTTTGATTCGCTGGCTGATTGGAGTCAACGCACCGAGGACGGCGTCAAATTTTATTCCGGCACCGCCGTTTATCGGAAAACGTTTGAACTGCCGTCGCCCGGTCCGTTGGCTGACCAGAAATATTTTTTGTCTTTGGGCGACGTGAAAAATCTGGCGCGCGTCAAATTGAATGGCCGCGATCTTGGTGTGGTCTGGTGCGCGCCGTGGCAGGTGGCAACGGGAGATGCTTTGAAGGCCGGAAAAAATGAACTCGAAATCGAAGTCGCGAACCTGTGGCCCAATCGGCTCATCGGCGACCTGTCGCTCCCAGCGGAAAAGCGATTCACATGGACGACGCGAAATCCTTTCAAGAAAAATTCGCCTTTGCTTCCATCGGGGTTGCTTGGACCGGTCAGCTTGATTGCCAAGCCCGAACAACCTTTGAAAACGATTGGAAATACGGCTTACTAAAACGCTATGGCGATGACCGTCACTGAACTCCTTGAATCCGTCCGCCGCGTGGAAGTGCGCACGAACCGGCTCGTGAACGACACGATGGGTGGCGCGTATTTGAGCGGCTTCAAGGGGCGCGGCATGGATTTCGAGGAACTGCGCGAATACATGCCCGGCGACGACGTGCGCGACATTGACTGGAACGTCACGCATCGCCTCGGCCGCCCGTTCGTGAAACGATTCCGTGAGGAACGCGAACTGACCGCCGTGCTCGCCGTGGACGTATCCGCATCATCCAGCTTCGGTTCGGCCAACCGCACCAAGCGCGAGTTTGCCGCTGAAATCGCCGCCACGCTCGCCATGTCCGCTGCCAAAAACGGAGACAAGGTCGCGCTGCTGTTGTTCACGGATGAAGTGGAATTGTTCGTCCCGCCGCGCAAAGGCCGTCGGCACATTTTGCGGCTCGTGCGCGAGTTGCTGATGTTCCAACCGAAGAGACGCGCCACGGATATTTCTCGCGCGCTCGTTTTCCTGAATCATGTTTTGAATCGCCGGGCGATGGTGTTTTTGCTGACGGATTTTTTGCACGCCGATGCCGGCGCGGCCAAAGGGGCGAAAGACCGCGATGTCATCGCTGAACTCGGTCTCACGAACACCCGCCACGATGTCGTTTGTTTGCACCTGCACGATCCGCGCGAAAGCACCTTGCCGGATGCGGGCTTGGTGACGATTGAAGATGCCGAGACCGGTGAATTGCTGGAGCTGGATTCGGGTCGAAGCAGCGTGCGCGAAAAGTTTGCCGCTGTGAATGCGCAGCGATTGGCGGAGCTGAATCGCGCGCTGATCCGCACGGGCGTGGATACGTTGCGCATCAAGACCACGGAGCCGTTCGCGCCGGTGTTGCAGCGGTTCTTTGAACTTCGCCGGGGAAGGCGCCGAGGATGAAACTTTTACTTTCCATCATATTTTCACTGCCGTTTGCAACGCTGGCTGCGGATACAAATGATTTGCCCGCTCTCGTTCCGGCTTACGGCGAGATTCCACCGACGTTTTGGGAGCAACACAAACTGGCCATCATCATCGGCGGATTTCTGTTCATCCTCGCGCAATCATTCCTGCTGTGGAAATTCCTGATGCGTTTGCAGCCCAAGATCGAGCCGATAGAAAATTTGACGCGCGCCGCTCTGACCGATCTACTGAACGAGCCGGAGGATGGAAAGTTGCTTAGCGATGTTTCGCGCATCCTGCGTGGGTATTTCGGCAAGCAATTCCAGATGGCCGGCGAAGAGGCGACGACAGCGGAGTTCATTGCTACGTTGGCGGGTAGCGAAAAGATACCCGTTGGTCTGAGCGAAAAGGTGTCCAGCTTCTTGCGCGAATGTGATACGAGGAAATTTTCGCCTGCTAACAATGCGCCGGAGTTGGATGCCGTTGAGCTGGCTTTGGACTTGGTGAATGAGGCGGAAAAGTGGCGAATGCAAATCAATCCCATCAAATTATGACTACGCTTGTTATCGCTGACGATGATTCCGTGATAAACCAATTACCCGAAACTTCGGTTGAACTGCTAATTTCTTTGGGGGATTTGAATGATTTATCTATCCAGCGGGCAGCAACGCGTTGTAGTTGCCGAAGTGTTTGTGCGGTGAAGGGTAACCATGATTCAGGTTCACCTTTTCCTTCACCGATTGTGGATTTGCATTTGAATACATTTAATTTTGGTGGGCTTTGTTTCGGCGGATTTGGCGGGTCGTGGAAATACAAGCCGCGCGGCCATCATTTGTTTGAACAGCACGAAGTTGAATCTGCGTTGAGCGTCTTTCCAAAAGTGGATGTTTTCGTGGCTCATAATTCGCCATTGGGCATCCATGACAAGGAAGATGATGTTCATACTGGCTTCGCCGCATTTTTGCCATACATCCAAAAGCACCAACCCAAATTCTTTTTACACGGCCATCAGCACGCTTCAAAAGAGACTTCGCTTGGAGGAACAAAAATTATCGGGTTTTTTGGCTTCAAGTATTTTGTCATTGATCCATGACCGGCGAATTTGAATTTCAATTTCCGTGGGTGCTGGCGCTGATGGGGCTGCTGCCGGTTTACGCCTTGCTGCGCGGCAAAGTCGGCAAGCTGTCGGCATTAACGTTTTCCAGCGCGGACATTGCGCGCGCTGCCGGAGCGCAGGCACGTTCGGCGGCGGGAAGATTTTTATTTTTTCTGCGGCTGCTGGTAGTGGCGCTGGGCATAGTCGCGTTGGCCGGCCCGCGCATGGCCAATTACCACGTGGAGACGGAGACGCCCGGCATCGACATCATGCTCGTGCTGGATTTGTCGTGGTCCATGATGGCAATTGACATGGGCAAGCCGTCGGAAAAGCTCACGCGCTTCGCGGCAGCCTCGGGCGTGCTGAAAGACTTCGTGGCAAAGCGTCCGAATGACCGCATCGGCCTCGTGGCATTTTCCGGCGTGCCGTATCTCGCGAGTCCGCTCACGTTGAATCATGAATGGCTCGGCGAAAATCTGGCGCGGCTGCACATCGGCATCATCGGCGAACTTGGCACGGCTATCGGCGACGCGATCGTCGTTTCTGCGAAAAGATTGAAGCCCGTGCCGAACAGCAAGAGCCGCATCACGATTTTGCTGACGGACGGCGACAACAACATGGGCAAGATTGATCCGCTGCCTGCGGCGCAGCTCGCCGCCGCGCTCGGTGTGAAAATTTACACCATCGGCATCGGTATCGAGCAGGCATGCAATTTGCCGGCGTTCGATCCGGCGACGGGCACGCTCAAGCTGGATGTGAATGGCAATGTGATTCCCACGCTGCTGCTGCAGCCGGCGAATTATTCCGTGCTGGGCAAGATGGCAGACGTATCAGGCGGCCATTTTTTCCGCGCGACGAATGCGCGGGAACTGCAGAGCATTTACAACCAGATTGACCGTTTAGAAAAATCCGAAGTGAAGCTGCGCCGGTTTGCCACTTACGAGCCACAGTTTCACTGGCCGCTGCTGGCAGCGCTCGGGTTGTTGGCACTGGAATTAATTTTTGTGAACACGAGATTCAGGAGGGTGCCATGAATTTTTCAGGCTTCCAGTTTGCCGAACCACGTTGGCTGTGGCTGGCGATAATTGCCCCGGTTTTACTGGTGTGGTTGCATTGGCGCGCGTCGGTCAAGCGGCGCGAACAGCTGGCAAAAATTGCGTCGCCAAATTTTGTTGAGCAACTCACCGCGTCGCACAGTCCGGCGCGGCGACATTTCAAAAATACTTTATTGCTTGCCGCGTTCGTATTCGCCGGTCTGGCGTTGGCGCGACCGCAATGGGGCAGCACTGAGGCGAACAATGCGTTCGTGGGCGAAGATGTGGTGTTTGTGCTGGACTGTTCGCAGAGCATGACGGCGACGGATGTTGTGCCAAGCCGGATGCAGCGTGCAAAGTTTTCGATGCTGGATTTTGTGCGCAAGCAAAGTCACGGACGCGTTGGTCTGGTGGCGTTCGCGGGCAGCGCATTCATCCAATGTCCGCCGACGTTTGACGCAGGCGCGTTTGAGGAAACTTTGATGAGCATGGACGAAAAAACGATTCCCATTCCCGGCACGGATATCGGGCGCGCGTTGAACGAAGCCAATCGCGCGATGGACAAAAACGCAAAACGTAAAATAGTCGTTCTCGTCACCGATGGCGAGGATTTGGAAAAATCCGGCATCACGGCGGCAAAGCGGCTCGCGACGAACGGCGTGGTGGTATTCGCCGTCGGCGTGGGCACGCCAGCGGGAAAAGAAATTCAGACCTTGAACGCCGCCGGCCAGATGGAATTGTTGCACGATGCAAAAGGTGAAATCGTTCGCAGCCAGTTGGACGAAACGACGCTGCGCGACATCGCACAGGTGACGGGTGGCAATTATTTTCCGCTGGGACGTTTGGGCGATGGTTTGATGCAAGTGAAGTCAGCCATGCACGCTCTGGACAGTGCAAGCGGCGTGCGGCCATCAGCTAAGAACGGCGTGGATCACAGTCACTGGTTCATCGCGGTGCTGCTGCTGTTGCTGGTCGTGGAATCATTGCTCGGCACGCGCAGGGGAAAGGTGTCGGCCACATGAAATCATTTGTGTCATTTCGTGGACGCTCGGCGAGGTGGAGACGGTTCATGTTTGGGGTATTTTTTTTATCGGCTTACATTGCCGCGGCACGCGCGGGTGAAACCAATCTGTCCGTGCCCGTCACGGCGCGCGATTTTTACAACGCCGGAACCCGACTGCTGTGCGGAACTAATTTTTTGCAGGCGGAAAAAATGTTGGCGGCGTCGCTGGCACAGCAAGACGAGCGGTTGCAGCCGCTGGCAATGTTCAATCTGGGGCATGTGCGCTTCGCGGATGGCGCAGCGATTTTGAAAAACGGGCCGGACGCACAGAAGGTTTCTGCGCGTGGCAACGCGGCGTTGGCGGCGGGTGAAGAGGCGTTGCGTGCTGGTGAATCGGCAGAGGCGGAAAATAATCTGGCGAAGATGGTCAACGCCTACCTCAACGGTCGTGGGGCGCGGAAAGAATTGCGCGACGCCGAAAAAGCCGTCAAGACCGCGCTGGAAACGTTTGGCAAAACGCTGACCAAGTGGCGCCGGGCGGCGGATGATTTTCACGGCGCAGCGGAGTTGAATCCGGCGGATACAAACGCGTTGCACAACGCTGAGACGGTCGAACGCCAGATAGCCAAAGTCGTGGACGAGTTGCAAAAAATGCAGCAGATGGCCGGGCAGATGGCTGGAAAAAAAGATCAGTTAGGAAAAATGTTGGGCAAGCTAAAGGGGCAGATTCCCGCGCCTGATGCGCCGCCCGGCGGCAAGGGCGAAGGCGATGAAGATGAGGATGGTAAGGGCAAGGATGGCGTGAAACCGGAATCGCTCGCAGGCAAAGAGGAAGGCGAAGGTCGCGAAGGCGAGCAAATGCAGATGCTGCTTTCGCCGGACGCTGCCGGACAGATGCTGGATGGTATTTCCGTGGATGGCACGCGTCGGCTGCCGATGGGTGGAGACAAGCCGGGCACGCCACCGAAAGAGAAGAATGGTCGGAACTGGTAACATGGAAAACATTAAACATCCAACTGCCAACATCCAACATCCAACGTTGGCGCGTTCGTGCGTCGTCGGCAAATGGAAGCTGGTTGTTGGCAGTTGGATGTTAGTAGTTTCTTCATCGCTACGATTATTCGCCCAAGCACCACCGCAAATCCCGCCAGCGTTGCAGGGGCAGCTTCAAATCCAGCAAGCGCCCATCGAGGTTGCGCCTCCGGAAACGGTTTTGGCTGTGGCGGGCTTTGAGCCAGCCAGCGTGGGCGTGGGTGACAAAACTTTTTACCGTGTGAACGTGGATGCGGCGGAATCCTCGTTCGCGCTGCCGGAAAAAATTTCCGCGCCGGATGAATTGAAATTTAGCTCGCCTGCGCACGGGCAGATTGCGCGGCTGGACGGCAATCGGTTTCGTCCGCTCACGTCATTTTTGTTTGAGGTGCAGCCCGCGGCGGCGGGTCATTTCACGGTTTCGAATTTCACGGTGACGGTCGCTGGGCAGCCGGTGGAAATCCCGGCGGCGAGCCTGGAAGTGATGGTCAAAAATATTGAGCCGCTGGTTGGGCGGCGGCTCGCGCTGGAAACTTCGGCGACGAATCTTTTTTTAGGCCAGCCGTTCCGCGTGCGCGTGCTGCTGCCGGTTGGGCCGGGAAATGAAATCGAGGCGTTGCGTGAAGTGCAATTCAACAGCGTCGGTCTGATGACTGATAAAATGTCCACGCGCCAGTTGGTTGAGCCGGTGAAGCACGACGGCCAAGTGAAAACCGCGTTCGTTCATGAAACTGTGGCCACGCCGATTGTCGCCGGGACGATAAATCTCTCCGCGCAGGCGTTCACTGCGGGGCGCGACTTTGGCGGGCCGATTGCGATCAGCGGGCAGGTGACAATTGCTGGCGGCGCGCCAAAATATGTTTTCCTCACCTCCGAGCCGCTGAAGCTGAATGTGCGCCCGCTACCCGCTGACGATTTGCCGGGCTTTACCGGCTCGATGGGAAAGTTTTTGGCGGACAAAATTCTTTTGGCCACGAACCGGCTGCGGGTGGGCGAGCCGGTAAAATTAAAATATAATTTTCAACCGGGGACGAATCTCTCGCGCTTCGTGCCGCCGGAGCCGCCGCGTTCGCGTGACTGGCAGATCATCGCGGGCAAACCGGGCGAAAATGTTTTCACGCTGATTCCGCTGACAGATGAGGCGACGAACACCCCCTCAATTCCGTTCTCTGCCTTCGATCTGGCTTTGGAAAAATTCTACGACCTAAGCATTCCTGCGCAGTCGGTGACGGTGCAGGGCGAAGACTTGCCGGTAGAACTACGCGGCTACTACGATCCGGAAAAGAATGCTGCGCCGCTGAAATTGAGCGAGCAGGCGACCACGCTCGGCAAGACGGCGGCAAATATGCGGCCACCGCAGTTTCGCGGCGGACTGGTGTTTCTGCTGTTGCTACCAGTGTTGGGGTTGGTCTTGCTGTGGCGGTGGGACGAGCGGCGGCGGTTCTTGGAGGCACACCCCGAAATTATCCGGCGGCGGGAGGCGAAACGGGAATTAAAGCGGGAGCGCAGAAATTGCTGTCGCGCGGTCATTGCGGCCGATGAGAAGGCATTTCTCATGCACGCGGTGGCGGCAATGAGGATTGCCGTGGCCCCGCATTATCCAGCGGCGGCACGGGCAATGGTGTGCGGCGATGTGCTGACGCAGTTCAGCGCGACGGAACGTGACGGGATCGAAGGCGAGATGGTCCGGAAGATTTTTGCCGCGGCGGATGCTGAATTTAGCGGGAGGGCAGCCGCGACAATTCCGCTGCACCTCGCGGCGGAAGTGGAAAAAGTGCTGAGCAAGCTGGAGGTAAAATTATGACAAGTAGGCTGCTGCTGTTTGCGTTGCTGCTGGTCGCCGCAATTTCAAGGCGCGCTGCGGCGGATGATTTTGCCGATGGCACAGTGGCGGCGCGCGCGGGTGATTTTTCCAAGGCGGCACTGGCTTTCAAAAAATCCATACAGGCACAGCCTTCCTCCGGCGGGTTGGTAAATCTAGGCATTGCTGAATGGCAAAGCGGTCACGCGGGCGTGGCGTTGCTCGCGTGGGAGCAAGCCGCGTGGCTCAATCCGCAGGACGCGGCTGCCCGAAAAAATTTGAAATTCGCGCGGCAAGTGATGCAGGTGGACGCACCCGAGTTGCACTGGTTTGAGACGCTTTCGACGTGGTTGCCGCCGATTACCTGGGCATGGTTGGCGGGCGCGGGGCTGTGGCTGGCAGGTGGCGCACTGGTATTGCCGCGCGTATTTCGGCGTAAAAAGTCCGACGGGCTGCAGGCGCTGGCGGCACTGGGCGTTTGCATTTTTATTTTTGCCCTGACGGCGAACGTAGGTTTGGTCAGCCGCAGAGATATCGGATTTGTGGTGAAGAAAAATGCAGCGCTACGACTGACGCCGACAAGCGGCAGCGAACTGCATTCCACGCTACCCGCCGGTGAACCGCTGCGGCGGGTGAAGACGCGTGGGAATTATTTTTTTGTCCGCACCCCCATGGCTTCAGGCTGGATTGCGCGAGACCAAGTGGGATTTATCAACGAATAGAAGCCAGACCATTGCTATGCCTGGTTCCGCTCCAAGAAATACCGGTAGCGGTTAACGCGATAGACCCAAGCAAGAATTTCTGCGACGGCAGCATAGAGATTCGCTGGCACTTCACTGCCGACTCGGGCGTGCTTGAAGAGCATCCGTGCCAGCGGTTTATTTTCAATCATCGGCACTTGATGTTGCGAGGCGATCTCACGGATTTTTTTTGCGTTGAGGCGGATGCCCTTGGCCACGACTTTCGGCGCTTTCATGGTCTTGCGGTCGTAGCGCAGGGCGATGGCAATGCGCGTGGGGTTGGTCACGATGACGTCAGCCTTGGCGACTTCGGCGAGCTGCTTGGCTTTGCTGACGCTGCGTCGTCGCCGCCGCGCGGCTTTCATCTGCGGATTGCCGTCGGTGCTCTTGGATTCTTCCTTCAACTCCTCTTTTGTCATCATGAGGTCGCGTCCAATTTTCCAGTATTGATAGCCGTAGTCGGCGGCGGCGATGACGATTAACGCCAGGCTGATGCGGAGCAAAATCGCCAGCGCGGTTGAGCCGAGAAATTCCGCGAGTCGTCCGACGCTGACGGACGTGGTGAAAATCGGATCCAGCAAAACTTTTTGGATCTGCGTGTAAGTGAGCGCAAAGATGACAGCGAATTTGACCGCGGCCACGGCGGTCGGCATGAGTGAACTACCGGAGAACAGGCGTTGAAATCCGTTGATAGGATTCACGCGGCTCCAGTCGGGCGCTAAAACCTCAGATGCCGTTTGAAAACGGTTTTGCAGGGCACCTGCCAGCAGGCCGGCAAGCATCGTGGCCAGAACAATCGGCCCGGCGCATTTCAAAATGACGAGCAAGCCTGTGACGCCGTAGCTTTGCAGCGAGTCGACGGTGAGCGGCGTGTTGTAAAGATGGCTATAAGTGGAGACGCTGACGTTGACGAGTTGGCTCCAGGATTCGCGTCCGCAAAACGTGAGCGCAGCGACGGAGGCGAGCAGCACGAAGACGGTCTGGACCTCGGCGCTGCGCGGGATTTGACCTTTCTTGATCGCGTCCTCCAGCCTGCGCTGCGTTGGCAACTCTGTCTTTTCACCAGTTTGCTCGGACATAAAATTTTAACTGCCGCCTATTAATTTACCGAACGACAACAAGTCATCCGGGAGACGGCGCAAATAGTTTTCAACATACTGCGCGGTGATTTGCAGTGTGAAGCCGAAGACAATCAAGCCTCCCGCGATGCGGATACCGAAACTTTCCGCGAAGACATTCATTTGCGGAACAGCACGGCTTAACACGGCAAAAATGGTGGTGATGACAAAAGACACCGCCATTACCGGCGCGGAAATTTGCAGCGCGGTCACAAAAATTTGCGCGGTGCGTCTCACCATCATTTCAAATAGCGACGAACTCAAGTGCCCACCCCCGATGGGCAGCACCTCGAAAGTTTTGGCGAAGCCGAGTAGCATGCCGTGGTGCAAATCCAGCGTGAGCATTGTGAGTGTGGCGAGGAGAAACAAAATCAGTCCCGGAATTGGTTCCGACTGGCGCGTGGCCGGATCAAAAATCATGCCCATATTCAGGCCGAGTTCAGAGGCGATAATCATGCCGGCGATATCCGCCGCGAAAAAAATAATGCGCCCCACAAAGCCGAGCAGCAGGCCAATGCTGACTTCACGAAACATCAGACCGAGCAATGAAAAGAAGTCTAGGCTGTGAATGGGGAAGGACGGCAGCTGTGGGGAAATCAGTAGTGCGGTCAGCGCGCCGAGCGCCACGCGCATCATCACCGGGAAATTCACCGCCGAAAAAAACGGCAGCGCCAATAGAAACGCGCCGACGCGCACGAACACCAGCATCCAGTTGTAGAAATCAAAGTCCATTTAAGGTGCGTGGCGAGTGATGCGTGTTGCGTGAAAAAGCATTCACCTTGTCAAACTGATTTTGTCTTTATGGCTCAATTCTCAATTAACCATCTGCGGCATTTTCATAATCACGCTGGTGGTGAATTCCATCAGCGTTCGCACGATCCACGGCAGCAGGAGCAGCATGATGGCGATAACGCCGAGCGCCTTCGGCACGAAGGCGAGTGTCTGTTCGTGGATTGTTGTCACGGCCTGAAACAAACTGATGGCAAGACCGATGACCATCGCGGTGAGCAAGATCGGCGTAGCTATCGTGAGCGCGAGGAGAATCAGGCTCTTCAACAGGTCAATGGCGAATTCTGGATTCATAAATCACATCCCAAAGCTGCGCACAAGCGATTGAACCACGAGCGTCCAGCCGTCCACGAGAACGAACAGCAGCAGCTTAAGCGGCATCGAAATCGTCGCCGGCGGCATCATCATCATGCCCATGATCATCAGCACGGTGGCGACGACGATGTCGATCAAGATGAACGGGACGTAAATCAGGAAACCCATCTGAAACGCTGTGCGTAGCTCGCTAATAATGAAAGCCGGCGTGACGACACGCAGCGGCATGTCTTCAATTTTGGTTGGCGGCAACTTTGCCATTGAGACGAACAGCTCGAGATCTTTTGGCCGCGTTTGTTTTAGCATAAAGGCGGAGATTTCGTGGCTCGCACGGTCGAGCGCGACTTGGCTGGTGATAGTTTTCGCCTGATATGGAGTGAGTGCTACGCGGTTAATGTTGTCCCACACTGGCGCCATGACGAAGTAGGTGATGAAGAGCGATAGGCCAATGATGATTTGGTTCGCTGGCGTGCCCTGCAGTTGCAACGCCGAGCGCACGAACGCGAGCACGATGGCCACGCGCGTGAAACATGTCATCAGCAAAAGTATTGAAGGCGCTAGTGACAGCAGCGTGATGGTGAAAAGAATCTTGATGCTGGAATCCACGTCCGGCGCGCCGCTGTTTGGTGTAAGCGAAATGGAAAGTGGACCGAGACTGGTGGCGGCGTTGGTCTGGGCGGATACGGTCGTCACCGCTGCGGAGAACAGAAAAATCACCAGCGCGATTTTTGGAAAAAATTTCATTTTCCCTTGAGGACTTTTGCCAGCGCCTGCGCGAAGGGCAGGGGCGCAGAGTTTTTTTCGTCGGATTCCGGTTCGGTGAGTTCTGCGTCGGGGAGATGGCTCAATAGATTCACGCCCGCGGACGAAGTTGCGACAAGGAAACGTTGTTTTTCATACCCGACGACGAAGACTGCCTGCCGTGCACCGAGTGAACGCGTCTCCAAAATGTTTAGCTTTGGTTTCGCTCCGCGTTGCAGCGACAGCCGCTGCCAGTTTTTAAAAAACCACACGCCCGCAAGAAAAAGTCCTAGCACCAGCGCGAGTGAGCCGAGCACACGTAGCAGCGAAGCACCGGCGTTCGGCAGGTTGGGCGCAAGCACAGCGACTGGAGCGGTATTAGTCTGGGCAAAAAGATTGTCCGCTGCGCACAGCAAGAATGTGACGAGTAAAAAAAACCTCGCTCCCGTCAGGCCCCCGCGAAAACAATGAAAAAAAACGCGGGACGGAAGCAAGGGTAAAGACTGTTGCTGGTTTTGGTTCATACCGGCGCAATACAGCCGACGACTTCGGTGATTTTTACGCCGTAGCGGTCTTCGATGACCACGACTTCGCCGCGCGCGATGAGCTTGCCGTTCACGTTAAGTTCAATCGGCGCATCGGCGGCCTTGTCGAGTTGCACGACGGAGCCGACGACTAGCGCCAGCACCTCGCGCATCGGCAACTTGCAGCCGCCAAGCTCGATGGTGAGGCTGACGGGGACATCGAGGACGAGATTCAGGTTGGAAGGATTTTCAAGCGTGGCGTTCATGTGTGGATGGCGTTGGTCAATTGCACGGCCCATTTGCCGTCGCTGGTTCCGGGACGACCGAAAAATTTGGCGAGGTTGCCAAGGCGCACGACAACTTGCGCGGCGCAAGCGGGATCGAGTGTGAGCGTGTCGCCGGGCTTGAGTCGCGTGATGTCGCCGGCGGAAAGTTTTAACCCCTGCCACTCGGCGGTGAGTGGAACGTTTACGCTGTCGAACTCGCGGTTCCATTGCGACTTAACTGCTGGCTGCGGTGTGGTTTCGTTTTCCGGCATGGGTGGCGTGATGCGCCGCATGAGCGGATCCACCGTGGCGTAAGGAAAGACGATGTGAAACGTTTCCTTCTGCTCGGCGATGTTGGTATCCACAGAAATAATCAGCATGGAGGCATCGGGCGGTGCGGTCTGGAGAAACTTGCTATTGTTCTCGTGGCCGAGAACTTGTGCATGGAGGTCGCGCATTTCCGGCCAATGGCTGCACCACTCGGCGAGGATGAGCATGGCGGCCTGATCGGTGATGGCGATTTCGATGTCGGACAAATCGCGGTTTGCGTCAGGCATCTGGCCGGGGCCTCCCAGCAACCGGTCAGCGAATTGCAATGCCAGTTTCGGCGGAATCACGAGCAGGCCGACGCCTTTGAGTGGCTCGGTTTTGAATAAGGTGATGTGCGCGGGATTGGCGATGCTTTCGGTGAATTTCTGGTAGCCGAGGATGTGGACTTTAGCCAGCGAAACGTTGCACTCAAGGCGTAGATAAATCGCCAAACGTGCGGCCAACGAACGGATGATCTGCTCATGGCGCTGGCGAATGCGCCGGAGTTCGCTCGCGGCGAGAAAACCGGACTGGCGGAAATCGTGCGGACGAATTTCCGAAGCGAGTCGTGATTCATTAACCCCCTTGCTCGTAAGCACCCGCACGGTGGCCGAGGCGGCGGACGCTTCGGCGGCAGGAGCTTCGGCGGTCGCGGTGGAGTCCATAATCACTGGATACCAAACTCGGTGATGTAGATTTCGGAGACGGAGTTGTCGCCGAGAATATTGTTGAAGCCGTTGATGAGTTCGGTGCGGATGATGTTGCGTGCGCCGGGCTTCTCCAGATCGGCCAGCGTCTTGGTGGACAAAACGCCCAGGCACATATCGCGCAGCGCGGCGTCGCTCTCTGTGACCTTGGTTTTGAATTCTTCGCCCCCGCTGCTGTTGAGTGAAAGGCTTACGAGCAAAAACCGCTGCCCCATCGTGCCGGCAATATTCACCAGTAGTTTTTGGAACGGCACATTAATCTTCTTGTTCTCGCCTTTTTTTCCGTGCTCGCTTTTGCCCTCAGCGGGCTCCTTGATCCCGAGGCTTTTTTGCAGCGACGGCACGATGACAAACTTCGTCATGCCGAACGCCAGCGCAGGCATGAGCACAACGGCGAGGATGAGCGGCAACCACGCTTTCGCCCCGCCGCCGGCGGCCGCGGGTGTCTCGGCTGGCTTCTCGCCCTCCGGATTAGATTTTTCTTCAGCCATAAAATTAGCGCTTCAAGTTGACGAGCGATTGGAGGATTTCATCGCTCGTGGTAATCACTTTGGTGTTCGCCTCATACGCGCGCTGCGTGGTGATTAGCGAGGCGAGTTCGTTCGCGAGGTCGACGTTGGACATTTCCAAACCGGAGGCGAGATCGCCCACGCCGTTGCTGTTGGGCGCAGTCGGCGCGGCCAAAGGGCCGGCCAACGAAAGACCGGAATACAAATTATTGCCTACCTTGAGCAGTTGCTGCGGGCTGGAAAAGTTTTGCAAGAGAATTTGTCCGCGCACGAGTTCCGTGCCGTCTACGAGCTTGACGTTGATTTTACCGTCGTTACCAAAGGTATAGCTAGCAATGGCGGAAGTGCTGCCGGGAATGTTGTTATCAATCTTGATGTCGCCGACAGTAGTAAGTGTGGAATCCGTATAGCCCTGCACGCGCAGACCGCTGTTGTTAATCAGGAAGTGATCCGCATCCACCTTGAACTGGCCGTCGCGCGTGACATATGAGCTTCCCGTGGTGGAATTTTGCACTAGAAAAAATCCCTGCCCGTTGATCGCGAGATCGTTCGGCGAACCTGTGCTGGCATAAGCGCCCTGCGTGAACTGGTTTGTGATGGACGCCGTGTGGATGCCCGTGCCGATCTGCATCGTGCCACCAGGGCCAGGGCCGCTCAACGTCTGGCTCAACGTGTCCGCAAAATTGATGCTCGCGCTTTTGAACCCCACCGTCTCCACGTTCGCAATGTTGTTGGCGATGACGTTGAGCTTTTGCTGGAATTGGCCGAGGGCGCTGATGCCGGAGTCGAGAGAAAGTAACATGATTTATTCCTGGGGTTGATGGTTGAATTGAAATTAATTTGTCGAAATCTTGTCCTCTGATTGCATGGGCGGCACGGTTATGTTTGGATTCACTGACACAATCTGATTTAAGTTGAAGGGGTGGCCGTCTACCAAAATCTGCGGCGTGCCGTTCTTCATCTGGAGGCCGTCGACGACGCCAGATGCAATATGTTTGCTGTCTACTTGCAGCGTCACCTGATTGCCGATCAAACTACTTGCCTGTAACATCGCCAGCGATGAGGAAGACTGGCTCGCCTGTTGCAACGACGTGAACTGCGCCATCTGCGCCGCCATGTCCGTGTTCGACTTTGGGTTCATCGGGTCCTGAAACTGAATCTGCGTCACCAATAGCTTCAGAAAATCATTTTGGCCGAGCGCCTTGGCTGAGCCGGGCAGGGAATCCGTGTTGTGAATCGAACCGGGATTGCTGGCGACTGCTGAAATTGAAGTGCTCATAAATTTATTTTTTAAAAATCACGCCCACCATTCATTGCTACCGGTAATGGTTGCCAGCCGCGCCGTTGCGCCGCCCCGGTTTATTGCCACCGCGAACTCCGCGAATGCCGATGCCTGTTGCGCCGATTCTTCGCGCGTAGATTGTTGCTGCCGCGAAAAGTTTCCGTTGCCCGCCGAAGTGAAATTCGATTCCCCACCGAGCGGGGCGAGTTTGATGCCGCGTTGCTCCAGCTTCGCCTGTAACTCCGGCCAGTATTGGTTTAGCGTTTGAAAATCACCGCGCGACAAAACCGCGTGCGCCTCTACTGCGCCATCACGCTGGCGCAACTCCAGCGAAAGTTCTGTGCCTGCGCCCGGACGGATTACGACGGACATGGATTCCGCGTCCGACTTAGCTAGCCGCACCGAGTGCATGGACATCATCTCAGCCGTGCGCTCCATCGTCCGCAGATGCGCGTCGCCTAATGGTGTCACTGCGATAACGCTCGCCGCTTCCGTCGTAACTGGATTCGCGGCGCTAACTGTTGGAAGTTGAGAGTTAAAATCCTGATTCGCCGTTTCCACCGTGCGTAGCAGTGACATCGCTGTGTGCGGTTGCGAAACTGTGCCGTGATCCGCGCCTGTCTTGCCGACCGGCAAAACTTGCACGTCCAACTCGGCAACTTCGTTCTCATTTCGCGTTTTTTTCATCACGGGAGCATCAGTTGCAACTCCTGTGCCAGTATTTACAAAAGTAAATCTTTCGGTCAGCGCCCCGCCGGCCTCGACTTCTGATTTCTCCGCATCCGGTTTCAAATTTGAAATTGCTACTTTGAAATTCTCCTCCGTGCCTGCTGAGAAATCTGTCATCAACGGAACACCGCTCTCCGGCGCGGCAGGTTGTGTCGGTATGGCCAGCGCACCCAAAGGCAAAACGCCCGTGCCGCCCACCGCCGATTTCAAATTTGAATTCTGAAATCTAAAATTTCCAGTTGCCGGCAGCGGAATATGGCCAGCCTCGTTCGTGATTTCCGATGTTGCTGGTATAGGCTAACAAAGTTGTTCGCGCACCGTTGGAACTGCTGTTGTGTTCGCAACGTCGGCTGCTGTCGTGGGCAGTTGCGACGGCAGCAACTGCACACCGGACTGGCGCGTATCGTTCGGTCTCATCAGTTCTGCGCTGGTTGGCAAAACATTTGCCCCCGAAACTTTTCCAATCGCCAACGCGGCAGGCTTTTCCGATTCGACCGGTGAAACATTTTCTAGTCCGAGTGTATTGGCGGTAAGAGTCACCATCAGCGGCAGCGTGACCAATACGGGTGGAGTCATCTTCGACAATTCAGCCGTTGGCAACGAGCCATCCGAACTAACTTTTTCCGTCGGCACTTCTGCTGATTTGACTCCTAACGCTTTGACCGCATCTGGCTTTAGTTGACCAGCGGTTTCTTGCCCGAGTTTGTCCGCCGTGTTACCCAGCGTTGGTTTGGAAGTTGTGGTTGCGGTAATTTCCCCGCCGTGATTTTTCCTTGCTACCGGTTTGGCTTTTGCTGGCGGCTTTTCTCCACTATCGCTTTTCTGTGGTGACTGCGCCGTATCCATGAAATTTTCAAATCCGCCGTGATCGAGTGGCGACTTCACGGCCGCTTTGTCTTTAAACGGTTCTGTCGCCGCGGGAGTGGGGAGTGATTCAGGGAGTTGCATTGGCAGAAGAAGTTGAGTTGGATGCGACCTGCATCACGTCTTTGAGCCGTTGGGTGATGGTTGCCGCACGCTTGGCTTGCGCCGCCCCGAGCTTGCTCATCGCGTCAAGAATCGGCCCGGAAACATCCGCCTTCATGGCGAACAACAGTTTGGTTACCTCCTCGTCAGAAATTTCATTCAGCATTACCGCCGCACCTTCGGGCGACATCCCGGAAACGACTTTTACTTGTTTCTTCACGTTGGCGACTTCTTGCTCCTTGAACTGCAGCACGCGTTTGTCGAAATCATTCTGCTGCTTTGTGACGGCTTGTGTGACGGTGGAGATCTCGCGGTTCTCCGCCTTCAAGCGCGTCTCCCATTCCTTGAGCTGCTCCTCGCGGGCAGCCAATGCCGCGCGTTCGTCGCGCATCTGCGTCACCCATTGCTCGAACTCCGGGTTGCGGAAACGCCAGGACGGATTGTCGTCCGCTGCGAGCGGTGGCGGATTGGGCGGCTTTAAGCCGTCAAAATTTACCGTCTTCAGCACGGCGAACATGGTGATCAAAAAAGCGAGGCTGCCGGCGATGACCACGGCAAGCGCGTTGATGAGGGCAGGGTTCATATCAATTCAATCGGTTGGCTTCCAGCGCAGGCGACGACGACCGCTGCACGGCAAGTTCGTCCAGGATTTTTTGTTCTGACTGCTGGCAGATGCGTTGCCAGGCGCGCCGGGATTTTTCGTGAAAACGATCCAGCGTCTCGCGGTCGCGCGTAGCCGCACAAAGAAAATTAAACGCTTCAGCCGCCGCCCGCTTCGCCTCGTTTAGTGAGGCTTCAGCTTCGTGGAAACGGATTTCTAACACCGCGCACCAAGTGCGGATTTGCGTCAGCCGCACGATGGTCGAGGCGTGGTTCAATTCTTCTGAAAGCATCGCGTAGCCGGCGGTTAGTTCCTCGTTGGCTGTGTGCAAGAAACGTTCTGCGCTTTCGCACACGGTGAGCGCGCGGGCGTAGCGTGACTGTGCCGAGCGCTCGCGTTGCTGGCGCAGCACGCGGATGGATTCAAGGGGGAAACTAAAAGTTTTCATGCTCGCTTAAGGGATTGCTGGTTGGGCGGCGGTGTTGTTGTCATTGTCTGGCCGAGCAGTTCCCAGCTTTGCGCGGCAGGAAAACCCTCGGTGACATCTTGCTTAAGAAATTTATTCAGCGGCGCGTGCAACGTAATGGCCTGGTCAATCGCCGGGCTGCTTCCGGCAGCATACGCGCCGATGTTAATTAGATCTGCGTTCTTGCGATGCGTGGCGAGATGTTCGCGCGCGGTTGCGGTGAGTTTAACTTTTTCCGGTGGCAATAAATCACGGTTCAAACGACTGACACTTTCCAGCACGTCAATCGCGGGATAATGATTCTGCGTGGCCAGCTCGCGCGTCAGCACGACGTGGCCGTCAAGAATCGAGCGGACGGAATCCGCGATGGGATCATTCATGTCATCCGCCTCCACCAGCACGGTGAAAAGCCCGGTGATAGAACCGCTCTCGCCCGCGCCCGCGCGTTCGAGCAATTGCGGCAGGAGCGAAAAAACTGACGGCGTGTAGCCGCGCGTGGTTGGCGGTTCACCGACGGCGAGGCCAATCTCGCGTTGCGCCATCGCAAAGCGCGTCACGGAATCCATCATCAGCATGACGTTCTGTCCGGCATCACGAAAATGTTCGGCGATAGCCATTGCTAGAAACGCACCCTTCACACGGTTGAGCGCGGGTTCGTTTGAAGTGGCGACGATGACCACGGATTTTTTTCGGCCGCGTTCGTCGAGGTCGCGTTCCAAAAATTCCCGCACTTCACGACCGCGTTCGCCGATGAGCGCGATGACGTTCACATCGGCTTCCGCCTGCGACGCCATCATGCCGAGCAGAGTAGATTTACCCACGCCGCTGCCGGCGAAAATGCCAAGCCGCTGGCCGCGACCGAGCGGCACAAATGTATCGAGCGCCTTGATGCCGGTCTGAAAAACTTGATTGATGCGCTGGCGTTTCAGTGGATGCGGCGGACGCAAATTCAAACCGACATGGCTCTCGCACGCGAGCGAACCGAGATCATCAATTGGATTACCAAGACCATCAATCACGCGGCCTTTCAGCGCGCTGCCCACCGCGACGCGCATCGGTGCGCCGGTGGCGATGACCTCACTGCCGGGATGGATGCCGTGCAATTCACCCAGCGGCATCAGGAGCAAATGATGATTCCGAAAGCCGACCACTTCCGCGAGCGTTTCGCCTTCGCCGCGCGCGGATTGAATCCGGCAAACCTCGCCGAGCGCGGCGAGCGGGCCTTCCGATTCCACGACGAGGCCGATGAGTTGCACCACGCGACCGCACGTTTCCGTCACGCGCGTCGCGCGCACGCGGCGCAAGGCGTGTTGCAAACGGTTGGGTGTGGAGATGGTGGGCGTCATGTGGAAAGCGACTGCCGCAGTTGTTCAATTTTTGTTTCACGACGCGCGTCCACCAAGCCGAACTTGGTCTGGATCACGCAGCCGCCGCGCGTGATTTCGGCGGAGCCGGAAAATTTCAGCGCGCCGGTTTCTGGCAAGCCGTTTAGCACGGTGGCTTGATGCGCGTGCATTAGTGCGAGATCGTCGGGATGCAGTTGCACCACGATTTCCGAAGTGTTTTCGCACTGGCGCAACGCCTCGCGCACCGTGCCTTCGACCATCGCGGCATCCACGGTCAAACCGGCGACTAGTTTTTTGGCCGTCTCAAACGCGAGCTCGATCACGGTCGTCTCGGCCTCGCGGATGACGTGCGGTAACGCCGCTTGCAGCGAGCCAAAAATGCCGCGTTGCAATTCCACTGTCTCATTTCGCTGCAGGATGAGTTGTTCGTTCAATGCCGTTTCACCGGCGCGGCGGCCGGATTCAAACGCCGCCGCTTCACGGTCGCGGACAAAGGTCTGCCACTCTTGCGCCGGTGAATTGGCGAGCAATGCCACATCACGCAGCGGTCGGTCGAACAAGATGGTGTCAGCCCATTTCATTTCACGCGGTCTCCCCGGCTTCGAGTTCGATTTCGCCCTCGGCCTCAAGCTTGCGGACTATGTCGATGATGCGGAATTGCGCCGCCTCCACGTCGCGCGGCTTGACGTTGGTCATCATGCTCAACTCTTCGTTCACGGTTTCTGCGGCGCGGCGGGAAATGTTGGCGAGCATCAACTTCTTTAGACCTTCACTGGACTTCTTGAGCGCGAGCGTGAGGTCACGCATATCAATTTCGCGCATGATGCGCTGGATAGCGCTGCCCGGTAGCAGCAGCAAGTCTTCAAACGTGAACATCTTCTTCCGAATGCTCGACGCGAGATCAGCGTTGCGCGCTTCGAGATTTGTCAACAACTCGCGGCTGACGGTTTTATCCATCGCGTTGAGCAGATCCGCGACCGTGGTGAGTCCGCCGGTCTGTGTCAGCGCGCGGGTTTGTTTCACGCCGAGCTTAGTGTTGAGCACTTCCACAACTTTTTCCGCGACCTCCACTGGCGTGGGCGCGAGCGTAGCGAGACGTTCCACCACGGCATCGCGTTTCTCCGTGAGCATCAGATTCAAAAGTTGTGCGGCTTTTTCAGGCGTGAGATGGCTGATGATGAAAGCGGTCGTCGCCACCGACTCGTCGCGGATAAGGTTGAACGTATTCCGCGCGTCCATCTCGGCAATCACCTGCATCGCGCCGATGGGTGAGCGCGTCGTGGAGACGCGGCCCATCACATCGCTGGCTTTGAAAGTGCCGAGCGCTTTTTCCAAAGTATTCCGCGTCACGTCCAGTCCGGCACAGACAGAAGTGCTGGCCGCCAGCGCGACTTCTGAAAATTCTTTTAGAATATTTGCCTGTTGTTCGCGGGAGATCAGGTTGAAGCGCGTCATCTCACGCGAAATTTTTTCCACTTCACGTGGTTGGAACTGTCGAAGAATGGCGGAACTGCTGTCTTGACCGAGCATCACGAGCAAGCCCGCAAGCATCTGCGGCTTGGAGAGCGGGATGGCTTCTTCAGTTTCAATGGCTTCAGCGGCGGGCATAAAAATTATTCCGGTTTCACGCCGCGCCCCATCCAGTCACGGATGGCGGCGGTCATGTTGTTTGGGTTGTCGCGGATGAGGCGGTTCAACACGTCCACGGTCACCACGCCCGGTTGCGGCTCAGTGGTGTATTCGCCGAAACGCCCCCCCTGGCCATTGCCCGCGCCCGTGCCGTTCCGCTGTGATAACTGGCCGACGGGAACGCCGAGCGGAATTTCCTGCACCGACGTGCGTTTGAATGCGCGGAACAAAATGAAAATCGCCGCGAGGCCGAGTGCCGGATATGCAAGGCCGCCTGCGAGGCTCATCCAGAATTCCGTCTGCTTCTGCTTGTCGAGCTGCTGCGTGAGGTTCGCCGCGAACGTATCGTTGAAGGGCATCTCCTCCAGCGCCACCGTGTCGCCGCGCGTAGAATCCGTGCCGAGCGCGCTGCTGACGATGCGTCGAAGTTTTTCCATTTCCTCCGGCGTGCGGGTGACTGCTTTGCGTTCCGTCCCCGTGCCTTCAAACTGCGTTGCCACAGTGATCGCCGCCGTGAGCCGTTTGATTCCGCCCGCCGCTTGGATCGTGTCGGTCTTGGTGCGGTTGATCTCGTAAGCGATAGTCGAAACGGTCTTACGCATCTTGGAACTGTTGACGGGCGCAGCGCCCGCAGCGGAATTCGTCTCCGTCACCGTGTTACCCGTGATACCCGTGGGCGTGGTGTTTTGCGCGGCGGAAGTGTCAGTGCTATCGTCGTTCTTCGTCTGCGTGCGCACGACCTGGCCGTCCGGGTCAAATTTTTCTTGCGAGGTCGTCATCTGGTCGTAGTTCACCTCTGCTGATACGCGGACGATGGCTTGGCCTGGGCCTAAAACTTTTTCCAACATATCCTGCGCTTTTTTGGAGAGATAAAGTTCCAAGCTGCGGCGCGCGGCGAGTTGCGAGGAGGAAAGCCCGCTGAACGAATCATTCTCCGAATTTTCTGAAAGCACATTGCCCAAGTTGTCCACGACGGAAACGTGATTCGGTTTCAAGCCTTCGACGGAATTTGCCACAAGGAAGCGGATGGAATTGATCGACTGTGGCATGAGCTGCGAATTACCGCGCACATGAACGAAGACTGATGCTGTTGGAAATTTATCTTTGTCCAGCAGCAGCCGGTTTTCTGGTAGAACAATCATCACCCGCGCTGACTCAACTTCGTTGATCTGAGAAATCGTCCGCGCCAGCTCGCCTTGCAAGGCGCGGGTGTAGTTCGCGCGTTGCACAAAATCCGAGATGCCGAAGTTCGGCTTGTCGAAAATCTCGAACCCCACACCGTCGCCGCTTTGCGGAATACCTTTGCCCGCAAGCTGCATCCGCATCGCATACACTTTGTCCGTCGGAATGGAAATGGAGCCGCCGCTGCTGACTTTGTAGGGAACCTTCGCGTCGTCGAGTGCTGCCACGACCTTGGAGGATTCCGCATCCGATAATCCGCCATAGAGCAGCGCGTAATCTTTGTGCGATGACCAGAACGTCACCGCGCCGAGACCCGCGATTAGCACAAACGTCGCGGCCATTACGCTAATGCGCTGGCTCGCGCCGAGTTGCCCCCAGATCTCCAGAAGTTATTTACCGAGCTTGGAAAAGTTGTTGTTCATTCAGAGTGTGACCCATAAAAATTTTTCAAATCTGCATCCGCATGATTTCCTGATACGACTCCATGAGTTTGTTTCGCACTTCCACCATCAGTTGAAACGAAACGCTCGCCTCTTCCATCGCCACGACTGCTTGATGCAGCGGCACGTTCTGGCCAGACTGCAACGCATTCACCTGTTGACCCGCGTGCAGCTGCGACGCGTTCACCTCGGAAACAAAATTTCCGAGCATCGAAGAAAAATCCGCGCTGCCAGCAGGCGCTGCGGCTGGCAGTGCTGAAGGAATTTCGGCGACGTCGTTTCCCGGCATCGGCGCAATACGCGGCATTAGGCCTGGACTGTAGGCGGGGATTCCTGAAAGCGGTGACATGGTGCGTCAGTTAAATTGTTTAGTGCCGGCCCATCGCCAGCGTTTGCATCGCCATCGAGCGGGCGTTCTTCACCACCGCGAGGTTTGCTTCAAACGTGCGTGAGGCAGAAATCATGTCCGCCATTTCCTCATGGATGTTGATGTTCGGCATGGAAACCATCCCCTTCGCATCCGCATTGGGGCTGCTGGGATCGTAAATTTTCAAAGGAGGACGCTGGTCGCGCTCGATTTTCGCCACGTGCATCGCTGGCAAATCTGAATTGCCAGCATTCATTGCGTTCTGTAGTTCGTTTGCAAAAATGACCACGCGACGTTGATACGGTTGGCCGTCCACATCCTTTGTCGTGTGCGCGTTCGCGATGTTTTGAGCGATGACATCCAACCGCGTGCGCTCCGCTTCGAGCGCGGAGGACGTGTTGTGGATGCCGGAGAGGATTTGAATCATAAAAATCAGGAGTGGCCGGTGATGGCGAGGCGCATCTTGGCGAGTGCGCCGGTGATCATTTGGGTTTCCAGCGCGTGGGTCATGGCATTTTGATTCATGCGCATCAGTTCATCCTCCAGATTCACCGTATTGCCGTCTTTGCTGTTGGGCTTGGCGGTCATATCCGCCATAAGCGATGGCGTGAGTGAGGAAATAGTTTCTGAACTGCCCGCCGCTGTGGCGTTCTGAAGTTGCTGTTCGAAATTCGGTGCCAGGTCCACGCGGCGATAGCCGGGTGTTTCAAGGTTGGCGAGGTTGTTGGCGATGGCCTCCTGCCGCAGCGCGACTGCATCGAGCGTTTTTTTCGCGGCGAGGTAGTTGGGCTGGTTGAACAGGGCTTCGATCATACAATTTTCCGAGCCATGCAAAGCAGCGACGATGCCAGCGGAGAAATTCCCTTTAAAACCAACGAAATTGTTATCTGTCATCCGCGATTATGGGCAAATGTTACCGCCTGAAAAGAACCTGCTAGGCAAGGTTGATCTGGTTCACACCCTGCCAATTCCAAATGGCAACCGTCGCACGCCGTTGGTAACTTAGACGCACACCAAAGCGTCCACCCTCTAACAACCTCAACTAAATCAGCCAAACCAACAACGTGAACCCCATGAAAAAAATTAAGTTTCTCATCCTCGCCGCCATCCTCGCCAGCGCCTTGCCGTTGATGGCACAGCAAAAACGCGTCAGCCCGCATGAAACCGTCGGCGCGGTCATCGATGGCAGCCGCGTCACTGTTGTTTATGGCCGGCCTTACTCGAAAGACCCTAAGTCAGGCGTAGTCCGTAAAATCTGGGGCGGTCTCGTGCCCTACGGCAAAGTTTGGCGCACGGGCGCCGACGAAGCGACGGTGCTTCTGGTGCAGAAGCCGATCGCGTTTGGCGAGACGACCGTTCCGGCGGGCGCTTACACCTTGTGGTTGCTGCCGAACGAGGACGGCTCGGCCAAGCTCATCATCAACAAACAAGTTGGGCAATGGGGTGTTGGTCGCGGCAGCTACGACGAGAAACAGGATCTCGCGCGTGTGGATTTGAAAAAGGAAGCCACGGAGGCGGCGGTTGATCAATTCACCATCGCGGTGGCTAAAGGTGCCGCTGGCGGTGGCGGAATCAAGTTCGCTTGGGAAAACACGTCGTATTCGGCTGCATTCACCGTTCCCAAGTAATTTCAACCGCAAAAACACTTTCACCACCACCAACATGAACACACGAAAATTGCTTGCATCTTTAAGTCTCGCCGTCGCGCTGGGTTTTACCGGCTCGCTCTCCGCGCAAACACCCAAGCTGGAATTTCCCGCCGCCAGCCCCGCCTGCACCATCAAACAGCACGTCGGCCTTACCGACATTGAAATCACCTACTCGCGTCCCAGCGCAAAGGGGCGTCAGGTTTTTGGGAAGGTTGTTCCATTCGGTTCTGTCTGGCGCACAGGCGCGAACAACGCCACCAAGATCACTTTTAGCACGGATGTGAAACTGAACGGCACGGATCTCGCCGCTGGTTCGTATGCGCTCTATACGATTCCCGGTGAAAATGAATGGACGATTATCATCAACAAAGGCGTGGGTAAATCCGGCACGCAATACGGTGCGAAAGACGATGTCGTCCGTTTCAAGGCCACGCCTGTGAAATTGCCGGACACGTCCATCGAGACATTCACCATCGAGTTTAATCAAATCCGCGACGAGTCGGCGGTCATCAACTTGGTCTGGGAAAAAACTGTCGTCCCGCTCAAGATGGAACTCGACGTGACCAGCAAGCTCCTGCCGCAAATCAGTGCGGCGATGGCGGCGGAAGGCGGCAACAAACCTTACTTTCAGGCAGCAGCGTTTTACTACGACCACGATCAGGATTTGGCCAAGGCCAAGGACTGGGTGGAAGCCGCCATCAAACAACGTGAGGCGTATTACATCGTTCACCTGAAAGCTAAAATCCTCGCCAAGCAGGGCGACAAAGAAGCCGCCATCGCCGCCGCGAATCGTTCCATCGAACTCGCCAAGGCTGGCAAAGACACCGCCTACGTAAAGTTGAACGAAGACCTGATTTCGAGCCTGAAATGATTCGCGCGTTTCATCGCTGGGCGTTTTCCATTATTGTGACCGTCGTTGCGCTGGCTGCGAGCCACGCAACGGCGGAAACCAATTCACCCACCGAAATCATTCAGGATCTCCGCAGCTTCCGCGAATTCGGCACCGTGCTTTACGTCGCCGCGCATCCTGACGACGAGAATACCGCGCTCATCACCTACCTCGCACGCGGACGCCACTACCGCACCGCCTACCTCTCGCTCACGCGTGGCGATGGCGGGCAAAATGTTTTGGGCGGCGAATTTGGCGCGGAACTCGGCGTCATTCGCACCCAAGAACTGCTGGCCGCGCGACGACTCGACGGCGGACAACAATTTTTCACCCGTGCGATGGATTTCGGTTTTTCCAAGGATTATTTGGAGACGCTGAAAATTTGGAATAAGGATGAAGTCGTCTCCGACATCGTCCGCGTCATCCGTGAATTTCGTCCCGATGTGATCGTTGCCGGATTCTCTACGCAACCCGGTGGCACGCACGGCCACCACACCGCGTCCGCCGTGCTGGCGCTCGAAGCCTTCCAACTCGCCGGCGACGCAAAAAACTTCCCCGAACAAAATCTCGCGCCATGGCAGCCCAAACGCATTTTCACCAACCGCCGCTTTGGCAATGGTGGCGGCACGAATATTCTAACCATTGAAGCTGGCGGAACCGATCCGGTGCTGAACGAATCGTTCAGCGCAATCGCCGGACGCAGCCGCGCGATGCACAAGTCGCAGGGCTTTGATAACTTTCGTGGCGGCAGCGGCGGGCCGCGCTCCGAATCGTTTGTCCTGCTCGCCGGCGAAACGGCGACGAATGACATCATGGATGGAATTGACACGACGTGGTCGCGAATTCCCGGCGGCGCAGAAATCGCCAGACTGGCCGATGAAGCGATTGCAAAATTCAATCCGACAAATCTGGATGCGAACATCAACATCCTGCTGCAATTGAAAAAGCTTTTGGCGGCGTTACCCACCGACCGCATCGTAGATCAAAAACGCCAGCAGCTTGATCACATCTTGCAATCCAACCTCCGCTTGGAAGTGGAGACGACCACGCCTCAGGCCGAAGTCGTCCCCGGCGAGTCGTTACAACTGCATCACACCATAAGCATTCACTCCAAAATTCAAGTGATCTGGCTGGGCACGCGTCACCCGGCCATCAAGGAAAATTTTTCTTCCGCAAATGCGACGGATTTATTTTCAAGCCCGCAAACCAACCGCGATGAAACTGTCACGCTGCTCGCCACTACGCCGCTCACACAACCTTACTGGCTCCGCGAGGAAAGCACGGCCGGAATGTTTCGCGTGGATGACGCGAGCCTGATTGGCCAGCCGGAAAATCCACCGGCTTTTCCGGTTGAACAGGTGTTTATGATTGGAGATCAGAAGCTAGTGATTCCCGGTGAGCCAGTTCAGGCGGGAACCCGCCGCCGGCTTGATGTCATTCCGCCGGTCTCGCTGAATTTTGTCGCCGACGTAATTCTTTTCTCACCCAGTTCCACGCACAAGGTGGAAGTGGAACTCGCCGCTTACCGCGCCAATTCCGCTGGCACCCTCAAACTAAACGCGCCCGCCGATTGGATAATTTCTCCCGCTACGCAGGATTTCCGACTCGCCATGGTCGGTGAGAAAAAAAGTTTCACGTTCACCGTCACCGCGCCCGCCAAAGCCGGCGAAACGACCCTTACCGCCAGCGCGAAAATTGGCGACGCCACGTTTGGCAACCAGCGCATCGAGATTGCCTATAAACATATTCCCTTCCAACTGCTCCAGCCGCCAGCGCGCACCAAGGCCGTCAGCTTTGACCTCGCCATTCGCGGCAAACGCGTCGGCTACGTTCCCGGCGCGGGCGACAGCGTGGCCGACGCGATCGCGCAGATGGGTTACGAGGTCACGACCCTCGCCGTCTCCGACCTGACGACGAATCGGCTAAAAGATTTTGATGCCGTGGTCATCGGCATCCGCGCGTTCAACGTCCACACCGACCTTGCGGAACATATGCCTGCGCTGTTTGCATTTGTGGAAGCGGGCGGCAACGTCATCGAACAATACACCCGCCCTGGCAACGATTTGAAAACCGACCGGCTCGCGCCTTACAGCTTGAAGCTGTCGGGCGATCGCGTGACGGATGAGAACGCCACGATAATTTTTCTCGCGCCGAATCATCCGGCATTGAACACGCCGAACAAAATTACGAGCGCCGACTTTGCTGGGTGGGTGCAGGAACGCGGCATATATTTTCCAAACCAGTGGGACGAACACTTTACGCCCATTCTTGCCTGCGCCGATTCGGGTGAAGAATCAAAACAAGGTTCACTGCTTGTTGCGCGATATGGCAAAGGCTATTTCGTTTATACTAGCCTCGTGTTTTTTCGCGAGCTGCCCGCCGGTGTGCCAGGCGCGTTTCGGTTGCTCGCAAATTTAATTTCACTCGGCAAATGAAGTCCTTGCCGCCCGAATCTGCCAATGATGAATCCCCCGGCGTGCCGGGGTTCCGCACCTGGCGCAGGGTTTATATTTTTGTCTTCGCGCTTTTCGTGCTGGTCGTGGCACTGCTCGCAATCTTCTCTCGCCACTTTGCATGAATGCGCTCGACTGGTTTGTCTTGCTTGGAACCATGCTGGGCATCGCTGCCTACGGCACCTGGCGCACGCGGCACACCGACAATCTCAATACCTATCTCAAGGGCAACCGCAACACCGGCTGGCTGACCATTGGCCTGTCGGTGATGGCCACGCAGGCGAGCACCATCACTTATCTCTCGCTGCCGGGGCAGGCCTACGAAAACGGCATGGCGTTCATCCAAAATTATTTCGGATTGCCGCTCGCGCTCATCATCGTCTGCGTGGTGTTCCTGCCGATTTACCGCCAGCTTGGTGTCTACACGGCTTACGAGTATTTGGGAAAACGGTTCGACGCCAAGACACGGCTGCTTGGCGCTTCAATTTTTCTTTTGCAACGCGGTTTGCAGGCGGGCATCACGATTTATGCGCCGGCCATCATTCTTTCGACCGTCCTCGGCTGGCGGCTCGACCTCACGATTATTTTTACCGGCCTGCTCGTGATCGTTTACACCGTCACCGGCGGCAGCGCGGCGGTGAACCTCACGCAAAAATGGCAAATGGGGGTCATCTTTGGCGGTATGATCACCGCGTTCGTCGTGCTGCTGACGAAGCTGCCCGCCGACGCGTTATATATCGCCGGCGCGATGGGCAAGTTGCAGGCCGTGGACTTCACGCCGGACCCGCAACGGCGCTACACTTTTTGGAGCGGGCTACTGGGCGGATTATTTTTGTCGCTTTCGTATTTCGGCACCGATCAGTCTCAGGTGCAACGTTACATCGGCGGCGCGGCGTTGCGCGAAGGTCGGCTCGGCCTGATGTTTAATGCCGTTTTCAAAATCCCGATGCAGTTTTTCATCGTCATGCTTGGCGCAATGCTTTTTGTATTCTATCAGTTCCAGCCAAATACGCCGGTGTTCTTCAACCAAACCGAATGGGCGCGTCACGTCGCCGGGCCGCAAGGCGCAATGTTCAAGGCCATCGAGGAAAAATATTCCGTGGTGCACGCCGACCAGCAGGTGAAAATCCGCGCGTGGGTCGCCGTCCGCGATCATGGCAATGTCGCGGAAGAATCTACTGCGCAAACTGCCCTGGCTGACGCGCAAAAAGCATCGCAAAGCCTGCGCCAAGAAGCACGCGATGCTTTGAAAGCCGCTGACCCGAACGCGCAGATCAAAGATTCCGACTACGTTTTCATCACCTTCATTCTCACGCAACTGCCGCACGGCGTCGTCGGCCTGCTCATCGCGGTGATGTTTGCGTCCGCGCTTTCTTCCAAGGCCGGTGAGTTGAACGCGCTCGGCACGACCAGCACCATTGACTTGTGGCGGCACTTCCGTCCGCTCGCCGCGCACGACGAGGCGCGGAACGTGCGCAACGCAAAATGGTTCACCGCGCTGTGGGGGCTCTTTGCGATTGGCTTTGCGCTTTTCGTGAGTTCTGCCGAAAATCTCATCGAAGGATTGAATATCGTGGCCTCCATTTTTTACCCGGCGCTGCTTGGCGTGTTCGTCGTCGCGTTCTTTTTGAAACGTGTCGGTGGCACGGCGGTTTTTCTGGCGGCGTTGGCGGCGCAAATTCTCGTGCTGGCGCTTTTCTTCCTCGGCAAAATTTATCCCGCTCACGAGATCGGCTATCTCTGGCTCAATCCGATTGGTGTCGCCGCCTGCGTAATGTTTAGCATCCTGTTTCAAATGCTTTTCGGCGACCAGGCCAAAGCTCAACCCGACCCGATATGAGCGCCGCGCCTGTCATCTGTTTCGGCCAGCAGCCCTGCGGGTTCTTCCCGAAACGCTTTCTCGTTGCCAAAATTTTGACCGCGCGCCGGCTGCAAAAAGAGATCGGTGGCGAGATTGTTTTCTTCTATCACGACAGTGACCACGATCCGCGCGAGACGCAGACAATTCTGCGCCATCGCAAAACCAACGAGCCGGCCATCCTGAACTTCGCGTTCGCCAACAAGGTTCAAAGGAAATTTTCACCGCTCTACCTCAAGCGCATCGCGTCCGACTGGCAAAAAAAAACCGAGCTACAGTTGCCGAACTACGTTGAACACGGCCAGATTGAGCTCTTCAAAAGCGTTTCCGCCTCCACCATCGCCAACTTCTGTCTGGAGCTGTATCGCCAGATGGGTTTGCTTGAGGGCATTCGCGTCGTGCGTTCCAGCGATCCGGCGTTCCGTCGTGCGTCGTGCGACATTTCGGAATTCTTTGTGGATGTTCCCTACGAAGGCGAGATTGTTCGCGCGCGTTTCGACGCCGACAAATTCAAACTTCACGAAGGCGGAAATTCTTTCATCACATTTCCGCTGACGAATTTCGCCAAGGAACAAATCAGTCCCGCGCGCGATACGCGGCTGCACTGGATGCAATCTGTGCTGCATTGCACGCATTACATTGCAGGCGCAGGCGAACAAGCCTATCTTCGCCGCGAAGACGCGCCTGAAATCACCTTTATTCAACGTGACGAGATTGACCGATCCGATGAAGCCTACACTGAAATCTAAACTCGCCCCGCTATTGGCCTTCGGTGCGCATCCTGATGACATCGAATTCGGTTGCGGCGGCGTTATTGCCAGCGAGACACATACTGGGCGCAAAGTGCATTTCGTGATTGGTTCGCGCGGCGAATCTGGAACGCACGGCACGCCAAAACAACGGACAGCCGAGGCGAAAAAGGCGGCGAAAATTTTGGGCGCGACGGTTGAGTTCGTCGAACTCGACGGCGATGCGCATCTGGAAATCCGCACCGCCCACTCCATCAAGCTGGCGAAAATCATCCGGCGCATCCGTCCCGGTGCGGTTCTCGCGCCGAGCGTCGTGGAAAACCAGCATCCTGATCACTGGCGGCTGGGAAAACTAGTGCGCGACGCCGCGCGGCTGGCGCGTTATGGCGGCGTGAAGGAATTGAGTCGTCAAAAACCTCACGCGATTGGGCAGTTGTTTTTCTACGCAGTAACACCCGAAGCCGAGCCGCGCGACATCTCACCGTTGTTGATTGATGTTTCCGCACCGGAAATTATTTCCGCCTGGACGGCGGCGATAAACGCACACGCATCGCAAACTTCCGCCCGGAATTATATCGAGTTGCAACTTACCCGCGCGCGACTGCTTGGCGCACGCGCAGGAGTTGGTTGCGCCATCGCACTGTTCCCTAACGAGCCGCTGGTGTTTGATTCGCTTGCGCAAGCGGGCAGGGGAGCGCGACTATTTTGACATGGCTTCCAAGCGTCCATTGAAAATAGGCATCACCTGTTATCCGTCGGTTGGCGGCAGCGGGATTCTCGCATCGGCGTTGGGCGAGAAGTTGGCGCAGCGTGGTCACGAGGTGCATTTCATCAGCTACGAAAAACCTTTTCGGATGCTGACGAATTCGCCGCGACTTTTTTTTCATCCGGTGGTGATCAATGATTACGGTTTGTTCAAGTATCCCGACTACACGTTGCCGCTCTCGGTGAAAATGGCCGAAGTGAGCCGTGACCATCAGCTCGACATCCTCCATGTCCACTACGCCGTGCCGCATGCGACCGCCGCGATTCTTGCGCGCTCCATGTTGCCGCCGGAGAAGCAACCGCGCGTCGTCACCACGTTGCATGGCACGGACACCACGCTGCTCGGCGCGGATCCCGGCTACGCGCCGGCGATTCATCACGCGTTGACGCACTCGGATGCGGTCACGACGGTTTCAAATTTTTTGAAACAGGAAACGCAGCGCGTGCTTGGCTTCAACGGCTCGATGGAAGTCATTCACAATTTTTTTGAACCGCGTCTGGCGCGGAGTTCGCGTGCAGAAGTCCGCCGCGAACTGGGACTGCACGACGAGGTGATGATTCTTCATTCATCGAACCTTCGCCCGCTGAAGCGCATTGATCTGTTGCTCGAAACGGTGGCGCTAATCCGCCTACGCGACTCATTCAAGCTGGTCATTCTTGCCGGCGGAGATTTCAAACCCTTTGCTGCGGACGTGCGCCGCCTTGGTTTGGAAGGCCGCGTCATTGTGCGGGAAAACGTCGCGGACATTGAAGACTATCTGCAAGCCGCCGACCTCGGATTGTTCACGTCTGACACGGAAAGTTTTTGTCTGAGCATTCTCGAGGCGATGTGTTTCGCCTGTCCAAGCGTGGCCACGGCCGTGGGCGGAATTCCTGAAGTCATCGCGGATAACATCACCGGGCTGCTGGCGCCGATGGGAAATGCGGACGCGCTGGCCCGCGCGGTGGAAAGTCTGATACAAGACCCAGCGCAACGAGGGGTGCTTGGGCAGGCGGCGCAAATCCGCGCTCGTGAACATTTTTCCGCCGCAAAAATAGTGTCGGAATACGAAAACCTTTACCGCCTGGTGTGCGGCTGAAAATTACACTTCGACGGAATCTTCTTCTTCAGACTTGGGTGTGGTGCCGTTGATTTCGTGAAGCTTGTTGCGGAGGGTGCGGATGCTCAACTTCAACAGTTTCGCGGCGTGGGTGCGGTTACCTTTGCAATGATCCAAAGCGGCGAGGATGTGGCGTTTCTCCATTTCAGCCATCGTGAGCATTTCGCCGCTGCCGCTTACGTCGGGTAAGAAATTTATGTCGGTGGCGGAGGTGTTCTCGCTGTTGGTTGCAGCACTGGTGAGGCCGAGGTGTTCCGGTTCGAGCATCCCGTTTTCGCCGCACATGATGACGGCGCGTTCAATGACGTTCTGTAGTTCCCGCACGTTGCCGGGCCAGTGATGGGCGCAGAGCGTCCGCGTGGCATCGGCGGTGAAACCCTTCACGTGGACGCCGTGTTTACGTCCGAACCGGCGCATGAATTCACCGGCCAATTCAGGAATGTCTTCGCGGCGTTCACGCAGCGAGGGCACAGAGATCGGCACGACGTTCAAGCGGAAATACAAATCCTGGCGGAATTCTTTTTTCTCTACGCTTTGTTCAAGGTGGCGGTTGGTCGTGGCAATCACACGCACATCCACTTTGACAGTGCGGCTACCGCCGACGCGTTCAAGCTCGCGTTCCTGCAGCACGCGGAGCAGTTTCGCCTGCACGCTGGGAGAAATTTCGCTGATCTCGTCGAGGAGAATCGTGCCTCCGTGTGCGAGTTCAAAACGGCCTTCGCGCTTGGTCATCGCACCGGTGAACGCACCTTTCTCGTGGCCAAAAAATTCACTCTCAATGAGATTTTCAGGAACGGCAGCACAGTTGACCTTGATGAAGGGCGCGTTGGCGCGCGGGCTTTCGCGGTAGAGCGCGCGGGCGACGAGTTCCTTACCCGTGCCGCTTTCGCCCTGGATCAATACCGTGGCCTGCGTGCGCGCAACTTTGCGGATGAGCGAGCGGAGATTTTCCATCGCCGGACTGCGGCCAATCAAATCGCGCTCATCGTCGTCAGTTTCCTGGCTTAAATATTGGTTGACCTTGACGAGTTGGGAAAACTCATCGGCCTTGCGCAGCGTGACGGCAATCTGTTCGGTGGAAAATGGTTTGATGAGGTAATCAAACGCGCCGTTCTTCATGCAGTCCACGGCGGATTCTACGGAGCCGAAGCCGGTCATCACCACTGCAAGCGGGCGCTGCGCGCGCGTCTGTAATTCCTTCAGCAGCTCGATGCTTTCGCCGTCGGGCAGCCGCATATCCATGAAGATGAGGTCGAAATTGTCCTTGTTTAAATATTCGCGCGCAGCCGCGAGCGTGGGTGCGGACGAGACATCAAGCCGCTGGCGCCGGAGAAAATTCTCCAGGTTATTGCGGACGATGGCGTCGTCCTCCAGCACGATTACTTTTTCAATGGCCATGTAATAAAATCAAGTTTAAGCAACGGCGTGACGGCGATACAAGTTGCCCACAAAGTTCGGCTGCTGCGCTTGCACCGGCGGCAACTGCGATGGCGGCAAAACGCCCCGGCGCAGCATCTCTTGTTGATTTTCCCGGTCAAGCATCAGAATCCTCGGAAGCAAATTTTGGATCTCCTGAAACAAATTTTTAATTTCCCCGCTGCGTTCGCGTTCCGGCTGGGAAATTTTGGACCACAAATCCCGCGCCGCCCGCAATTTGATTAAGACGGAATCTAAACGCGGGAGCAAGCGCTTTCTCTGCTCGTGTAATTCCGTGGGCTGCCACGACGGTGAGTTGCGGAGCATCCGATTTTCGACAGTGAACAGCGCAAGACATTCGTGGCAGATGCCGAGGTGCTCGCGTAAATCCGTGGCAAGCGCGACAAAAAAATGCGGGGCAGTGGTGTTCATTTGGCAATCTATTTTTGCGACAGAGCGGGGGAGGAATTGGTTTCCGAGGTTTGCGGACGGCGGTTGAAATCTTCCGCGCGCGTTTGCCATTGGAGAAAATCCAGCCGCCATTGCGCCATGTCTGCCACGGCTTTCAATGCAGGCGTGCGGTTCGTGCCGAGGAGGGCGGCGGAATTCGTGATGGTGCGGTAGGACTCGATGGCGTTTACCGGCTGCAATAATTTTTCATAGGTTATGCCAACTTGATAATTTACCGGCAGTCGCCAGGCGGGCGTGCCATCGAGTTGCACGAGGGTGATATACACTTGGAGCGCCTTCACATAGTCGCCTTCCTGGTAGAGCGCGTTGCCGATTTCGTTGCCCACGCGTTGCTGCCAATAAGTCCAGACTTCCGGATGGTCCTTAGTTTTTTCGCGTTCCTCTTTCAGAAACATTAAAACTTGCTGCATCGCGTCTGCGTTGCGGTTCAAACCTTTCAACGCCTGCGCGAGGTGGTAACGCACTTCAGCACCTTCCGGCGAATCGGTGTGGCGTGTAAGAAAATCTTGCGCCTGCACGGCGGCGGAATCGAACTGCTTCAATGCCACAAGCGAGCGGACGAGGCGGAATTGAATTTGCGCGCGATCCAGCGCCGGATCTTCCTGCTTCAATAGTCGTGAATAGTATTCCGAAGCTTCGGAGTATTTGCCTATGAGATAATGCGTCTCGGCGATTTCTACTTGTGATTGCAGCACGAGGCGTTTGTAGTAGGTGATCTGGTCATCTTTGATGGTCAGAGCGGCAGTCATCACGCTGTAAAATTTCGCAAGCGCCATCTGGTTCATACCCATTGCGCGAAAAATCTGGCCTTGATGCAAATAAACTTCCGGCGTGCGCAAGTCGCTGGCCCAGCGTTGCTGATACTGCGTGAAGATGGTTTGCGCGCGCGTTAAATCATTCTGCGCCTGCACTGCTAGGCCAAGTTCAAAGAACGCGGTTTTCTGCAACTCATCTGGCACATCCTCGGCGAGCAGCAAGAGAAAATATTTTTCTGCCTGGCGGTAGTCTCTAGTGTTCGCGGCGAAGCGGGCGGTAGCCAAAGCAAAGTTAAACCGCTCCATTTTTTTCTCGGCAGCAGAGTTGGTGGCTGCGGCGGAAACCTCCGGAAGCAACGCAGAACCATCGGCTTCGGGCGCGGCATGAAGTGTCGCTTGGTGAGGTGTTTCGCTGTGCGATGAATCCGGCACGGCGTGAGCGGTCAAAGCATGAGCTTCGGCCCGGACGAGCGGAGGAACGAAAATCAAGCCAATCGCGCACACTTCCGCGCATAACCGGCGGCGAGCGAACCGTTGCTTGAACAGCCGGATCATTTGACGATGTATTCAGCGTGACTGGATTTTTCCGGAAGCAGTGGTGGGACAAAGCCTACGCGGAATGGCGCGACGACTTCGACGCCGTTCGTGCTGAAGGCGACGGGATGAAAATATGTGGCGAGCATCTGCGGCGTGATGCCCATCAAGTCCGGCGTGGTCAGTGCGAAAATGGGCGTCCCAAAAACGCTTCCCAGACCGCCACCCTGACTCATGCCGATGGTCGGCAGGGTGTCTGGCGCAGCACTGGCGACTACGGAGGTGGCTTTGCTGTTTGGTGCCGAGGTGACGAACGCCGAAAGATTGTTAGTTTCGTTCTGCGCGGCAACGTTCACGATGGTAGGCGTGGAAATTGGCTGGAGAGTTTTTACTGTCAGCACGCGCAGTTGAGGCGGCCCAACGAGCGGCAGGTAGGTCAGCCCGGCGCGCGCCGCGGTGGCCAGAACGAGCGCTAGAATGAATGCCTTAACGAGACCGGTTTCCGCTGCTGCACGTTTAGTTTTCATATCGCGGCGTGATTTGACGCCAGCCAGTCATCGGAACATTTTCGCGCTGCTTGAGGAAAATTTTGCCGGGCGGAAAAGTATTTTACTCAAGCCGTTCAAGCGGCTGAAAAATCCGCCGATAGATGCAATAGCTTTGAATTCAACTTTTACCACCGTGCAAACTCCCGCGACCAACCGTATCATCCGGCAGAACGCCGCGCAGATTCAATCGCACCTCTCGCGCTGCCCTTCACTGCCTTCGCTCGGCAGCATCAATAAGGCACTTCAAGGACTGTTGCTCACCGAGCAACGCTACACAGCGCAGATCGCCGAGATTATACGTCGCGACCCGAGTTTGACTTCGCGCCTGCTGCGGCTGGTCAATTCAGTCTATTTTGGTTTAAGCACGCCCATCAATAGCATCGAGGAAGCGGTATTTTATCTCGGCGTCCGGCAAATTCGTCAGTTGGCGATGGTCACGCCGGTCATCGAAGATTTTCAACGGCTTACGCATCAATGTCATTTTCCTTGGCGTGAATTTTGGCAGCACTGCATCGGCACGGCCATCATGACACGCGAAGTCACCGCGAATGTCCCCGGTCCCACCGAAGATTCCGATTACGTTGCTGGCCTTGTGCATGACGTTGGTAAAATCGTTATGGCGTGGACATTTCCCGAACACTTCGGAGAAATCCACAAGCGCGCACAAGCCGGCATCCAGCCGATATCAGAATTGGAAGAAGAAATTCTCGGTGTGAACCATTCCGAGTTGGGTGCGCTCTATCTGGAGCGGCATCGCCTGCCAGAGTTGATGATTCACTCTGCGCGCTACCATCATTGCCCCGAGAAGGCGCCGCAACACAACCACGTCATCGCCGCTGTGCAGGTGGCGGATTTGCTATTGCGCAGCGAAGGTATCGGTTGCAGCGGAGATTATACGCCCGTAACACGTGAACAATGTTTCGCCGCGCCCGCGTGGAAATTAATTTTCGCCCACACACCCGAGAGTGAACACCCACTGCTGCAAGCCGCCCTGTCGCGGACCTTGGAACAGATCCCCGTCATGTTGGATGGCATGGTCTGAGGCATCTTCAGTCACGCTGGTTTCTAGGTGGCAATTCGTCGCCTTGAAATTTTCAGGGGCTGAAGTCGGCTGGCTGACTAACCGTAGCCAAATACAAGCCAAATTATTCTCACGTTAGCGGTCAGCTTCTTAATCGAAGGGAAGGGTAGATTTATCTGGCGAAAGATGGTGCGCGATGGAGGTTTCGAACCTCCGATTCGTAACCACCCCTCACAGATGTGAGAAATATGGGTTTTAGTGACGGTTTTGGTTGCTTTGACGGCCTTGGTGTTGTTAGTTTTGTTGTTAGGTATGGCAAGCTTACGCAAACGACCGGGCAGCAAACTATGGGTGTGTTGTTATACACGCCCCGATGGCTCACGTGCCCAACGAAGCACCGGCAAAACCGTTCGCGACGAAGCTATGGGGATTTGCCTGCAATGGGAAACATCTTCCGATCAAGCTCGCCAAGGTAATTTCACTGAAGCACAAGCTCGCAAAGTCGTCAGCGATATCGCCCAGCGCTCGGGTATGGATGCCATTGAATTCGCCACGACCGAGAAGTTCCTGACGGACTGGATTGCGAGCAAAGAAGCGACCAAGGCGAAGGGCACCACCGCTCGCTATCGCTACGTCGTTGAGGAGTTCATCAAGTCGCTGGGCAAACGCGCAGCCACGAATCTCGGCAATGTTCGCCCATCGGACATTTCTGTTTTCAGAGATGAGCAGGTAAAGGATGGGAAATCCAATGGCACCGCAAACATGGTCATCAAGACGCTGCGTATTCCGTTCAACATTGCTCGCCGCCAAGGGTTGATTCTTTCTAACCCCGCTGATGCCGTTGACCTGCTTTCGGTGGATCGTCAAAACCGAATTACATTCAGCCGGACACAGATTGCGGACTTGATGAAGGTCGCAGATCAGGAATGGAAAGGCATGATTTTATTGGGGGCTTGCCATGGCTTGCGGCTAGGGGACGCGGTGAGGCTGACTTGGGAAAATTTCAACGTCGAGCGCCGGTCACTGATTTTACGGCCACAGAAAACGAAGCGGTCAAATGCGAACGCTGAAGAATACCCGCTGCATCCAGATGTGGCAGACTACATCGCTCAATTGCCCATCAAAAATAGAGATCCCAAGGCTCCGCTATTTCCTGGGCTATCGAAACGGAAATTGGGTGGCAGGATTGGGTTGAGTGAGACGTTCAGAAAGCTCATGCACAAAGCCGGGATTGTGAC
This sequence comes from uncultured Verrucomicrobia subdivision 3 bacterium, assembly GCA_903847285.1. The sequence continues at coordinate 6,591 of CAINDH010000289.1, read as the reverse complement.
GGAGGGAGAGAAGCAGGAACGCAAAGAAGGGAAGGGGAGGCGCTTCTTTGAATTGGGCTATCACAGTTTCCGGCACACTGCCATCAGTGAACAGGCGAACAAGGGCGTGGCGAAGGAAATCCGGATGAAACTTTCTGGTCACAAGAGCGCTGTCCACGAACGCTATACGCACCATGAGCTGGAGGCGTTGCGGAAGCAGATTGAAAAGGTGCCGAGTTTTGTGAAGCCTGAAGCAGAGGCATAAAGCGAAGCGTCACGTCAACGAGGTAACTTTCCATAGCGGATGTGACAAAGGAAAAATGAGCCCTTGCTGATGGCTCCGCATCTTGACCGAAAGAGGGGCAGATACTAGGCTCCCTTCATGCCTGCTAACGAAGAATCTGCACAGCAGAAGTGTGAGAAAGACACCTCCCCGCCTCCAACCAGTCCTGCCCCTGTAGATGCACCAAGATTCAGACCGTTTAGTAGCCGAGATGCTCTGTATGAAAAAACAATGGGGATCTCCCCTGATAATTCAAAGTTTGGGTTTGCGGGCCATGACATGAAGCCGGCGGAACGGGAACTCACACTCCGAAGCATGGTTAAGCTTATGGAAGTGGAACTGGAAAACTTGAAGTTTGAGGCGATCATGAATCAGGACAAGTTTGCTTTAGAGTGTTTGCATACGATCGCCTATGAAAGCACCCGACAACTACTGCTATTCAGCCAGGTCGATCCTGAAATGGCAGCGGAAATCGCGCGGCGACAGCAAGTGTGGCCGGTTCCGTATGGTGCTGATTCAACCACGAAAAAGGCCGTGGAAAAGTTGGTGGACATTTTGGAACTTGGATCGAAGCGGGATGGCTTATTCGACACGGGCAATATTCTTTCGGAAATGACGGATGCGCGGAGTTGGTTGGCGATTTTGGCTGGCTTGATGAACCGACTGCGTGAAGAGGTGACGGTGGTTGCTAAAGCCCATGAGTTGCTCAAAAAGTCAGATGACCTAACGGCGGAGATCGTCACTGGATTGGAATCGCTACCTCCCCGTAATGCCACTACAGAACAGATGTATGAACATTTTAAAGGCATGGTCATTGATCCGGATGTGATGGCGCGTTTGAGTCAGCTATTTAAGGTTGAAGACCCATTTGCAAAAGAAGCGACGCTGCGAAAATTCATCAACAGTTCAATCCGGCTGCCAAAATTATATGCCGACAAGCAGGTGGTGAAAGTTTGGATTGGAGTCATCCGCGAACTGATGATGGATGTTTACGATGGGCATCCGGAAAAAAGTCCACTGAGCTGGATGGGAGTGTATCTGGCGCGCGGGAAGGAGGAATCTTCCCCGAAAGGAACCGCCTCTTACGATTCGAATCTACGGAGTGGAATCTTTGCCCAATTAGAAAAAGCGTTGCTGAACATCGCGAGAGGTTGACCGAATCCTGCTGAAATAAACCGCGCAGTCTCCCCCGCCGGCCTGATTATTCAGGCCGGCTTTTTTCTATACTTTAGCCACCTCCATAAGCATGGAATCGGTTTTTTTAATCTGAGGTAGGCTGATCTCAGATATGAAAAACAATTTGAATCCAATCGGGAGTGAACCGGAAATGACGCAGGCACCTGCCGGCCCTGGCAACCTGAACGGCGTGTTGCCGGAGTTTGGTCGCTGGCGCGATGTGCAGAACCTCTATGGCCTGAAACGAGGCCTGCTTCATCTTTTGGTCACTGAGGGAAAAATCAAATCCGTCCTCATCCGTCGCCGTGGGAACGTCCATGGCACTCGCTATTACTACCTCTCCAGCGTCAGCGCCTACATGCACAGCTTGATGGCGGAGCAGGGTAGTCAAAACAATAGCCAGATTTGGTCTGGTCCCGCTGGTTCGGGATCCGATCGCGGTCACGGTGCAAAGAACCAGCCCAGCGGAACGACGAACAGTTCCGCACCACAAGCCAACGCAAACAACCAATAATAAAACAACTCACATAAAGTATGAATACAAACATCATCAACAACGGCGACATGATTGAAATCGTGCCGCTCCAACCCCAGAAAGTTAAACTTGAAGCCGGCCAGTATCCCGGCCGCTTCATCAACGTGCGCAACGACAAGACGGCGAAGCGCGATGGCAGCCCCCGTAATGATCTGATCATCACGGTGCAGCTCGAAAAACAAGAAAGCGGTCAACCCGTGACGGTGGATCATGTGTTCAACTTGCTGCCCCGCAAGCGCGGAGTATCGCACTTCAAGAGCAGCATGAAGAGCTACCTTGGCCATGAATTGACGGCCCAGGAATTGGCTGGATTCAATCGGAATACGGTTTTAAACAAACCGGTTATCTGCAAATACGAGCAGAACAAACTCGGCAACGCAGTGGTTTTCGCCACCTATATCGCCGCGAACTAAACAAATAAATAATCGTGTTGGCTTGTAAATGGCCGGTGGGAGATTCGTCTCCCACCGGTTATTTTTTGTCTCCATATCAAACCTACTCTTCAGCGACTCGTCAAAAATATCAACCTCCCACGATTCGATTTGCGCGGCGATTTTCCACTGGCCGACCCACGAATAGGCGGATCCGGCAAAGGTCAAATTAACGCTTTGGTTTCCGACTCATTTATAACGGGTTACACCTACTGATTATTCGCCCCAGAAACGTGTCGTTCAAGTTCGTCAAAGAAGTACATCTCAGTCACAAAAACAGAATTTTTTTGGTGGTCGCGGCCAGGACGAAAATCGCGGTCAGGGCAGGCCAACGCAGCTTCTGAAGAGTGTTCACTAAAGGTTCCGGATCAGCTTTGGGAACTGGAGGCTATTCAAACATTTTGGTCACGGAGTCTTTTGCCGGATCCCAATACGAGATTTTGTTTACATGCCCAGCACCTGTCAACGAAAGCACCGTAATCTGACCAGGCTTAACCGGCACCCAGTTCAATGCATCTGGAGCATCTACCAGCACGATCCGTTGTGGATACTTTCGCATCTTGGGGAACGCAAAGACTCGGGCGATGGCTGGCATGGTGTGGACATCCATGAGGTAAACCGCACCGTGTTTTTCCAGAAATCCAGCTCCTTGGTTTGCAAGCTTATGGTTGGCGGCTTTAGCACTATCCATCTCCATAGCGATTAGGAGACATTGTGTGCCGTTCGTGAATGTGTAGGGCAATCCATTTTGGTCGTTGGCAGTGATGGCAGGCACGGCATCACCCACAACCAATTCCGCGCCAAGAACGGGCAGGCTAAGAAGGATGAGACCAAACACTAGTGGTCGACAAAATGCTTGTTCATTTAAGACAACTTTGGGATATAGCGAACCCGATGTCAACGAGTGGGAAATTAGTTTAGATGGTGAAGGGCAGTCTGTCTAAGTTTGACACCGATTAAGTTTTTGATAACATGTGAATGTATAAGTGTAATTATAGTAATTAATAAGTTGTTGACGCGCTTATGTAGTTACTATAAGATAGTAACTATGAGCTTGGAAACAGGTTCATACAATCGAAAGATTGCGCGGGCAGTGGCTCCATCCTTCAAAATCAAAATTCCAAATTAAAAATAGCTTGTCTGTCTCTGTCCGCGTCTGGTGCGGCAATTATGCTTCGCCATAATAAACAGGACAGACAATGAATAAGGAACATGAGGCGGCGAAAGCTGCTACCAAGAAGAGGGATGGTTTGAATCCCTCGACCACCAACACGAATGATGCTGTTGATCCGGTCAAAGCCCCAAGCAATCAAACCCCAGAAGTAGACGAGAGCAAGCCACTCAACAAAGACCAGAAGAAGTTGTTGACCGAGTGTGTGGACGACATCATTGCTAATCAGAGAGAATTCTTCGTCGTCGGTTATCGTCTATGGCAGATCCGCAGCCAAAAACTTCATCGAGAGACACACAAAAGTTACGAAGCTTTTTGTGATGAGAAGTTTGACTTCAGCAAAAGCCACGCAAATCGCCTAATTGATGCCTACCACTGTGAAAAGCAGTTGAAGGCGGTTAAGGATGTCGAGGTATACGTGCCGACCAAAGAATCTCAAGTTCGATGGATTGCGGATTTGGATGAAGAGGAGCAGGTTGAGGTTGCTGAACTAGTGGCGGAGATGGTGGGTGAAAAGCACGCTACAGCCGAGGACTTCAAAACTGCCAGGGAAAAGCTATACCCGAAACCTAAGCGCGAAGCCAAGGCAGCCCCGACCATAGAGCTTGTTGCCGTCGAACCTGCAAAGCCTAGTGTAGTTGAGCTGATGAAATTTGACACCAATTTGGTGTCACTTAGCAAACTACGCTCAATATCTGTTGAGGCATACAACATGTATAGCGATTCTTCACGACACAAAGAGTTGGAGAAATTGCTGTGGAAACTTAAGGAAGAATTGAAGGATTGGGAGGTATGGGAGAAGAGGCAGGTCGATCAGAAGGAGGTTGTATGAGTTCGAACATCACGCAAATACCACCAGACTCGACGTTCAAGCTCCCAGAAGGTCGTTTCAAGGCCATCATCAAGAACTACAAGACCAAGGACGTGATTAGGGACAATGGCACTTCAGAGTTGGCGACCATTTTGTTTGAAGTGCAGGTTCCTAAACTAGCGAACTTCGAGTGCTTAGCCCGCAAAGTCGTGCCGGTTGATCTGAAGTCCGGCAGCCCGATGAGACGATTCCTAGAAGGACTGTTAGGAGCCAAATACTTCAAGGACAGGGCAAATCAAGGAGTGGATCTGAAAGCTTTGCTAGAAGGCAGGGTATGCGAAGTGGAGTTGATCCACGCTAAACACGACGAGGACCGATTCGACTTCCCGTTAGTAGATGTGGAAGCCATCTACCCAACCTCAGAACCTACGCCAGTCAAAGTAGAAGGAGGTCAAACTGAGGTAAAATAAAACTATGGGCGTTGCTAGCTGAAAAGGGAAAAGCTAGTGACGGCCAGAACTCGCAATACTGTTATGAATATTTCCCTTTCTCCCACCACCTCAGTTCCAGTGAATAGTCCTGTGATTGAGGTCCAGGATTTTGAACGTCGCCAACATAGATATACAGCAACATCATTCTCTTCCTCAATTCCCAACAATTGCTCTTCTCAATCCCATATCTCCAATCTCACGCTCTCTGAACTAAAGTTCATTGAATCAGAACTCAAAGGTCTAGTTCTCAATCCCAGTGATGAAGATGATGTTGATTGTGATAATCTGAATGAGACTGAACTAAATGCTGAATTGACTGAGATTGAAGTTGAACCTGAACTACATGCGCTGACTGAAACTGAAGACTTTGGATTTAATGGTTTAGCTAGTGTGAATGCTGGTTGTGTCTTGGGCTCTGGATTGACCTGTAGCGCTTCGGGGGACAGTGGGGTGGGTGTGGCGGGTTCAACTACTCAAAACGTCTCCTACAAGCTTTCTGAGGGCACGGCAATCTCAACAACTACATCTTATTCCACACCAAACTTATTAAGGATAGAACTTAAGGATACGAAACTAATTAAGGACTTCTCTAGTTTAAACAGATCAGACATGTCAGAACTTAAGCTAAACGAAGATCGACTAGACATTTGCCAGAGAAACTACCTCTCCTTTATCCGCAACAAAGTCAAATGCTTCCCTCACCGCTTCCCAGACCAGCAAAACTACCTCCGCCAATCTAGTCTATTCGTACTGACTCATGGTTGGACTTCAGCCGATAGATTCTGTCGTTGCTGCATCCCAAACAAAAAGAATTTGAGTGGTGAATGTCGTCTCCATCGCTTCTGTTCTTATTGTAGTTGGAGAGCTGGTCAATCCGCTTCGCTCAGATATGTGCCGGCGTTTGAAGATGGAACCTGGCACTTCTTGACCGGGAGCTATACGGGTGATTTGACGATGAAGGGGCCGACAGATGCGCATGACTGGCTCGATTATTGGGACGCATATAAATTAGCTCTAAATCAATTGGTTAAAGATGGTGATCTGCGTGGTGTGTATATGACCGAGGAATTGGCGGTGAACTCTATGCTGCCAGTCCAAGTTCTACCCCACATCCACTGCATAATCGAAGCCAGTGCAATTACTAGAGATACGGTCGCAAAACTAAAGCATCTCGTGACGCAGCATCTTTACTCTAGGTTCGATCAGCCTTTAACGCCCAATATCAAAGTCGACGCAATCAAGACTCAACGCAGCCTCTTCCACCACCTCCGCTACATGTTCAAGCCAATCAACGTAGTCAAAGCATATGACTTAGCCTGGGCCAAAGCTCTGCACAACAACCGAAAACTTGCTCAATCTCTCAACTCCCAGACCACCGACCTAGTTCTTGGATATGCACACGTCACTACCGATCGCCAAAAAATGCACGCTAAAGGCAATCTCGACTCAAGATCCAAGAACTTCATTGGTGTCAGAAAAAAGAACCATGAGGTGCATCGTGAGACTTTGAAAGAGCTCATGGAACAGCCTTTTGAATATATCGAAATGAATGAACCGGAAACTATAGTAACTGGACAACCTTAAGAAACCATCATGAACGAATCAAATATCCATAGTATTGAATCGCTTAGATACTTCCAAAAGCCACGAACCTGTAACGAATCAGCAGCTCAATTCTACCCAGACCAAGCCAAACTCTCTCCTGCTTTCATAG
>CAINDH010000288.1 GCA_903847285.1 uncultured Verrucomicrobia subdivision 3 bacterium | reverse complement strand
GATGCCGCCCAAGATGCTCCGCCATCTCCGCAACACCCATTTTCTGTTGCCGCATGGCAGCAATTTCATATCGTTCCTCAACACTTAATCGATGATATTTCACACGCCAAGTCTGTCGCACTGCCAACTTGAATCCAAGCCACCGGATCTTGATTATCGACCAACCGGCCAAAAGCGGCCGCGACTGCGGCGCGATCCTCCGGATGGATGAGATCAAACGTGGTGTGTTTTTCCAGTTCTCCGGATTTATACCCGTGGATTTTTCTTGCGGCCGCGGAGTTGAAAGTGATGCGTCCCTGGCGGTCAAAGATGCTAATGATGTCGGGCGAAAACTCCGCGATGGCGCGGAAGCGCTCCTCGCTTTGCGACAGCATCCTTTCAGCCCGCTTGCGTTCGGTGACATTTTCGAAAACGGCGGCGAAATGCCCCGGCTGCGGGCGATACACCGCTATTTGCAACAAGAGCCCCAGCGGTTTGAATTCAAACGCAAATTGTTCCGGTTGACCGGTGCGGGTCACCCGCGCATAGGTTTCGAATAATTCCGGATGCGCTTTGCGGATGCCGGGAATGATTTCGGTGACCCGCCGGCCGACAACGTTCTTCAAACCGGTCATTCGGGTGAACGCGGCGTTGACCTTGAGATAAATAAAATCCACCGCCTGCCCGGCCCGATCGAACATCATCTGACAATGCGCGAATCCGTTTTGCATGTTCGCAAACAACGCCCGGTATTGTTCCTCATTATTCCGCAAGCATTCCTCGGCCAGCTTGCGCTCGGTAATGTCAGTGAACGTCACAACTACACCATACGGTTTGGAACCTTTGGCATGGTAAAGCGGTTCCGCGTTGATGTTCAGCCAACGCTTTCCGCCCTTAGGAAGATGTAAGCCCATCACTACTTGCCGACAAGGTCGGCCAGTTTTTAACGCGATCATGGCGGGGTGTTCTTCGCCGGGGAAATGGCTGCCATCCTCGCGCACAGCCCTCCAATCGGGATCACGCGAAGTTTTGCCGAGGATCTGGTTTCGCGTCAGTCCAAGGATCCGCGTGGCCTGTTCATTGCAATCTAGAATAGTCCCATCAGACGCCTGCATGACCATGCCCTCCGTCATCGCCGTTACTACTGAGCGATACCTTTCTTCACTCCGCCAAAATCCATCTGCGTGATTATCCGAGAGGGATGGAATCCAAGTCGCTGGCGGCGATTTTCGTTCAGAGTAGGTCCGGCGTGGCGCTGGCTGCCAATTTTTTTTTGTCATAGGCAATAGGTCTGCAAAATTTTAGTTCGTGCAAAGGTTCAGAGCAACGCTTTGAAAAAATAATAAGTTCCATCAAAAATAGCACGTCAGACAGCACATGGACCAGAAAGGTCGCCTACGCGAGCCGCTGGCAGCCGACTACCGTCAGAAAAGTTCCCCAACAATCGATGACCCGGAATGATCCAAAGCTGAACTATATGATCTTGAATCCGCACCAAGCGGCGGGGACTTCCGATAATTTGGTCCAGGTTGACCGGGTGACCGCCTTCAAAAATCCTCCGTTCATCTGCTTAGAAGCGTCGGGTGCTAGGAAAACGAAAGAGATTGAAAATACCCCTGCCAACAAGAACTTTCCACAGCGATAAATTATTTTCTACTGCTGCATATCTATTTAGTTTCATCCTTTCAAAACCAAATATCTATAAAATAGAAAGGGATAAGCGATTCAACAGCCATAGAAAACCAGCAAACAAAAGGATAAAAAAAGCCCCGAATAAAAATGTGAAAAACCGAATTTGTTTTTGGTGGATCGAAGGTTTTCGTTTCATCATCAGCCATTATTTAATGCATCTCAAACTTAGACCCGAATGGCCCCCTAAATTACTTTTATAAACATCAACTCCGCTTCCGCCCATGAGAAACCCAGAAAACCCGGAAAGCGGAGTTGATGACCCCTAACAGGGACAAAATGCTCTGAGGACTCGGGTTATGACACCAGAAAATGATTTAGAATGGACTAAATGAATCCACTAGAACGCCGCCCGAAGTCGGTAGGACTAATCGTTCTAAATAACCTCACTTCACCCTGACCGGCGCGTGGTTGCTCCACGCGCTTTGGCCGTGGGCGTTGGTGGCGCGGACGCGGAACCAGTATTTGCCGCCGCTCACCAAGCCTTTCACCAAACACTTTTGCTTGAAGCAAGTGTCTTCTTGATGCCAGTGATCGGCCTCCGGCGGGTCGGTATGCCACTGCACTTCAAACGCGCAACGCCGCACGGTGCGTTGCCAGCGGAGTTGCGCCTCGCCTTCGCCGTCAGTCGGCACGGCGCGGAGATTCATCGGCGCATCTGGCACGCCCACCGGCTTCTTGGTGGACGCGTGCAAGTCCAGACCAACGGCGAGAATGTTCGCGGCGTCGCGCATTCCGGTTTTCAACAGCGCGCCTACGCCCGCGCGATTGGCGGACTTCCGACCCGTCTCAAACAACGTCTTACGCTTGCTAAGTTCCGACTTCAACTCGCTGCGGAGCGTCCCGATGCGCAGGTGGCTGGCACGGGCGGCTGTCGTCACCGCTCGCAACTCCTCCAAGTAAGCGTCTTCCCGCTGATCCGCTGGTAGTGCGTCGAGGCTGGTGATGATTTTCTCGAACATGGCGAGCTGGTCGAGGTGGTTCTTGTTTCGGAAGTCGAGTTTGTAACGGGTCATAACGGGTTCTCCAGTGATGGCGCAGGGAAAAACCCCTGTGCCGGGTCCAATTTCAGTCAAAACACACGGTTTCCTGGATAAAACCCAAAGAAAACCATGCAGCGCGGAAAACAAACATGGCTCTATTATTAGAATAGAGCCACAAAGCTGTCAATCGCTAGTTAGTAGATGATGTGTCTATGGCTCTAATAAGAAATAAGAGACATAGGAACGAAGGAGAATAGCAAGTGGACGATAAGTCTGTGGGGCTAATAAAAAAGTAGAGCCATATACCTGAAAGATTCTAGTCATTGGACGGCGTTTCCTAGCGAGTGAACAATGAGTTTGCGGCTCTATTTTAGAATTAGAGCCACATAAATGAAGGGAAATGACTAGGAAAGTTTAAGTTCTAGATAGGATTCTTCACGCGCCAATCAGCGGACGGGCTGGGCAAACTAGGGCTGTTTAGGCAATGCTTAGTGATTATACTCAGGGAGACTTCTTCCGAAGATTTCACAGATGTCCGCAGATTGGTTTTTCCCCATCTGCGAAAATCGGCGTCATCGGCGGACAAAGTTTGTTGAAGACATAATCCCGCAATGTGTCGGCGCAGAATTGATTTTCTTCTCAAAGAACTTATTCTGGCCGACCGCGCGGGACTCGAATCGCAATAAATCCGCCGCGCCCTTATGACCGATAACGAAAAAAAATATTCAGCGTTCCTCAGTTACAGCGCGCAGGACAATCGTGAGCAACGCGCAGGCGCACCGGTGGCGAGCCACCGCTGTTGGGGCGATTGGCTGCACGCTGCGCTGAAGACGTTTTCTATTCCAGCGGAATTCATCGGGCAGATCAATGGACGCGGCGAAGTCATTCCCGAACGGATTGAACCCATTTTCCAGGATGAATCGGAACGCTCCGAGGATGCTACATTGAGCACGGAGAGTCGTCAGGCCTTGGAACAATCCACCTGCCTCGTCGTCATCAGTTCGCCCCGTTCGGCTCAGAGCCTGTGGGTGAATGAAGCCGTGCGTTACTACAAGCAACTCGGGCGCAGCAAAAATATTTTACCCGTCGTCATTGCCGGCGAACCGAATGCCAGCGAGGGCCACCGGTCACCCGCGGACGAATGTTTTGTGCCGGCGCTACGTCATCCGGTGCTACCGGACGGAACGCTTGATACCACGCGGCACGCGGGAAAATTTATTTTCGTGGATGCCCGGCACGGCTTCGAGCAGCGGGAAATTTTGGCAAACGATCAGCGCCAGGCCGAAGCCGATCTGGAGATGGCCAAAATCCAACTCATCGCCTTGCTGATCGGAGTCGGATTCAACGGGCTGTGGTTGCGCGAACAAAAGCGTCACTTCTTTGACTTCGCCGAAGCGAAACATCAGGCCAAGGAAGCGCTCCAGCAAGTCGCGGCGACTCGTCATCAATTGGAGGAAGCCCAGCGTCAAACCCGCGAGGCGCAGAACCAGGCGTTGGAGAAACAAAATCTACCACGCGAAGTTCACCAGCAAATTGAGGAAGCGCAGAACCGAGCCTTGGAAGCCCAGAATCAGGTGCGCGAAACCCAAAGACAACTTCAAGAATTTCAAAACAAAGTTCGCGAGACGCAAACTCAATTGGAAGAAGTCCGCAGCCGCGCGCTCGCGGCCGAAAGTAAAGTTTTGGAAGCCCAGCAGCAGACGCGCGAAGCCCAGAACCAACTGGAGGAAGCCCGCCAGCAAGCTCACGTGGCCCAGAACAAAATTCTGGAGATCCAAAACCTGCCACCAGCCGCTCCTGACGAAACTCCGCAGATTCAAGCAGCGCAAACCCGGTTGCTGGAAGTGCAGAACCAAGCGCAGAACGCACAGAGCCAGCTCGAAGCGGTTCGCCTGGAAGCCCAAGAGTCGCGCGATAAGTTTTTAACAGCTGAAAGCCAGGTCCAGGAATTTCAGAACCAAGCCCGCGCCGCGCAAAGTCAGCTTGAGGAAGCCCGCCAGCAAGTTCTCGATGCCCAAAGCAAAATCTTGGCGGCACAAAATCAAACCCGCGAAGCGCAAAGTAAGGCCGAGGAAATTCAGAGTCAGACGCGCGACGCTAAAAGCCAGATTGACGCCGCTCGCAATCAAGTTCAGGAAAGTCAGACCAAAATCCAGACAGCGCGTCGACTAACCAAAGTTTTTGCGATCCTTGCGGTGCTGGCCTCGTTGGCGGCTGGGCTGGCGACCCGGAATCTCATGCGGCAACGTGCACTTGCCAGCCAAGCGCAGGACAACTTGTCTAAGGCGATGGCGGAAGCCGCCGGTAAATTTGAACTCGCACCGGGCGGGTTGGATCAAGACCAGATTCGGCAGGTGCTGCAAAAAATCGGCGGCGCCGAGCAGGACGAGAATCGTCTCCACAGTCTTGACGCTCTGGCCGCGCGAATTTCGATAGCGGAAATTTCCGACACCCTGAAATCCTCTGCCATCATTTTAGACGACCAGCAGCGTAGCCATTTTCAAGCGACCTTGCTGGACGTTTGGATGAAGACGAATTGGCCCGCCGCCTTCGACTGGAGTTGCCAGCTGACCAACACCGATTCCCGGCAACGGGCCATGGAGAAAATTATTCCCGCGTTGGCCTCTGACAACTTGACCAACACGCTGACCCGGTTGAATGAGTTGCAACCTACGCCTGACGAAGTGATTTACAAACTGCTGTTCCAGCGCTGGGCAACCATTGATCCCGTGCAAGCCATCGAGCAGCGACAAACGATTCCCGATCAAGATCAGGGAGACGCGATGCTCGATGCCATCCTCACGGTTTGGGTGAAGCAGCAGCCCGATGCCGTTTTGAGCTGGGCGCAATCCCAGCCAGACTCCGAATCTAAAACCAATGCGCTGACAACCTGCATCGGTGAACTGGCCAAAAAAGATTTTCCCCGCGCCATGACGCTGGCTGAATCCCTGCCGGAAGGCGATTGGCGCAGCTCGGTGATTTCAAACCTCACCGAGCAAGCCGATTGGTCTGCCGCCACGAACCGGGTGGAAAATGTGGAAGCTCCGTTAACACTGACGAATTCGCTAACGAACACAAACACACCGGTGGAAACAACGCTGCTGCCAAACACCACGAACGAGCCGGTTCAAATTAAGCCGCCGGAATAAAAAGGGTCAGCCCCGCACCTGACCACTGCCGAAGCCGAGCCATTTGTAGCTGGTCAATTCTTGCAAGCCCATCGGACCGCGTGCGCCGATTTTGTCGGTGCTGATGCCGATCTCCGCGCCCATGCCGAACTCGCCGCCGTCGGTGAAACGCGTGCTGGCGTTCCAATACACCGCCGCCGAGTCCACTTCGGCGAGGAATTGTTTTGCGTGAGCTGCGTTCGCCGTGATGATGCTGTCCGAGTGGGCAGAGCCGTAAAAGTTGATGTGGTCAATCGCGGCTTGCAGGCCATCCACCACGCGCACGTTCAACACATAGTCCACGTATTCGGTGAACCAGTCTTGCTCGGAAGCAGTCTTGAATTTTGAATCTTGAATTTTCAGCTTAGAAAGCTGGGCAAAGCTTTCCGCGTCGCAACGCAGCTCGACTTTTTTATCGGCGAGCCGCTGCGCCATCGTCGGGAGAAATTTTTCCACCACAGTTTTGTCCACGAGCAGAGTTTCCATAGCGTTGCAGGCGGAGGGGCGCTGCACTTTGGCGTTCATCACAATTTCCTCCGCCATCTTCAAATCAGCGGCGGCATCCACGTAGACGTGGCACACGCCTTTGTAGTGTTTGATGACGGGAACTTTGCTGCACTCGGCTACGGCGCGGATGAGGCTCTCGCCACCGCGCGGCATACAGAGGTCAACGTATTGCGTGAGCGAAAGCAAAACTGGAATCGCCTCGCGGTCGGCGATGGGCACAACCTGAATCGCGTGTTCGGGGAAATTTTTATGCGCGAGTTTACCCGCGTCAATCATGGTCTTGGCGATGAGTTGATTTGAGTTTAACGCCTCCTTGCCACCGCGCAGAATCGTGGCGTTGCCGGATTTGAAACACAGGCTCGCGGCGTCCGCCGTCACATTGGGGCGAGATTCGTAGATGATGACGACGACACCGATGGGCGTGGAAATTTTTTGCAGCTTGAGTCCGTTAGGACGTGAGCGCTCGTCGAGAATTTTTCCAACCGGATCAGGCAACGCGGCGACTTCGCGCAACCCTTGCGCCATGCTGGCGATGCGTTTGTCGTCCAACATCAGACGGTCAAGCATCGCAGCGGAAAGGCCGTGGCTCGCGCCAAATTCCATGTCGAGAGCGTTGGCGGCTTTGATGGCCGCGACGTTTTTCTCTAGCGCGGCTGCCATGGCGAGCAGGCAGGAATTTTTCTCCGCCGTCGTCAGCTTGGCAAGTTCGCGCGACGCGGCCTTGGCTGATTTTGCCAACTGCGTCATTTGTTCGGTCAAATTCATGGTGGCAGTTTATTAAAGTTAGGCCGTTGGAAAAAGCGCAAATGCACCGGACAAGCTCGTCTTGAACTGCAGTCTTTCAAGTTTCCGCCGATAAAACCGTATGAATGTCAGTATGTGGATGTCCCGCACCGCTTCGTCGGTAACGCCGGATACGTCCGCAACGGAAGCGGCGAAATTGATGGCGGAACGCAGAGTTCGCCGTCTGCTCGTCGTGGAAAATTATGCGGACGGCCCGCGCCTGCTTGGCATCGTTTCGGCGAAAGACGTCATCCACGCCTTTCCGCCGAATGTGAATCCATTTGCCATCGAAGCCACGGATGCACGGCTCACCACCACGACCGTGGCACAAATCATGAACGCGCGCCCACTCACCACCACGCCCAACTCGCCCATCGAGGAAGCCGCCGTGCTGATGTGCGCGCACAAAATCGGTTCGCTCCCCGTGCTGCGTGAGGGGAAAATCGTCGGCATCATCACCGAATCGGATATTTTCCGTGCGTTCGCCAGTTTATTTGGCTCGGACGAAAAAGGCGCGCGCATCACCTTCGACGTGACGCTGGGCGAAGATGTTTTTGAACTGATCGGAAAACTTTCCAAGCGTCACCGGCTGAAAGTTCGCAGTCTCATCTGGACCAAGCACGATGAATTGCCGGTGTGCGTCGTGCGCATCATCGGTGACGGCGCAGAAAAAATGTTGGAAGAACTCTGGAGCTCCGGCCATCCCGTCGTGAACGTGCTGCGCTTTGCGGGCAAGGCGAACCAAACCGTTGCTATATCCGTGCCCATTGCAACCCCAACCCACCACGGCTCAACCGAAAAATCTTCCGGCCTGTATCCGTCGGCGTGAGCGAAGGTGATTCGTCACTTCTGTCGCGCCGCCGCGACAATCGCCTCCGCCAATTGCTGCGCGGTCCAGTCATTGCCGTCAAACTGCTTGAAGATTTTTCGCTGACCGTCCAGCACCACTGTGCGCAAATTGTGCGAAATGGATCCGCCCTCCCGCCAGAAACGCAGGTCCACCTTCGGCGCTAGTTCCACGAGGGTGTTCGTGGAAGCGACGGCGAACAGCCAGCGGTTCGTGTCCTGACCGCGATAAAAACTGCCGTAGCTGCCGAGCAAGTCCGGCTGATCCACGGCCGAATCGAAGGAGATGGAAAGCAATTCCCAGTTCGCCGGCGCGTTCGTATCAGCCAAGAGAATCTTCCTCGCCTCGGCCAAATTTTTGTTCATACGCGGACAGAACTCCGGCAGCGGGCAGGTCGTAAAAAAAAATGTGAACGCAACCGCGCGGCCGGAAAAATCCGTGAGCCGAAAAACTTTTTCATCCTCGCCAAGAAACTCGTAATCTGGAAGCACTTCGCCCGGCTTGAGTTCCTGAGTCGGGACGTGAAATGTAAAAGCATGATCCGTCACCTCGCTGACGTGGTGTGCTACAAACTTAACGCCCTCAATCCAGTCGTCGTCTTCCGCGACCATCAGCTTGAACGTGATTTCGTCATTCGGTGCAAGCCCGGCGAGTTCGTTTGTATTTCGCACCGAGAGATCCATCGTCATCGCCGACATATAGCCGGGAATTTTCTCGTGCTTGATGGTGGCGGTGTGTCCATTCGTCGCCAGTCCAAGAATGATGCCGCGCACGTCGTAAGATTTCGCCGCTGGCTTATCTGCCGCCGGTGCCACTGGCGACGGCTCCTGCTTACAGCTGACCACGAGCGCTAACAGCAGCCCACCAAGTAATAAATTTGCCTTCATAGTATTGAAACAACCGGGAAGATTGTTGGATGGACAGCCAGGTAAAGTCAACGAAGCCATTCATTCATCAATGGAAAAATCAACTGTAACTGCGCTGCCGCCCTGCCCGTCTAGCCTGAATGCGAAGCCACCAACCCATGATGACATTTCCTAAGCTGGCCGCCGTGGCCTTTGCCATTTTGCTCCCCACATTCATTCACGCTGCACCAGTGGTCGCAATTTCAGAAGATGAAACTTCCTACACGCTCGCCAACGGCATCGTCACCGCGGGCGTCTCAAAGCACTCCGGCGATTTGCTTTCGCTTGAATTCAAAAAAATCGAACTGCTCGATACTGAATCCGGGCGACAAGAAGGCTATTGGTCGCACAACACGGCGCGAGCGGGAAAAATCGTTCCACTCGTCACGATTGACCCGAAGGCGAACGGCGGCGAACGTGGCGAGATTTCCGTTAAGGGAATTTCCGGCGGAAATCCGATGGGCAGCGGACCGGGCGGCGGCGTGATCGCGGACATTGAAATCCGTTACGCTCTTGGTCGCGGTGATTCCGGCGTGCACACCTATTGTATTTTTTCGCATCCGACCAACTATCCCGCAACCTCCGTCGGCGAGGCGCGTTTCTGTATGAAGTTGAATGACGACATCTTCGACTGGATGACGGTGGACGCGAACCGGAACATGAAATTGATTTCCGCCTACGACTGGAATCATGGCACGGTGATGAATGGCAAAGAAATGCGCCGCATGAACACCGGCATCTATAAGGGCCAGGTCGAGCACAAATACGATTACTCTGCGAACCAGTTCGACGTGCGCGCGTGGGGCTGGTCGAGCAGTGAAAAGAAAATCGGCCTCTGGCTCGTCAACCCGAGCGTGGAATATTTGAGCGGCGGACCGACCAAGTTTGAACTTTCCTCGCACCGCGACGCGACGTTCAACACGAACGCCCTCAACGCCCCAGCCCCTCCGACGCTGTTGAACTACTGGCGCAGCAGCCACTACGGCGGGAGCATCTGCAACATCGGCACGAACGACGCGTGGACTAAAGTCATCGGACCGTTTCAGATCTACTGCAACTCCGGCGAAAACCCCAACGCCATTTGGCACGACGCACTCGCGCAAGCAGACAAAGAAGCGAAAGCGTGGCCGTTCGACTGGGTAAACGGCGTGGACTATCCGCACAAAGATGAACGCGCGACGGTTAGTGGGAAAATTGTTCTTAACGATCCGCAAGCGCCCGGTTTGAAAATGAAAAACCTGCTTGTCGGCTTGACTGCGCCGGATTACGAACCGGCATTTGTCCCGCGTCCGATTCGGCCCGGCTTTGGCGGCAGACGCGGCGTCGGCGGTTTCGGACTTGCCGGCGGCGGTGACGATGAAGCCGTAATGACCAACCAAAATAATTTTGCCAGCGGCACGAATGATTTTGTCTCACGCACCAATCTGCCTGCAAGTTTCACCAACCGATTTGCACGCTTCGGAACGAACGGTGCCCGAGGCTTCGGCCTGCCGCGCATTGTCGAGTGGCAGAATGATGCGCGGAATTACCAGTTCTGGGTGCGCGGAGATGACGACGGAAATTTTTCCATCCCGAACGTGCGCGCCGGAAATTACACACTCCACGCCATCGCCGATGGCGTGCTGGGCGAACTAGCTGTGAGCAATGTGGCCGTCAACGCCGAAAAAGAACAGTCGCTCGGCAAACTGGATTGGCAGCCGTTGCGCTACGGCAAACAGCTTTGGGACATCGGCATTCCCAGTCATAACGCGTCGGAATTTTTCAAGGGCGACGAGTATTTTCACTGGGGCTGGTATATGCAATACCCGAAACTTTTCCCGCTCGATGTGAATTACGTTATCGGCAAAAGCGATTTCCACAAAGACTGGTTCTTCGAGCAGATTCCCTACAACACTGACACGAATAACACCACCGGCACCGGACGCGGCGACGGCACAACGTGGGCGGTTATCTTCAATCTCACCAACGCGCCGGTAGGCAAAGCAATTTTACGACTGGCGATTTGCGGTATCAGCACGCGCAGTCTTTGGGGCGACATAAACGGCCAATCCATCGGCACCGTGAGCAACCTCACCTACAACGCCACCATCAGCCGCGACGGCATCGGCGGCTCGTGGTGCGAACGCGACCTAACATTTGACGCCGGGATCATGAAAGCGGGGACAAATACTCTGGAACTGACCATCCCGGCTGGCGGTCTCACGTCGGGAATCATGTATGACTACCTGCGACTCGAACTGGATGAGAAGTCGTCAGTGTCAAAATAATTTTTTGTTTTGATTTTTCCGACACGATTTCTTTGCGTGTCTTTCAAGTCGTTCGCGGTTAAATTTTCCGCGTGACCGTCACGCTTTTCATCCCCTGCTTTGTGGACGCGCTATTTCCACGCGCGGGCATCAGCATGGTCGAGATTTTAGAACGGCTCGGACACACGGTCGACTGCCCGGAAAATCTCACCTGCTGCGGCCAGC
This sequence comes from uncultured Verrucomicrobia subdivision 3 bacterium, assembly GCA_903847285.1. Next base: position 15,598 of record CAINDH010000288.1, on the reverse strand, counting down.
CGCCGTTCAACTCCGGCTATTGGGACGAGGCGCGCGCCGTCGCTGGAAAAATCCTGCCATCACTCGACGGCACGGATGCCGTGGTTGTCGGCTCCGGTTCTTGCGGCGCGATGGTGAAAAAGTTTTATCCCGAACTCTTCGCTAAGACACCACAGGAAGAACTCGCGAAGAAAGTCGCGGCGAAGACGTGGGAGTTTTCTGATTTTCTCGTAAGCAAACTCGGCGTCACAAATCTCGGCGCAACATTTCCGCACAAGGTCACGTTCCACGACGGTTGCCATGGCTTGCGCGAACTGGGCGTAAAAAAATCACCACGCGCATTGCTTGCCAACGTCGCCGGTCTGGAACTGGTTGAGATGAAAGAAGCGGAAACATGCTGCGGCTTCGGCGGCACTTTCGCCACGAAGTTCCCGATGATTTCCACTGCGATGGGGGAAGTAAAGTGCGCCTCCGCTGCAGAGACGAGCGCCGAATACATCGTATCCAATGATTCGAGTTGCCTGATGCACATCCAAGGTTTGCTGTCGCGGCAGGGCAGTCCACTAAAAACTATTTCCCTCGCGGAAGTGTTGAACCAGAAATGAGCAGCTTCGTTTCCCAATTCAAGACCGCCGCCAGCGTGATGTCGAAAGATTTGCGGCATCGCAAAATCATCCGCACGGCGTTGAGTAATTACGAGATCGTCCGCGATAAACGCAAAGCGTCGTTTCAGGACTGGCAGGGTGCGCGCCAGCTTGCCGCCGAGACAAAATGGGAAGCGGTTAATCATCTTGATAAATATCTGGAAGAGTTTGTCGCCAAAATTGAGGCGCGCGGAACGAAGGTGCATTGGGCCAGCAACGCGGCGCAGGCGCGGGAAATTGTTTTGCAGATTGTCGCCGATAAAAAGGCGAAGTCCGTCATCAAGTCCAAGGCGATGACGAGCGAGGAAATTCATCTGAATGACGCGCTGGAAGAAGTTGGATTAAAAGTTGTCGAGTCGGATTTGGGCGAACTCATCGTGCAACTTCGCAAGGAAGCGCCGTATCACATCGTGTTTCCCTCGATGCACCTGACGCGCGATGAGATTCGGGATTTGTTCCAGCGAGAACTAGAGGGCGACAAAAATTATTCCAACGACCCGGAGGAACTCACGATGGCCGCGCGCCGCGCGTTGCGTTCGAAGTATCTCACTGCGGACATCGGCATCACCGGTGCAAATTTTGCCATCGCCGAGACAGGAATGATTTCCATCACGGAAAACGAAGGTAACGCACGCCTTACCGCTGCCCTGCCAAAGACGATGATCTCACTCATCGGCATTGAAAAGATTTTACCGAAGCTGGAGGATCTCGCGCTGTTTCTGCCAATGCTCGCAACGATGGGAACTGGTCAGCAACTCACTTGCTACAATACGATGTATGGCGGGCCGCGCCAGCCCGGCGAGACAGATGGCCCGGAGGAATGGCACGTCGTGCTGCTGGATAATCATCGCACCGAACTGCTCGCCGACGCGGAGCAGCGAGATGCGCTCTCTTGCATCCGCTGCGGCGCGTGCCTGAACGTCTGCCCGATTTTCCGTAACGTCGGCGGCCACACTTATGGCACGACTTATAGTGGGCCGGTCGGTTCCGTGATCACGCCGCATCTGCGCGGCTTACAGGATTGGAAACATCTTTCCGGCGCAAGCTCGCTGTGTGGTGCCTGCACGGAAACGTGCCCGGTGAAAATTGATTTGCATCATCACCTACTGCACAACCGGCGCAACGCGGTGAAGCAAAAACCCACGATGAGCGAGAAAGTAGCTTTCAAGTTGTTTGCCTTCGGCGCGAGTCGTCCGGGTCTTTGGAAATTCGGTATGGAACTCGGCGGAATATTCCAACCGCTGCAAAAATTGCTGCATCGCACGCCGCTCGACCCAGTGAAGCCGTGGACGCAGTCACGTGAACTGCCGCCGCTGGCGCAGGAATCATTCAAGGACTGGTGGAGGAACCGCAAATGACTGAACGTGAAAAAATTTTGGGGCGCATCCGTGAGGCGTTGAAAGTTGAGGCGCACGTTCCCGGCCCTCAAGGTCATGTTCCGAGCCAGCCCACGTTTGATCCAAAAATTTCAACGCCCCGTAGGTGGCTGCCGCTCGTCGGAAATGCCACCGATGAACAGCTTGCATTATTCGCCAAGAATTCCGCCGAGTTAAAGACCAATTTTCAACTGCTTAATTCCGTTGAAGAAGCGCGGGCAGCCATTGTTGCCCTGCGCGACAGGGAAAACTGGCGGCGCGTGGCCGGCCACACTGGCGATTTGACGAATGCCATCTGCCCGCCGTTAAACTTGCCCCTGCTCCGCACTGACCGCGCTTACGACGTGGCGGCACTGGAGCAATGCGACGCAGGCATCAGCGAGTGCGATGCGCTCATTGCACAGACCGGCTCAGTGCTGGTGACGAACCGCAGCGCGGGCGGACGAGCGCTTTCGGTGCTGCCGCCGCATCATGTCGTGCTGGCACGGCGCGAGCAACTGGTCGCCGATTTGCCCGCCGCCTTTGAGTTACTGAAGAAAAAATACGCAGACAATTATCCCAGCATGATTTCGTTCATCACCGGTCCCAGTCGCACAGGCGACATCGAACGCATTCTGGTTCTAGGCGCTCACGGGCCGAAGAAGTTGACGGTGATTTGTTTTTGAAAATGCCTTTGACCGTTCAACAAATTGTCGTGAGCAAGTCCGACAAGGAGTTGTTTGGTCTATTGTCAGCGGAACTGGAACAACGCTTGGGTCAACAAATCGACTGCGACGCTTTGGTTAAAGCCATCCGCCGGCTGCCGGACGGACTCCGGGCGATGGCCGCGACCCACCGGCTGGACGTAAGCATGGCCATCAACGACCTCGGCTGGCATTTTCACAATTACCCGCACCGTGAATTTTGCACCGAGACCACTCGCGGCTTGCGTGAATTGGAGGCGATAGAAGTCTTGGAAATTTTTGAAGGTGCACGAAACCTGATTGAACCACACTGGGAAAAGCTGGACAGTTTTGAAAACTGGTATCAGTCTTCCGGAGTCGAGGCTGCGATGCTACCACTGAATCGGCAGCTTTGGAAAATCTGCAGCGAGTCGCCTGAATTTGGAATCATGCAATTCTGGCTGGGCTATACCCGGAATCATCCCGAACGGGTAACCGGTTGAAAGTTTGATTGAACAGTTTGGAAGTAAGGTTCTCCAATCCTGTGCGACGAACGTTAAACAAATGAATAAACTATTTTCCATCTTGCTGCTAGCGGGGACGGTTAACTTCACCGCGAGCGCGCAGACGAACAAAATTATGAATACGAATAAAACTGAAACCGCCACGTTCGGTGGCGGCTGCTTCTGGTGCATGGAAGCCGTATATGTGCGGCTGCCGGGCGTGATTTCCGTGAGCAGCGGCTATGCGGGCGGCAAAACCGAAAACCCAACTTACCGTGACGTTTGTAGCGGCATGACCGGCCACGCGGAGGTGACGCAGATTGTTTTTGATCCGGCGAAGGTTTCCTACGAGAAACTGCTAGCGGTTTTCTGGCAAGCGCACGACCCGACAACATTGAACCGCCAAGGCGCGGACGAGGGCACACAATATCGTTCTGTAATTTTCTCTCACGACGAGAAACAGACGTTGCAGGCGGAAAAGGCCAAGCTCGCGGCGCAAGCGGATTTCCGCAGTCCCATCGTGACGGAGATTACGCCGCTCAAGAAATTTTACCCCGCCGAGGATTATCATCAAAGTTACTACGAGGGGAATTCCAATGCGCCCTATTGCCAAGCCGTCATTACGCCCAAGCTGGAAAAGTTGGAGCACAAGAAAGTCATTGAAACCACACCGCAGACGAAGTGATTACTTGGCCAACTGCGGGCGAATGCGGGCGGCGAACAGCTTGTAACCCTCCGCGTTGAAGTGCAGCTTGTCGGCCACGAACAATTCCGCGCGCGGAAGGCCGTCTACTCCGAGCGGCACGTCGTAGGTCTCGATGTATTGCAGATAAGCTTTCCCGCGCATGTCTTCCGCGATAAGCGCGTTCAATCCCTTTTCCTTTTCGTGCTGTGACCAGCGCGCAAGGCTGGGGCTTAACGAAATGAAAACAATCTTCGCATCCGGCAGCTTATTATGAACCGTGGCGACAAAATCTTTATAGTCGGCGAACACCTTCTCCACCGAGTTGCTAGCCCACAGATCATTGCCGCCCGCGCGAAGCACGACCACTTTGGGTTCATACGGGAAAACGACCCTTGGTGCGAAGTGTGCGGAGTCCACAATCTCCGAGCCACCAAAACCACGGTTCGCCACTGGCACGCCGGGAAAATCTTCAGCCAAACTTTTCCAGCGTGCCACGGTTGAAGAACCGATGAACACCACACAGCCCTTGGCCGGCGGATTTGTCGCATCCATCCGCTCAAATGCGGAGATCGCCTGCTCCCACTTTGCGAAGTTGTGATTCGTGCCATCGGCCAGCGCGAGGGGCAGCGGTGCTAGCAGGATGAAAGCAAACAAGGCACGGCAGACAAGCGTCTTCATGGAAATTATTTTGCCGCGAGCGCAGCTTCAATCGCCTTGGTGACCTCCTCGGAGTCTGGCTTGGTCATTGAACCGAAGCGGTTCAAAATTTTGCCATCACGTCCGATGAGGAACTTGGTGAAGTTCCATTTGATGTTGCCCGCGAACGGCGAGTTGGTTCCCGCCAGCGCTGTGTAAAGTGGATGGCGTTTATCGCCGTTCACTTCCAGCTTCTCAAACATTGGGAACGTGACGCTATATTTGCTGGTGCAAAATTCCTTGATGTCCGCCGCCGCGCCCGGCTCCTGCCCGCCGAACTGGTTACACGGAAAGCCACAAACGACGAGCCCTTGCACGCCGTATTTTTTATTGAGCGCTTCGAGGGCCGTGTATTGCTTGGTGAAACCGCAGTGCGAGGCGACGTTCACGATGAGCATGACCTCGCCTTTGTAAGCCTTGAGCGCGGTGTCTTTGCCGTCAATGTCCTTCAACGGGATGTCGTAGAGGGAGTCGGCGGCGACCGCGGATGAGGTGACGGCGAAGGTGGCGGACATAATTGCGAGGAGGAAAAGGTTTTTGAGTTTCATGGTTAAAGTCTTGGTTGTGCCAAGACAGACGGTAAAAAAATTTACCGGTTACAACCAGCTTGAATTGAAACGCTGACTTCCAACTGCCGGGTTTACTAACTCGAAAACAGGCCACGGGGTCGCTGTTGCATTCTGCAGAGAAATCATCGTGTAATCCAGCCGCCGCCCACGACCAAATCATCCTGATAGAACACCGCAGCCTGACCTGGAGTGATGGCGCGGGCGGGTGCGTGAAGCTTCACTTTTACACGATTGCCGTCCAGCGGCGTCACCGTGGCGGCAGCGCCGGGATGGTTGTAGCGAATCTTGGCCGTCACTTCAATTGGCCCGGTCAGCGTTTCAAACGGATGCCAGCTGCAGCGGTCGGCCATGAATTCATCACGGTCGAGCGCCGATTCGTCGCCCACCATCACGCGATTGGTTTCGGGGTCAAGTTCCACCACATACACCGGCTTGGCGGTCGTGATGCCCAACCCTTTGCGCTGGCCGATGGTGTAAAATTCTATGCCATCATGCTGCCCAAGGACGTGGCCATGAACGTCTACGATGTCGCCGCGATGCTTTTGCACCAAGTTCGCAGACTGAAGAAAGCCGCCGTAATTATTATCCGACACGAAACAGATTTCCATGCTCTCTTCTTTGTCGGCGGTCTTGAGATTGCAGTGCCGCGCCACTTCGCGCGTGTCACTCTTGGTTTTTTCGCCGAGCGGGAAAACAATTCGCGCCAACTGATCCTGACGCAGTGAGAACAGGAAATAACTCTGGTCTTTGCGCGAGTCGCGTCCGCGCTTGAGCAGGTATCGGGAACCATCCGCGCTTTTTTCCACGCGCGCAAAATGTCCCGTGGCAATAAACTCCGCGCCAAGCTGGTCCGCGCGATCAATGAGCCGGCCAAATTTTAAATTTTGATTGCACATCACACACGGATTCGGGGTGCGACCGGCCTTGTATTCGTCGGCGAAGTATTGGATGACGTGCTTCTGAAAATCAGCCGACTCATCCACGAGGTAATACGGAACATCAAGTTTGTCACAGACTGAGCGTGCATCTGTAACCGCCTGCGGGCCGCAGCATTTATCTTCCGCACGGTTCACACAATCTTGCGGCCAGAGTTTCAGCGTGATGCCGATGACTTCGTAGCCTTGCTCAATCAAAAGCGCAGCGGTGGCGGAGGAATCAACTCCTCCACTCATACCACAAACAACGCGTTGACGCTTTTGGCTATTCACAAGGTCGGCAATATACCAGCAAAGCTGACAGTGTAAAACGTGTTCGCTGCCTCAAAAAAAATGCCGGTCGAAAAAGCTTTCGACCGGCAGTGCAAAAAAATTTGTTCAGCGTTTGTAATAGCAGAGGTAGGAGACATCGCCCACGGCTTCAACCTCAAATTTTACGCCCTTGGGCACAACGAAAAACTGCCCCTTGCCATAGCTGTTCCAATCGCCAGCGGGCAGCTTGGCCTTGAGCGTCCCGGCGACGATGTGCATATGCTCCTCGCAATCGGTGCCAAAACTATATTTGCCCGGCTCAATGACGCCTACAGTCGCCGGACCTTCCGCAGTATTGATAGCGAGACTTTGAACTTTACCTTCGAAATAGGAATTATGTTTCATGGGCTTTTTAATGCCTTTTTTTTACCCGGTTGACAATCTTGAAAGCAACCGGGCGCTACCAGCAATTTAGTTCTTCACTTAAGCGCTCGACTGGCAAGCCGACGACATTGCTGAATGAACCGGAAATTTCGGCAATGAGGAGTTCACCACGCTCTTGGATGGCGTAAGACCCAGCTTTGTCGAGAGGGTTCATTTTGGAGAGATAATATTTTATCTGCGCCCGGGTGAGCGGATGAAACAGCACATCGGTGCTGACAGCAAAAATTTTTTCCCGGCGGGTGTGCAGGTGGATGAGGCTCACGCCGGTGACAACTTGATGTTTGCACCCCTGTAATTTTGACAGCATCCGTTCTGCATCCGCCAAATGACGCGGTTTACCGAAAATTTCACCCCCGAGGAACACCAACGTGTCTGCCCCGAGCACAAGCGCGCCGGGATTTTTTTTTGCAACAGCTCGGGCTTTACGATGAGCGTTGAGCTGACAGACTTCGAGCGGCGTGAGGTGTCCGTGGGCGACCTCCGTGGCATCGCTGGCAACGACGGTGAACTTGACCGGCAGCAGCGAGAGCAGTTCCGCGCGGCGGGGCGAGGTGGAGGCGAGAATAAACGGCGGCAACGGCATGGCGAAAATCTAATATGAAAACTTGAAACCTGAAACCTGAAACTTGAAACTCCCGTCATGCACGGCGAACGAAACTTGCAGAACATTGCGCTCATCGGTTTCATGGGTGCGGGCAAGACTTCCGTGGGACGCGTCGTTGCCGAGCATCTGCACTTTGAATTTCTCGACACGGATGAAGTCATTCAATCCAGCACCGGACGCACCATCGCAGACATTTTCGCGCGGGAAGGCGAACCCGCTTTCCGCGAGTTGGAGCAGCGAACCATCCGGGAATTATCACACCGCACCAAGACCGTCATTTCCACCGGCGGCGGCCTGCCGGCATTTGGCGATAATTTGAAAAACCTGAAAATGTTTTCGCTCACTGTCTGTCTTTGGGCTTCGCCAGAAAAAATCTGGGAACGGGTGCGGCACCAGTCGCACCGTCCCCTGCTCCATGATCCCGATCCACAAAAGAAAATCCGCTGCCTGCTGGCAGCGCGCGAGCCGTTTTACAAACAGGCGGATGTGCTAGTAAATACAGATTTACGCTCGCCGCGCGAAGTCGCCCAGCAAATTGTGCTGCAATTCAAACTGGCCACGCGGGTTAAAAAATGAAGCATGCCATCCGCCAGCGCGCTTTGGAGCTTGGCTTCGATGACTGCCGCTTCACCACTGCCGCCGCGCCCGCGACTGCAGGCAAATTTCAAGACTGGCTCGCGCAAAAAAACCACGGCGAAATGCAATGGCTGGAGCGCAATGCAGAGAAACGCACGGAACCTCAGCTGGTTTTGCCGGGCGCGAAAAGCGTCATCATGCTGGCGACAAGTTATCACAAATCGGAAATCGAAAACCGGAAACCTGACAGCGGAACTGGTGTAGTCGCGCGTTACGCACAATACGCGGATTACCATGATGTGCTTGGCGAAAAGCTGATGGCACTGGCAAAATTTGTCGATGGACTGGGTGGCGTAAATTCCCGCTCACTCTGGTATGTGGACACTGGGCCGATTCTGGAACGCGATTTCGCGCAGCGCGCCGGACTGGGCTTCGTGGGTAAACACACGAACCTCATCAGCCGCAAACTCGGCAACTGGATTTTCCTTTCTGAAATTTTGACGACGACGGAATTGGAGTCGGACGAGCCTGAGAAAAATCATTGCGGTAGTTGCTCGCGCTGCCTCACGGCTTGCCCGACAAACGCCATCACTGCACCGTTCCAACTGGACGCGCGCAAGTGCATCTCTTATCTGACGATTGAATTGAAAGGCGCCATCCCCGTAGAATTGCGCCGAGCCATCGGCAATCGAATCTATGGCTGCGATGACTGCCTCGCCGTTTGTCCGTGGAATAAATTTGCCCGCGATGGAAACTTAATGAAGCCGCAAGCGCGCGGCGATTTATCGTCACCGGACTTGGTTGAATTGCTTTCGCTGGATGCCGCGCAATTCAAATCGCGCTTTAGAAATTCGCCCATCCTGCGAACGAAGCGGAGCGGTTTTTTACGGAACGTTTGTGTGGCGTTGGGAAATGTCGGTGATGAATCGGCGTTGCCGGCCTTGGCTGCAGCTGCCAGCGACCACGAGCCGCTGATTGCCGAACATGCGCACTGGGCGATTTTAGAAATTAAATCGAGAACTAAATGATTCGGATACCAAAGCCGGCATTCAGGAAATTATTCCGGCATCGTCATCAGCTTTTCGCCAGGTATGGGCAACGGGTGTGTGCCGATTTCAGCCTTGATGGCTTTGATGTCATCAGCAGTGACTTCGCTAGCTTTATTGCCCCAAGAATTTCTCATGTAGGTCAGCACGGCTGCTAAATCGGCTTCGGGAAGCGCGGCACCCATTGGAGCCATGATCATATTCCAATCCTTGCCCATGACCTTAATCGGCCCAGCCAGTCCTTGCAGCGGAATCATGGCCAGGCGATGAACGCCTTTGCCTAAGACGAGTTCCGAACCTGCGAGCGGCGGTGCCTGACCTACTTTGCCCGCACCATCGCTGCCGTGGCAAGAGGCACAGAACATTTCGTAATTTTTTTTACCGGCAATCATCGGGTTCGGGCCGGTGCCGGGCTGGTAAGCATCTACTTTTTCTACGGAAGCGTATGGGGCATAAACCTTCGCATTAAACCATCCGCTGTGTCGGTCGAAGAAAACAAATCCGATGAATACTAGCACCAGTGTCACCACGATGATCCACATCGGCACAGTCGAACGCGTTGCCGTGGGTTCGGCGCTGGACGGGAGGGAACAGGATTTATTTTCTTCACTCATCGTCGTTCAAGGTTTGGTCGCGGGCGTAAACGGCGCTTCATACAGCGGCACGTCTGCGTGCAGGCTCAACAGGTAAGCCACTAATTGTTTCGCTTCCAACTTGGGCACGACTTCATAGCCTTCGGCAGGGGCGAATTCTTTGGGCAGGTTCAAAACGTCGTTGGATTGGGCGGAACCCACTTTGCGGACTTCAAACAAAAACTTGTAGGACGGCATCGCCGAACCCTTGACGATACCCGGTGCATAGAGATGAACCAAATGCCAGTTTGCATCGGCCATACGACCGCCGAGGTTCGCCAAGTCAGGCCCGACGCGGAGCGTGCCGAATTGCACCGGCGCGCCATAAAGATAATCCGCTGCCACGCTCTGGCGCACACCCCATCCGCGTGTGATGTCAGCTCCGACCGGAACAACGCGGGTTTCAGCTTTACCACCGGCGGCAGCAATTTTTTCAACTGCAGCATCGGCATCTTCTTTAGTCAGGCCGGAAAGTTTCAGGGTGGAGAGCAGGTTACTAACTGCATCTGGATTTTTCCCAGCCTTGGCCAGTGTGACTTCGCAAGCAACGCCATCCTGACGGATTTGCATCGTGTGACAAGCAACGCAGCCGTTGGCGCGGTAAATTTGTTCGCCAAGCGTGGCCTCGCCGGTGCGTTGTAACGGCCAGTTGTCACCTGTTCCAAGAACACTCGTGCGTTTGGCCGTGCCAAGCTGGATGGCGGGCGCGACGACGAATCCTGCCCACGACAAACCGAGCGCGACGACAACAGCGAAGAAAACTCCGAAACCATTTTTCACGATTTCACCTCCGTGTTCGGGAGCGGTGCAGTCACAGCGGCGATCACCGTTTTGACGAGGCCGACTTTCCATTTGAGCGTCATGCCAAAAGAATTCAGCAGCAGCGCGAACGAACCGAGTAGCAGCAGCAGTAATCCGCCCGTGCTAATCATCAGCCAGAATTTCGCGGCAGCCGGATCAAAATCGGCGTGTCCCTGCTTTGCCCCAGCGATAGCAAGCGGGATGACAAACAACGCGACTCCAAACAATGAGCAGAAGAATTGCACTGGGACAAGTTTCTTGAACGGCAGTTCCGTGCCCATGATGCGCGGCAGGATTTCGTAAATCGCACCGAGCAGGATCATCATGGCGAAGCCGAGGATTTGCAGTTGGATTTGCGCCTGCCCAATCCAGGTAAACTCTAAAACGCGGCTATATTTGGGGCAACCGATGGCGGCCAACATCACGGCAGACACGAGAAACATCACGCTGCCGAAACGCAGATAACAAAAGTTGCCGCCGAAGCATTTGACGTTAGCGCCGCACAAAATATTTTTCAGCAACACGGCTACGGCGAGGATGGGAATAATTAGTAGCAGCGACGCGAACGAGCTGATGGTCGGCAACCAAGCGGGAACAGGCGCCCCAGCGGGAATGCCGAGCCATGTTCCAAACAGGATCAAAGTCCAAAAAGCGAAGAGCGCGTAGAAACGGCTATTGAGCGGCCGATTGGAAATTTTCGGCAGGAAATAAAATGCCACGCCGAGACCAACGAGAGCCAGCCAGACGAAAATTAAATTATTTGCGAACCACCAGTTGATGATCGGCTGAGCAACGCCGCGCACAGGATGTGTGGAGCCGAGGAATAAATTTGCAGTTGAGTAAATCCACGGGAACCAGAGCAGCGCGGCGAGCAGAAACCAGTGCGAAGGATACAGCTCGCGTTCCTTGCGCTGGGCAAAAGTGGCAACGGCGCTCACGGCGACGAGGACGAATGAAACACCGAGCAGCATCGCGCTGGCGCGGGGAAATTCCAACCAAGTGAAGCCAGTGGAATTGCCAGAGAGAATTCCTACGACGCCGACAAACACACCGAGATGCCACAGATGCGCGGCGGCGACGGGCACGATGGGTAGAACAAGTTCCGCCTGACTTAGACGAGCAAAAATCCAGAGGATCACACCCAGCGCAGCGGGTATGGCGAAGCCATAGACTAGCAGATCATTGGCAATCGTGACGGCGTGACCGTAGGTTAGGCACGAGCAGTTCGCAAACATCTCCGGCTTATGAAACGTCAGCGACGCGATGAGTGAAAAGACTACGCCGAGGATGAGCCACAACGCTGCGCCGTTGAATAGCACGAGCAGCGGCACGCGGCACGAAGCGTCAATTTTCGCGGAGCAGACTGAATTGTTTTCAGCGGGGTTCATTCAAAGGAAATAGCTTTCACCGGCGCAGAGGCTTTTTCGGCGCGAGATTTCAAATCAGCGCGGGCGGCTGACGGGTTCGCCCACTTCTGCGCGGCGAGTTCCATCGCGGTTTCAATCGGCAGGCGCACGATGCCCCGTTGGTTGTCGATCACGGCGACTGTGTTCAAGGATTTCTCCTCGGCAACAGAAATCTCCGCGAACGCCTGGCTGCGTTCGGCTGCGCGGTCAGCATCTATGGCTGGGGCAGCGATGAGCAGCTTGGCAGCAACACCAATCGCCACGAACAAAACGATGGCGATGATGAAACCAACGGCAGCGCCGGACGAATTGCGGGATTGTTCGGGAGTCATCATTTGGCACCTGCCTTGTTTGCCTCAACGAGATCGTTGACGATGTTTTGGCTGATACCCATCGCTTCGAGCAGTCGCGGGTCGCGCTGCGGATAAGGCGGGTGGGCATTGAATTTCTTGATGAAGAGTTTTCCAAGCAGTCCACCCATGAACAACAGGCAACCGACGTGCAGGAACAGCCATTTCACATGATGGCCACCCGGATGCCACGCAGGCAGAATGTTGAACGCGAGGTCGGCAAAATGCATGATAGCAATGAGCACGCACACCGGGATAAGAACTTTGAAATTTGTTTTCGTGTGCACCGGCAGCAACGCAAAAAACGGGACGAAAAATTTACCAACGATGAGCGACATGCTCAACCACCACCAACCGCCCTGCTCGCGGATGAGATACCAAAACGTTTCTTCCGGCACGTTAGCGTTCCAGACGACAAAGTATTGCGCGAACTCGGTATAAGCCGAGAGCAACGTGAAGCCGAGCAGCAGCACACCGATGAAATAGAAATAATTCTGTTTAAGCACTGGCGTCAAAATTCCCTGCCGCAGCAATACGACGGCAATGACGTAAACAAATGCCAGCCCAGCCCACACGCTACTGGCGAAGAAATAAACGCCATACATCGCGGAGAACCATTGGTATTGCAGCGACTTCATCCACAACGCAGCGGAGAAAGTCAGCACCAGCGCGAAAGCCACGATGCCCCAACCGGCATGGAAGCGCATCTTGTGCGTGTATTGAGCGGAGCCGGTTTCGTCCTGCTTCAATGAGAGCGAACTCAAGCGCGAGGTGAGCAACCACCACATTGCAAAGAAAATTCCCGACGTAACCCAAAAGCCGAAGTTGCTGAACACCGGCTGGCGCGCGGCAATCAAATTATTCGTGGCCGGACTTTCCGCGAGCCACGAATAAATTTGTGGAGCGAGAAATCCAATGGGCAAAAATAAAATTGCCAGCCACGGAAACAGCAGCGACGCGAGGTGTTCGCAGAAGCGACGGATGCCGACCGACCAACCAGCGTCGGTCAGGTGATGCACGAGAACGAGAAACAATGCGCCGAGGGCGACGCTGTAATAAAACATGAAGCACAATAGCCACGCAAAGCCGAATTCTTTTCCGCCATTGTGACTGATGCTGGCCAACAAGCCGATGACCGTCAACACAGCGCCGATGACAAGCATCGCGCCGGGTAACGCACTTTTCAGCGCAGGCGTCGGTTGGTTGGATGACGGCAAACTCATAAAATTATTTTAGGACCGCCTTCTGCGCGGGCGTTAAATCGTCCTTTGTCCCGAGCCAGCTTAATTGTAGCGCACGGAGATACGCCACGACCGCCCAACGGTCTTCCGCCGGAATCAGCGGGCCAACCGCGCCCATCGTGCTCTTGCCATGCGTGATGGTGTTGAAAATTTCACCGTCGGTCATTTCTATGAGACGCTTGTCATGTAGGTTCGCCACCGTCGGCATGACGTTCAATTTTTTCGTAATACCATTGCCGTCACCCGATTTTCCGTGGCAAGGCGCACAATAAATGTCAAAGCGTTCCCGCCCGCGCTGGATAAGTTCTAGATTCACGACCAACGGATTGCTTTCAACGTAGTTCGTCGAGCCGGCAAGGTGTCCGGTGTTGAACGGTGAATCTTCAAAACGATAAACCGCGCCGTTAGCGGTTTGAATGGCTTCGCTGCGAGCAATTGTTCCAGCCGGCGGCAATTGCGAACTGATACCATTCGCATAAAAATGATTTGGTTCCATCGGGCGCAATTTGGCCTGACGATCCATGTCGGGAAATAATTCCGTTGGCGGCTGGCGCGACATTTTGCCCTGCAAGCCGAGCGTGCCGAAGCCCGCCACGCCGATGGCGAGGCCGACCAAAACGATTGATAGGATGATGCGAATCATTCCTGGTCCTCCACAATGTCAACGTGCGCGCCGCCAAGCGATTCGAGCAGCGCCTTCGTCTGGGTCACGCAGAATTTTTCGTCCTTCGCGCCGACCACGATGATAAATTTGTCGCGCGACGCGCCTTCAAAACGTTTCTTGAACAATAGCGGATGATGCAGACGCGGAAACTGGTTGAAGGCAATCATTCCGATGAGCGCGCCACCGGCTGCGCCCATGATCATCATGATGTAGGACGGCACGAAGGTCATCGGCGCGCTGAACAACGGTTTGCCGCCGACCATCACGGGATAATCGAAAGCGTTTGTGAACCAGATAAGGCCGAATATCTGGGCGAACATAAAGGCGCCACCACAGAGTGCCACCCAACCGACGAGGGAGTTTTTAAAACCCATCACCTTGTCGAGACCATGAATCGGAAACGGAGTGAACGCTTCCCAACGATTATAGCCTTCGGCGCGAAGCTTTTCTCCCGCGCGCAGCAGATCGCCGGGCGTTTGGAATTCAGCCATGAGGCCGTATATCTTGTCGCTCATCAGTGGCCCCCTTTCTTCGCACCGCCGAGCGGATGATGCGGGTCGCCTTGCGGTGTCGCGCCTTTGACTTCAGAAATTGCAATCATCGGCAGGAATTTCACGAACAGCAGATACAGCATGAAAAACGCGCCGAGCGTGCCGATGAACAGACCCACGTCCCAAATCGTCGGATGATACTTTGCCCAGTTGGCCGGCAAGAAATCCTGGTTCAGCGAGCCGATGACGATGACGAAACGTTCGCTCCACATACCAACGTTGATGAACAACCCAATGATGAACAACACCACGAGATTCGAGCGGACTTTTTTGAACCACAGCAGTTGTGTCATCAGCACGTTGATGATGATAAGCATCCAGCCGAACACCATGTAATTTTGCCCAAAGAAGCGATGGCCGAACACCCAACGCTCATACGGATCGCCGCTATACCACGCGATGAAAATTTCAATCAAGTAGATGTAATTGATGATCAAGCCGCTAACGAGCGTGAGTTTTGCGACTTTGTCAATGTGGCTCATCGTGATGATGTTTTCCAAACCGCACGCCTTGCGTAGCGGAATCATCAGCACCAGCATCATGCCGAAGCCGCAGAACACCGCGCCGATGACGAAGTAGAGCGGGAAAATCGTCGCGTGCCAACCCGCGAGCTGCGACGTGCAGAAGTCGAGACCGACAATGGAACTCACGGTGAACACCAGCAAGGTGCACAAGCCGCAGAGAACCGTGTAGGCTTTTTCGTAGTTATGCCACTGCCACGCGGAACCCGTCCAGCCCATCGCAAGGATGGTAAAAATTCCTTTCCGCAAACGCGTCGTTGCGCGATCACGAAACACGGCGAAATCGGGAATCATGCCCATGAACCAGAAGAGCGAGGAGACCATCAAATAAGTATTCACCGCGAACACGTCCCACATCAGCGGCGATTTGAACTGCGGCCAGTTGCCGTTGGAGTTCGGCACGGGAAACATATACCAATCAAACCACGCGCGACCGACGTGAATCGCGGGATACAGACCGG
>CAINDH010000287.1 GCA_903847285.1 uncultured Verrucomicrobia subdivision 3 bacterium | reverse complement strand
GGTGGATGCCGACCGCGAAAAAATTTCCAAGAGCAAGCAAGGCGGCTACGAGAAACCGCAGACCGCCGAAGCCTACGTGAAGAAATACGGCGCGGACGTCGTGCGCCTGTGGGTCGCTTCGCAGGATTTCCGCAACGACATTGTCGTGAGCGAGGAGCGCATCAACAAGGTTGGTGAGACGTATCGCGGCATCCGCAACGCGTTGCGCTACCAGCTCTCGAACCTCTACGACTTCGATCCCGCGCAGCATACGGTGGCCGATGACAAGCTGACCGGCCTCGACCGCTGGATTCTCGGTGAGTTCTCAAAGATGGAAGCGGAAGTCATCGCGGCTTACGACAAGAGCGAATTCCACGTCGTCTATCAGAAGCTCAGCCAGTTTGTGGCGGTGGAACTGTCGTCCATCTACCACGACGTCATCAAAGACCGCTGCTACACCGACCCAGCGAATTCACTGCGACGTCGCTCCACACAGACCGCGTTGCATCACCTCGTGACCGGCCTGTGCCAGATGCTCGCGCCGATTCTCGCCTACACGGCGGACGAAGCGTGGGAATTTATTCCCGGCAAACCGACCGGCTCGGTGCATGAAGCGAATTGGAAGTCGCTCAACTTCACTCTCGAAGACTATGAAACGTTCCAGTGGGATGCCATATTGGCATTGCGTAAAATGGTTTTGCCCGAATTAGAAGCCAGCCGGAAAGCCAAGCTGATCGGGAAGGCCCTCGAAGCGAAGATTATTGTCTCTGTGACGCCCGATTCCATTGCAAAAACTGTCGAGCAGTCTCCAGTCGATTTTAGAGAGCTGGTCAATGTTTCTCAGATTCAGTTTGAGCATAATCAAAATCCGACAGCTTGCTCTGTTTCCAAAGCTGACGGCCAAAAATGCGAGCGCTGCTGGCATTGGGAAATGGACATCGGCCAGAACGCCGCGCATCCGACCATTTGCGCCCGTTGTGTCGAGGCGGTGTTGCAGTTCAAAGCTTAAGCGGCGCTCCGCTGGCGGAAAATCCTGTTTAATTCCGCCGGTTGCGCGTAGCTTTTCTGCGTGTCTGAATCGCTCGTCGTCAACGAAATCTACCTGAGCCTGCAAGGGGAAAGCACCTTCGCCGGGCTGCCGTGCATTTTCATCCGGCTCACCGCCTGCGACCTCCGCTGTTCCTACTGCGACACCGCCTACGCTTTCACCGAAGGGAAAAAGAAAACGCTGGAAGAAATTCTAGCGGAAGTGAAACGGCAGGCTGCGCCATTTTCTCATCCTGTAGCAGCCGACGTGAGTCGGCTCAAACTTGCCCCTCAAAATCAGTCAGAGCTGACTCACGTCGGCTGCTACAAGTTGCCTCTCGTTGAACTGACCGGCGGCGAACCATTGCTCCAGAAAAATTCCATCCCGCTGATGAAATCGCTTTGCGAGGACGGATTCACGGTGCTCATTGAAACCAGCGGTGCGCATGACATTTCGCAAATCGACCCGCGCGTCCATCGCATCATGGATTTGAAATGTCCGGCCAGCGGTGAAGTGGCGCGCAACCGCTTTGAAAACATCCAGCACCTGAAAGCCACCGACGAAATTAAATTCGTCATCGGCACGCAGGAGGATTACGACTGGGCCAAGCAGCAGATTGCCGCGCACAAGCTGGATGCGATCTGCCCCCTGCTCTTTTCATGGGTGCATCCGCTTGCGGCTGCGCAGCAGAGCAAGGTATTGAAAGCAGTTCCCGCCGGTCTTACGCCCATCACGCGCCAGCAGCTCGCCGAAAAAATAATCGCCGACGCGTTGCCCGTGCGCTTCCAGATCCAGCAGCACAAAATCATCTGGCCGCCGGAGCAGCGAGGTGTTTGAAATGACCACCAAGCAAACCCTCCAACTCCTGCGCGACTACGAATCGCGTAACATCCTATTCACCGAGCCCGATGGTTCGTGGCCGATCGTCTGGGAGCGAGCCAAGGGTGTGAACGTCTGGGATGCGGAAGGCAAAAAATATCTAGACCTCACTGCCGCGTTCGGTGTCGCGGCGGCGGGGCACGCGAGCCCTAACGTCGTCAAAGCCGGCCAGCAGCAGATGGGCAAACTCCTGCACGCGATGGGCGATGTGCATCCGCACGCGCTCAAAGCGCGGCTTGCGAAAAAATTAAGCGAACTCACCTTCAGACGTTGGAATAAAACTTCCGGCAAAGTCATCTTCGGCAGTTCCGGCTTTGAAGCCGTGGAAGCCGCGCTCAAGACAGCCGTTCTCGCGACAGGCAAACGCGGCATCATCGCATTCGGAGGTGGCTATCACGGCCTCGGCTACGGCGCGTTGAACGCCACGCATCGCGAACATTTCCGCAGTCCGTTCCGCTCACAGCTCCGTGAGTTCGGCCACTTCGTGCCGTTCCCCGTTTTATCTCGTAGCAGCCGACGTGAGGAGGCTCATTCTAAATCGAAAACCAAGTTAGAGCCGACTCACGTCGGCTGCTACGAGGTGGAGAAAAAAATCCGCCAGATTTTTCGGCGCGAAAAAATTGGCGCGATTCTAGTCGAGCCGATTCAAGCGCGCGGCGGCACCAACGTTCCGCCGCCGGAATTTCTCCCGCTGCTCCGCAAGTTGTGCGACGAACACGGCGCGCTGCTCATCCTCGATGAGATTTACACCGGCTTTGGCCGCACGGGAAAATGGTTCGCGTGCGAACATTCTAAAATCGTTCCCGATTTGATCTGCCTCGGCAAGGCGCTCACCGGCGGCTTTCCGCTTTCCGCCTGCGTCGGGCGCGCGGACATCATGGACGCCGCGTGGCCGGCCTCGAAGGGCGAGGCCATCCACACCAGCACCTTCCTCGGCCATCCCGTCGGCTGCGCGATGGCGCTGGCGCAAATCACTGAAATTAAAAAACTGAACCTGCCGAAGCGCAGTGCCGAGCTTGGCGCAGAATTACTCCGACAACTTTCCATCGCCCAGTTTCCATCCTCCATCCTCGTTTCTGCGCGCGGCCTCGGTTTGATGGTCGGTGTGGAACTGACGTTGCCGGATGGCAAGCCTGCGACGCAGATCGCTTTGGACGCCATCAAGAAACTGCTGCATCGCGGATATATTTTTCTACCGGAAGGCGAGCACGGCAACATCATCAGCTTCACCCCCCCGCTGACGATTTCCCGCGCGCAACTCACCGCCGCCGTGAGAGCGCTCCAGGAAGTTTTGACTGATGGCGGGGTTTGATCCTGTCCCCTCTCCCCCTTGGGGGCGAGGAAGCCGGAAACCTTCGCGGAAATCACGCCACCCCGCAGGAACTTTCCATCACCCTCTGGAGGATTCTGGCCAACCCGAGGGGAATTCCCACGCCCCCACGGCGGCACGCCGTCACCCCGAAGAGGATTCCGGCCACCCCGCGGGGTGACGCCATGCCTCCGCGGAGGATTCCCATGCCACCCGAGTGGCACGGCACGCCACCGCAGCGGATTCCCGCGCCACCGCAGTGGCACGCGACGCCACCGTGGAGGATTCTGACGCCACCGCGGGGTGAACGGATTCCTCCACGGCAAAATCTGCCAAAACTGGCTGAAAATGAGGTCTTTAGCCCACCAATCGAAAAATGGAGCTTTTTGCCATCGTTTGGTGGATGGGTGGCGGAATCTGGGTAGGGCGCGTCACTCTGCGCGCTCGGCGGCGGGCAGAGGACTGCCCGCCCAACCATCCAAACCCGCAGCGGCCTCTGGCAACGAAGGGCGCTGTTTTTGCCAAAACCGACTAGACATTGCCGGATACCCGCCCTAAGGTTGCCACACTGATGAAACGTTCCGCTGCCATCCTCTCGGCTGCCCTCTTACTCATCGGAAACCTGCATGGCTTCGCGCAGGGGTTTCTCAACCTAAATTTTGAAAAAATCACCATCATCACCAATCAATATCCAGGGGGAGATACTTACAATGCAATAATTTCTAGTTGGACAAGCTACATCAATAAGCAGGAAATTCCTGCCGACCAAGTTATTTTTAACGATCAAACCCTTGACGAACCATGGGTAACAATCCAAGGCACCAACAGCACGATTTACAGCCCAATTCCTTTGCCTGTTCAAGGCAAATATACGGCATATTTGCTTGGTCCAAGTATGCATGCGTTCGGCACTAACTCAGCCATTGGGCAGGTCGGACAAATCCCGACAATGGCCGCTTCACTAGTTTTTTGGGGGCAAATTGCTAACACTACTCTGGTAACCTTCGCTGGAAATCCACTGACTGTAAATACGATTGGCAGCACTGCAAACTACACCATCTACGGAGCTGCCATTTCACCTTATGCGGGGCAAACCGGAGAATTGCTGTTCACCACAACCGGAAGAGCAATTCTTGATAACATCCAATTCTCCACCACACCCGTCCCCGAACCCAGCACACTGGCCTTGGCTGCGCTGGGCATCTTGCTCTTCGGCTATCGCCGCGCTAAAACTTGAACGTCAAGCCCGCGTGTGCCGCCCGCGAACTGAAAACTTGAAACTTGGCGGTTGAAACTTGAAACTCTGCGCGTGTCTGCCCCAAGCCTGTTGCTCCTCATCCCGGCTTACAATGAAGAAGCGCGCATCGAACCGGTGCTGCGCCTCTACGCGGATTTCTTTCAGAAAAATTATTCCGGCAAATTCCAGCTCGTCGTCGTTTTGAACGGTTGCAAGGATAACACCCTCGGCGTGGTGCAAAGCGTGGCCAAGGATTTTCCCGCCGTGAACTGGATGGATTTCCCCGCGCCCATCGGCAAGGGCGGCGCGCTCATCGAGGGTCTCAAGCTCGCCGGCAACGCGGATGTCATCGGCTACGTGGACGCCGACGGCGCGACCGGCCCGGCGGCGGTGGTGCAATTGCTCCCGTATCTGGAGAAGGCGGATTGCGTGATTGGTTCGCGCTGGCTGCCGGGAAGCATTTTGGTGAAGGCGCAGCCGAAATTTCGCCAAATTGTTAGCCGCTGTTTTCATCTCGTGGTGGAAATCCTTTTCTGGCTGCACATCAAGGATACGCAATGCCCGTGCAAGCTGATGCGCCGCGCGGCGGTGGAAAAAATCCACGGCTCCCTACGCATCGCGGACCTGGCGTTCGATGTGAATCTGCTGGTGGCCATCAAACGCGCGGGTTTTCAAATCAAAGAAGTGCCGATTGAATGGACAGACATCGTCGGCTCGAAGGTGACGGCGTCGCTGTTCCGCAATTCGCTGGCGATGTTTCTCTCGGTGGTGCGGGTGCGGCTGATTTATACGCCTTTCTACAAACTGCTCCGCCCGCTGCGTCCGCTGGAAGCGTGGGTTTATCGGAAGTTGCGCGCGCCCGCGCCGCTGTCAGCGTCTAAAAAATAAAACCAGCACGGAAGGTTGAGACTGGAGGATGGAAAAAACTTTCCGCACGCCGCCATAGCCGTATTCCATCAGCTATTTTCCATTTTCGTTTGCGCTTTTTGGCCGATGCCCCAGGTGAACCACGCGCAAATTGCAAACAGCAGCAGGTTGAATGCACCAAGCGTTTGCAGCGCGACTTCGATGCGTCCCGGAAAGTGATTCAGCATCCACGGTAGCGTGAAGCCGTAGCCGACGGCGAGCGCCACCATCCACGGAACCACGCCGTAACGTTCGCGAGCGAGCAGGTCGTTCACCATCACGTTCGCCAGCGCCAGCGGAATCATCGCGCCCGCATACCAGGGAATGAGTTTGATGGCCTCCGGAACGAAGCTGGCCTTGGCCATGAATTTCACCAGCAGCGGCCCGACGAGCCACAAGCCCAGCGCACCGCCCGCCGCCAAAATCGCAGTGCCGAGAACCACGATACCAAACAGATTTGTCTTCTCCGCCTTCGCACTCGCGTGGACGAGCTTGGGAAACATCACCGCCGCCAGCGGCAACACCAGCCAGAGCAACGCGCGCGACAGTGTGCCGACCGCGCCATACGGTGCCATTTGATCGTCGTTAAAATGCGCCTTCACGAACAGCGTGTCCGAAGTGAACATGAACTGACACGCACCGAAGCCCAGCAGCAGCGGCACGACCTGCCGCGAAATTTTTCGCGCATCAAATTTTTCCGAAGGTCCACTCCACAGATCGCGTGAACGCCAGATGTTGATGCCCGCCGCCACCGCCACGCCGAGCAGCGCGCCCGCCATCATGCCCGTCGAGCCGAGCGCCAGCAGCAACACCAGCGCCGCCGCGCCGGCCACGCGCCCGAAACCGCCGATGATCTGCGACCAACCCATCCAGAAAAAATCCTGACGCCCTTGCAGCACGCCGCCAAACATCGGCAACCAAAGCGAAACTAAAATTAGCGGTAACGTGACCAGCAAACCTGTTGCATCCGGCAGGTGCCAGCCCGCGACGATTTGTTTCTGAAAAATCACCACGAGCGTTGCGCCGGCCGCCCACAGGAGAAAGGTCAACAGCCAGCCCATGCGAATGAAGCCGGCCAGTTGGCGCTCGCGTCCGGTTGCCGTAGCCAGCGCGGTTTGCTGCGCGTAAATCATCTGCAACGGCAACGTCGGCACACACGTCATCACCAGCGTCAGCAACGTGATGAAGGCGGCGTATTGCTCGGCGTTCACCGATTTTGACTTCGACAAAAAATGCACGCCAAAGGTGAGCAACCCGCCCGCGATGGCCGCGATCATCAGCCAGCCGCTCTGGCGGAAAAATGCCGCATGCGGCTTGTGGTCAATCGTCGGGGCGGTTTCTGGTTTGGTTGAACTCATGAAAATTTACGGTAGCGAGGTGAAAAATCTGACCAGCATGTCTTTCGCGTGTTCAAGCTGCGCCAGTGAAATCCATTCATCCACCGTGTGCGCCTGCGCGATGTCGCCCGGCCCGAATACCACGCTAGGTATACCGCTCGCCGCGAGGATGGCCGCGTCGCAAAAATAATCCACGCCCGCCGGACGCGTCTGCCCCGCGCTCCGCAAAAATTTCTGAACGAGCGGCAGCTTGAAATCTGTCTCTAACGCCAACGCCGGCGCGAGCTTGGCGCTGAAAATCTTCGCGGATAATTTTTTCGAAGCCAGCAGCGCGTGGATTTCCGCCCCCACAGATTTCTCCGTCTCGCCGGGCAAGGTGCGCCGGTCAATTTCAATCACGCAGGCATCCGGCACGATGTTCGGCTGCGTGCCGCCGGAAATTTTCCCCACATTCACCGTGCCTGCGCCGAGCAATTTATGTTTCCGACGCCGCAACTTAGCCGCGTAATCCGTCTCTAGCACATCGACGACGCGCGCCATCTCGTGCACGGCGTTCTTGCCGAGGTGCGGCGTCGCGCCATGCGCTGCAAGGCCGCGCGTCTCGAGATTCAACCACAGGCTGCCTTTATGCGCGGTGACTACGGAGCAGTTCGTCGGCTCACCGACAATGGCAAGGTCAGCCTTCCATCCGCTCGCCGCCAACGCGCGGGAGCCGGCTTGCGCGTGTTCTTCGTCAATCAATCCGGCAAAAATAATCTCCGTGGACTGCGGACGCGATTTGGATTTCACCAGTTCGCACACCGCCGCGAGCATCGCAGCGACGGAACCTTTCGTGTCGCACGCGCCGCGTCCGTAGAGACGTCCGTTTTTGCGGCGGGGAATAAATTTTACTTCCTCCGCACCCACCGTGTCCATGTGGGGCGCGAGCAGGATAGTCTGGGTAATTTTATTTTTTGGCCGCAGTCGCGCGATGAGATTACGACGCCCCGGCAGGACATTTTGAAATTCAATCTCCAGCCCGGCATTCGCGGCGGTAGCGGCAAGAAAATCCGCGACACGCTGTTCACCGGCAAACGGATGACGTGACGGCAGGAAGGCGGGATTCACGCTGGGCAGCGCGATGAGTTCCGCTAAAAGTTTTTCGGTCCGCGTCATTTGGCAGAGGATGGCAGAGGCGGAAATGCGGGGCGAGAAATTAAGATAACGGCGACTGCCGCCCCTTTCACATCTGCTCGACGGTTTCGATGCCGAGCGTTTCCAAGCCCTGCTTCAAAACACGCGCCGTCAGATCGCAGAGTGCGAGGCGGGAATTGCGTGTGGCCACGTCGTCTGCTTTTAGCACGGGACAGTTTTCAAAGAAGCGCGAGAAGTGAACCGCCAGTTCAAAAAGATAATTACACAGATAGTTCGGACGATATTCTTCCGCGACGGCTTCCAACGTGATGCCGAAGTTGATCAAGTGCTTTGCGAGCGCAAGCTCTTCCGGCGCGGCCAGCTTCACTTCACCTTTCGTATTTTGCACTTCACCCTTCCGAAAAATGCTCTTGATGCGCGCATATGCATACAACAGATACGGCGCAGTGTTGCCTTGCAGCGCGAGCATCTTGTCCCAACTAAAAATGTAATCGCTCTGGCGGTTCGGCAGCAGATCGGCGTATTTCACCGCGCCGAGGCCGACAACGCGGGCGATTTCTTTTTGCTGTGGCTCAGGAAGCTCTGCGCTCTTTTCACAGACAGTTTTGAAGGCACGCTCTTCTGCCTCGTCGAGTAGGTCGCCAAGTTTAACCGTGTCGCCGGAGCGCGTTTTGAACGGCTTGCCGTCATCGCCCATGATTTTTCCAAAACCGACATGGACGAGCTTCGTGGTTTTCGCCGCGTCAGGTTTCCAGCGTCCAAAGATGAGGAACAATTTTTTGAAATGCCCGGACTGTCGGTCGTCCACAACATAGACAATTTCATCGGGCGACCACGTCTGGAGACGGTAATCAATCGTCGCCAAGTCTGTCGTAGTATAATTGAAACCGCCGTCGCTCTTGCGGACGAGCGCGGGATCGGCAATCCATTCGCCATCGCGGTTGACGAGGAAGGCGTCTTCCTTCGGCAGCACAGAACCGTCGCTAAAAATCCCGACAGCGCCTTCGCTTTCGCGCGCGATTTTTTTTACGAGCAAGTCGCTCACCACTTCGCCCAGCCACGGATTGTAAAAACTTTCGCCAAGCGCGTGGTCGAATTTTACGCCAAGCCGGCCGTAAATTTCATCAAACTGTTTTTGCGACAGCGCAATCATCTCTTTCCAGATGGAAACGTTTTCCGCATCGCCCGCCTGGAGTTTCACCAACTCGGACTTGGCTTCTTTCAGCCGCGCCGGATTAGCATCGCATTCGGCGTTGATGGTTTTGTAGAGCCGTTCGAGTTCGACGCTGGCGTCGCGCTCGAGCTCGGAGCGGTTTAAAGTTTGTTTCCAGCCGAGCAACAGTTTTCCGAACTGCGTGCCCCAATCGCCGATGTGGTTGTCGCTGATGACGCGGTGGCCGAGCAAACGCAACGTGCGTTGCAGCGCATCGCCGATGCCGGTGCTGCGGATGTGGCCGACGTGCATCGGCTTGGCGACGTTCGGCGAACTGAAATCTATGACGATGGTTTTCGGCGTCGACGCTTTCGCGAAAAACAGATGCTCACCGCGAGCAGCGGATTGCAACGACTCGACGAGGACGGAATTCTTTAGCCGGAAATTCAGGAAGCCCGCGCCGGCGATTTCCACTTTCTCGCAGAGGTCAGCGAGGTCAAGTTTGGCGAGAACATCCGTGGCAAGTTGGCGCGGATTCAGTTTCCGCGCCTTAGCGAGCGACATCAGCGCGTTGCTCTGGTAGTCGCCGAATTTCGGATCGCACGGACGGACAAGCACGGCGGAGACATCGGCATCTGGCAACACTGCCAGCACGGCGGCTTGCAGTTTAAATTCAATTTGTTTGTGTGGTAGCACGGGGAAGATTTAACCACGGATGGGCACAGATGGACACGGATAAAATCTGACAGAACGAATTGGCGCGACGGAGTCTCGCCCCACCAAAACTATTTCTTCCCGTGTTCGCGGATGACGGCGAGCATGGCGTTCGCGTCGGGGGATTTTTCGAGGGCTTCGCGGAAATCGGCCTTGTGCAAAAGTTTGGCGATGTTGGCGAGCGTGTGGAGATGTTTCTGAAACTGACCTTGCGGAACTAGGAAAAGCATGACGAGCTTCACAGGCTGGTTGTCGAGCGCGTCGAAATTCACGCCGGTGCGAGAGCGACCGAGCGCGCCGACTACTTCAAAAATTAAATCCGTCGAGGCGTGCGGGATGCCGATGCCGAAGCCGATGCCGGTGGACATGGAGGTCTCGCGTTTCTTGACGGCGGCGGTGACGGCATCGCGGTCGGCGGCCTGAATCTTGCCGGTGGCGACGAGGTTGCCGATGAGTTCATCAATGGCTTCCCAGCGGTTCGTTGCTTTGAGTTCGGGGACGATCTGCTCGCGTCCCAAGATGTCGGCCAAATTCATGCGTGCAGGATGAATCCAAAGGCGGGGTCATTTCAAGACTGAATTGATGACAAATTTTCCCGACTCAAAACAAATGGTGCAGCCAGTTGAACACTTTCCCAGTTTCCGTGCACCACAAGCCGAAGATTTTGAAAAATTCCGGTCGTCGCGTGAGCAGCGGAATCCCGAACAACAGCGTCAGAACGTTGCCCAGAAAAATCACCACCCCGGAAAACAGATAGCCTTGCGACGTGATGTCCGTCTGCCGCGTCTGCAACACATGGAACGTCAGCGTGACGTGGAACGCATACGCCGCGCCCAGCAGCAGATGGAACCAGACCTGGTAATTACGCCAACCAAAGATCAGATTACCCAGCGCGAACACTCCAATGACCAGCAACGCATACAGCGGGAAAAAATACGGCGCGAGCGCGATAAGGAAATTTGTTTTGGAAATGATGACGTGTCCGCCCTTCGAAGTGACCTTCATCTTTTTGACTTCGCCGCCGAACAACCATGTCCACAGCGCGTGCGTCAGTTCGTGGCCGAAGACGTAAATCCACATCGGCTTGGGCATCAAAATAAAAATGATGATCCAGCACGCCGCGCCACCGAGCAGCGGCACCCACACCGTGTCCGCTCCGGAACCTGCGAGCAGCACCGGCCACAACGCCCGCGCTGAACCCGCGCAAACGGGCAGCAACAGGACGGCGATGATGAACTTGATCCACTTCGGCACAACGCAAAGAATTCAGAATTTGCCACGCGGAGGCCAGATTAAATCGCGCCGCCCGTTACGGAATGATTTGCCCCGCGCCGCAACTCCGCATTTAATTGTGCCGTGATTGCAAAACGTGTCATCCCGTGTCTCGACGTCCACGACGGCCAGGTCACGCGCGGCGTCCAATTTGGCGTCGCCGAAAAAGGCGGCCTCAAGAACGTCGGCGACCCCGTGGAACTCGCCCTGCGCTACAACGAACAGGGCGCGGATGAAATGGTGTTCTTCGACATCACCGCTACGGCGCACGGCCGCGGCACGATGGTGGACGTCATCGAGCGCGCGGCGGACCAATGCTTCATGCCCCTTACCGTCGGCGGCGGCATCAAGTCCGTGGACGATATGTTCACCATGCTGCGCGCCGGAGCGGACAAGATTTCCATCAACTCCAGCGCCATCGCCAATCCGGAACTCATCCGGCAGGGCGCAGAAAAATTCGGCAGCCAGTGCATCGTCGTGTCCATTGATGCAAAGAAAATTGCGCCGGACAAATGGGGCGTGTTCTCGCACGGCGGCCGCAAGGACACCGGCCTCGACGCCCTCGAATGGGCTAAGCGCGCCGTGTCGCTCGGCGCGGGCGAGATCGTGTTGAACTCCATTGATGCAGACGGCACCAAGGCTGGGTTCGACCTCGTCATCACGCGACGCGTGAGCGAAGCCGTGGGCGTGCCCGTCGTCGCCAGTGGTGGCGCGGGCAGCCGCGAACACATGGCCGAAGTTTTGTTGGAAGGCAAAGCCGACGCCGTGCTCGCCGCGAGCATTTTTCACTTCGGCACCTACACCGTCGGCGACGTGAAACAGTTTTTGAAGGAGAAGAATATTCCAGTGCGGCTCTAAAATTGCAGCAACGTTCCCAATAAAAAAGCCCGGACGCGAACGTCCGGGCTTTTGTGCTTTGGGAATTTATTTGGATGGCGCGGCGACAGAAACAGCGGCGGCGGCATTGGTCGTAGTCGCGACCGCCTCAGCCTTGATCGCCGGTTCAGAAACTTTCTGTTTTAGCTGAAAGAGGGTTTCATGCTCAAAGTAGGTGTCATGCTTGAGTCCCTTAGGCAGATTTGCATCCAGCCCGCCGTTCAACCATTTGAATGCAAGACAGAGCAAAATTAATAGCACGATGCGTTTCGGCCATGGACTTTTCTTTTCGGCGAACGGATCCACCAGGTCGCGTTGCGAACCGGGCGGCAACGCCGCGATTCCCGTCAGGCTAGTGCCAAACGGGATATTAATCTTGGCTTTGGCGTTCACTGCCCAACCGTTGGCGTCGAGAATCGGTCCCAGGTTCCGCTTACGAAGTTTGAACCACGCAAGAATCATCGAGGGTCCGGAGATGCCGACAATGAGGATAATAGGCAACATGATTTTCTGCGTGGCGTTCAATTCCACTACCTTGGTGAAAATCGTTGCCAACACGGTGCTGATGGCACCCAATGCCACCCCGATGGCAGCCACGACACCAACATCCATTTTTTTGGGAGCGGGCGGAGCGGGAAGCGCTTTTGGGTCGGCATTGACCGCCGCCGTTGCAGAGGCCTGCAATTTGGCGTTGGCGTCGGCATCAGCGGCAGCGGCGCGCTTGGTAGCCAGTTCCTCGATCATCCGCACGAGTTTTTTGTAGGGCGAAAAAAACGCCTGACGGATACTGATGGGATTAGAGACAATCTTGGAAATCGTCGCATCAAAGTCCTTGCCGGTTCGGTCATAAAAAACACCGTTCCGGCCAACCATCAAATTGTCGTCATCGCCTTGTGAGAAAATAGCGACGACGCTCAATTTTTCACCGCTGCCTTTGCGCACACAATCCACATACGCGAGATAAGCCCCAGACAGCCCGGCCATCGCCGAATGTTTACCCGCATCTTCCACGGTGATGCAGAGATTACAGGAACGTTGATCCAGATACAGCGTGCCGCATTGAAACACCGCCGGTTCGCCGCCATCGTAAAGGTCTTTAAAGTTGACGAAGTTTTCCGAGAGCGTGTGCAGATCGCGCACGAAGCGGACGAGTTTTTCCACGTTGGCGATGGAGGTGGATTCGGGTTCCAGCGCCTTGTCTTGAGCGATCAGCGCGTTGATTTTTTCCTGCGCCTTGGCGGCGAGAATTTCCTTCACACGCGCGCCACCGAGCTTTTCCACGGCAGCTCCGGCCTTGCCGGAATTCCACGCGTCGAACGCGGCAAGCTTGGCTTGCAACGCGGACCAATCGGCCTCGTTCAATTCCGCCTTGTCGCCAAGCAGCGGCTTCACAGCGTTGTTGAGCAAGTCGGCAACAGCCGCAGCGTGCGCGGGGTTCACGCCGACTTTGAGCGGCAACGATTTTCCGGCGGCAATCTGCGCGAGCGGAAAGCTGGCGATTTCACCCACGTGAATGGATAAATCTTTTCCAGCAATCGCGGCGTATTCCGCCTCGGTGCGATTCAGTGAGGCGACCGTGCGCGGATCAAAAGCGGCGAGACGGCAGCGACCGAAAAAGTCGTCCACCTTGGACTTGATGGCTTTGACGGCAGCGTTGGCCGCGCCGGTATTGGCACCAGCAGCCAGCACGGTAGCGCTACCCTGGGCACTCCAGGCGTCGAACGCAGCAAGATCAGCGAAGAATGCATCTGCTTTGGCCTGATCAATGCCGGGCTTGCCGCTGCGGTCATTCACCGTGCCGAAGCACGCGCCGATGTCAGCGATAACTGCTTTCGTCACCGCGTCCGCAGCGGATTCGGCGATGATGACGCCGTCGCCATTGAATGTGGTGTTCGCGAAAATTTTATTCGCATCAGAAGCGTCGGCCAGCGTGATCGCGGTGGCGTCTTTCTTGCCAAGGTTGACGAGAATTTGTTTGGCAGAAGCGAGGAGGGACGCATCGGCGATTTCAGACAAGGCTAAGCTGTCGCCACCCTTCACAAGCACATCGGGATTTTTCAGCACCGAACCCGCCCACTTGATCGCAGCGATGAGTTCGTTGGCGCGGATACGTCCATCGTTATCCGTGTCGATCAAAGCCGAGGTCTTGGAGCAGAATTCAATACCCTTGGCCGGACACGCCAGCGCGACCCAAAGTTTCTGGTCGAGCTGGTCGAGGTTCATCAAATCAGCGCCAGTTTCCAATTTGACCTGGTCAAAGCCGCCGGCGCGGAAAAATTTCCATGTGTGTGCCATAACTATTATTTCTCGTTGGTGATTGGTTTAGGGTTTGTCTTCGGGGGTCAGAATTATTTGCCGAGCAATCCCTTCACTGCGTCGGTGGCGCCGCCGGTGACTTTGGAAATCATTGCTTGAACGTCCGCCTTGAGGCCGTCCACCACTTTGGTCTGCTCATCGGAAAGTTTCAGGCTGGAAAGCTTGTTCAGTTCAGCGAGCGCGCCTTTGTAATCCTTATCAGCTATGGCTTTCTTCGCGCTGGCAAGACCGTCGGTGAATGGACTGGAAACGGCTGCAACCGTGTTTGTGGCAACGGCCGCTGCCGAGGCCGCGACGCTCTTGGCTGCATCGGTGACTTTACCAGCGGCATCCTTGGCGGTGTCGGCCACTTTTTCGGTTAAGCTTTTGGCGGTGTTATCCGCTGGAGCCAAGTCCGACTTGGTCACGTCCGCCTTGGTGGTTTCGCTCTTGCTGCAGGCAGTGATGGTGAGGGCCGCTGCAAACGCGGCGGTGACGATGATGAGGTTGTTGGTTTTCATTTTATAAAAAGAGAAAGTTCAGTCAGGCAACCGGCGTTTAGTAGTTTTGGTTTCCTAGTTTGGCGATTCATACGTGAATCAGTCAGCAACCAGCATAGAGAAGCCATCACCTTGTGCAATCTGGAATTATTCACAGCCCAAACGGCGGCAGTAGACGCGGCGCAAGAAACTCCAAAACCCGCCTCTCATATTCGGCTCGGGCAAAGGCGTGGATGTCCACATGAGCCGCGCCAGCTACCAACCAGAACTTTTTGGGTTCGGCAGCGGCAGCAAACAAAGCGTGCGATTCCGCTGCAGTTGTCAACATATCCGCGGCGCCCGCGATGAAAAATTTCGGCACGGTGATTTTTCCGGCGTGATCAATCGGTCGCAAATCCATCAGCGCAACACCAAGACGCGGTTTCAACTGGCACGTTAACAATGGCGTGGCCAGCCGACCAAAGAATCCAAACCGTTCGCGCATCCGGTCAGCAGTCGCCTCAAGAATCGTCGGGAATGAGGATTCCAAGACCATCGCGTCCACTGGTAAAGGCGGCTCCGCCAGCAACGCTGCCGCCGCGCCCATGGAGACGCCGATAACACCGATTTTTGCGCCGGGACATTTTTCATGGACGAAGTTCACCGCTGCGGTCACGTCACGGCTTTCGAGAAAACCAAAGGTGATGTTCGTTCCCAGACTTTCGCCGTGCGCTTGAAAATCAAACAGCAGCACTGTGTAGCCGAGCCGCGAAAGCCATTCCGTGCGGGCGATCATGGAGCGCCGATCACTGTGGACGCCATGCATGAGAATGATTGCGCCTCGATTAGTCTGCCCCGCTACGAGCCAGCCGTGAATCCGTGCGCCGCTCGCGCTGGGAAATTCCACGGGCACGGCGTGTAAATTTGGCGGCGGACTGGCAACTGGATGATGCGACGGCGCGACCAGCACACTGCCGATGTTCCAGACGAAGATGAGGCCCAGCAAACAAACGGCGAAAAACAGCGTGCTGAAAATTCTCAGCCAAGGACGACGGCGTTGTCGCAGCGCGTTAGGCAAGTTCGGATGCGCTAATTTCCTGCGGCGGCTGGCTGGACGGTTTGCCATCGGCAGTTTCGGGATACTCAAAAACTTTTCCCTCGAAGTTGCGGATGAGCACCCGGCCGGCATTGCGGCACAGAACGTATTCGGGATTGATCGGAACTTTGCCGCCGCCGCTGGGAGCATCAATCACATAAGTCGGCACGGCGTAGCCCGTCGTGTGGCCGCGCAATTTTTCCATGATCTCCAGACCCTTCGCCACGCTGGCGCGCAGATGGGCGGAGCCCGAAATCAAATCACACTGGTAGATGTAATACGGGCGCACGCGGCACATCAAAAGTTTTTGCACGAGCGCCTTCATCACGTCCACGCTGTCGTTGACGTGCTTAAGCAATACGCTTTGGTTGCCCAGTGGCACGCCCGCATCGGCGAGGCGACCGAGCGCGGCTTGAACTTCCGTGGTGAGTTCGCGCGGATGATTCGCATGAACGCTCATGAAGAGCGGATGAAACTGTTTTAACATCGCGCACAGTTCCGGCGTGATACGTTGCGGCAGAAAAATCGGGATGCGGGTGCCAATGCGGAGAAATTCCACATGCGGAATCGCGCGCAGGCGGCTCAACAGATTTTCGAGCTTCTCGTCGCTCAAGAGCAACGGGTCGCCGCCGCTCAACAGCACGTCGCGGATTTCCGGATGCGCCGCGATGTAGGCGATTTGCTTATCGTATTCAGGGTGAAAATCGTAGCCACTGGCGTTGCTAACCAGCCGTGAACGCGTGCAGTAACGGCAATAGCTCGCGCAACGATCCGTAACGAGAAATAACACGCGGTCGGGATAACGATGCACCAGCCCTGGCACGGGCGAATGGGAATCTTCGCCGCACGGATCGCTCATCTCCCACGGTGCCGTGCTCGTCTCCTCAATGCGCGGAATGACTTGGCGACGAATCGGGCAATTTTCATCCGCGGGGTCAATCAAGTTGAAAAAATACGGCGTGATGCCGAGCGCAAGTTTTGTATTTGCCAGCTGCGCGCCCGCAAGTTCCTCCGACGTTAGTGTAGGGAGGAATTTCTGCAACTGTTCCACCGTCGTGATACGGTGCTTCATCTGCCAGCGCCAGTCGTTCCAGTCCTTTTCGGCAATGTCGTGCCAATACCCCCGCCCAGCCGTAGTGAATTTCTTCAACTCTTGGGGCGACGAAACACTCCGGTCCGTGGATGTGGCTTCAGATTGCATTTGATAGGCGCACTATAGATGCGAATTGTTAGCTGTCAAGTTGACCAGTTTATTGACGTATCAACGCCCAGTTTGACTCAAAACTTTCGGTAACGGGTCGGCATCCAGCTTTAACTCGGCCTCGCGGCGGCGGGCATCCAAGTCATTTAATTTTTTTACCGTTGGCATCACGTTAGCACTGCTCCCGCGCATCGGTTTTGGTTGTTTGGGTGAAGCGGGGTTGGCCGCCTGGCGGTGCTGGCCAAGAAAGTCTGCGAGCGCCGTGCGGTAGCCAGCGGCCAGCGCGGAGTATGGCGGGGCAAGCCGAAATTGCGCCAACTCAAGGTCGCGCACCTTAAGTTGCAAAATGGATTCTCGTTGCGCGGGCGTAAAATTTTGGACGGCGGCCTGCAGCGAAATGACTCCGTGTTCCGGCAGGGCATCCGCCGCATTTCGTAATTCCACCGGCACGGAAATCAGATCCGCGAACCGTTCACGACTGGCGGCGACCGTCCAGCGCGGGCCGGGATCGCGCGCCGCAAAGCGCACCACACGCAGCGCCCACCATTTTTCCACGTCCAAGGCACGACGAAAATCTTCATGGAACGCGGCAAAGAACGCGGTCTGCCAGTTCAGGCAACTAGGCAGCTTGGCCAGGAACGCGCGCATTTTTTCCGGGCCATTTTTCAGCGCCAGCAAGTCCGCCGTGAACAACTGCGCACTGGCGAGATAAGCGCCGCCATCCCAGCCGTCAAGCTGTTCGCCGGTGGGCCAGCACAACTGGTCGAAGCTTGGCGCGGAAACATTTTTCAGCGTCTCTCGCGCCTCGACCAGCGGATCAGTGACACGCGACGGCTTGCTTAAACGCGACTGCATGAGTCCATCCACTTTTTTTTCGGGAGCAGACAAAATGATTTTTCCAGGTTCGCCTCCCAGCGTGACACGCGCGAGGCCGTCCACCAGCCACGGCGGCAGTTCCGCAGAATGGTTCGCCTCCCGGTTACCGCGATTGGCAATCTCCAATAGCAGCACGGCTGAAAGCGCCCGGCTGAAACGCGGGCGCGTCAATACATCCGGCAATTCTACGCGGTAATGCCAGACATTGAGCAACGGGCCTATGTTGAGGTTGACGTCGTCCACGGGGGTGCGCGCCGGATGCAGAGCGAGAACAATTTTACCGCTCCAGTTGCCGCCGGGTTGAAACCCCAGTTGCGACCACAGCGCAGCACGAAATCGTTCCGCCGTCACCGCGAGCAGCGCGGGCTGGAGGCGGACAATTTCATTGTTTGTCGCCAGATTGGCGCGGTGAAGCAATGGGGAAAATTCCGGCGCAACGGTGACGGTGAACTGGCCGGAAAAGCTTTGCACCGAGGAGTTTTCCGGCGACAAGGTTTGGCAGTGGGCGGCAGCGGTTAAAAAAAGCAGGGCGAGGAAAGCGCCACCGTATTGGAGAAGATTTGCCGTGGCGCAGCCGGTGAAGACATTCCCGCAATAGCCCTGCCACGGACGGCTCATTTTTTGTCCGGCTTTTTCGCCGGCTTGGATTCGGCCTTAGGCTCAGCCTTCGCAGCAGGTTTGGAATCACCGCCACCGTTTGAATCTTTTTTGGCGGAGGATTTGTAGTTCTCACTGCGGTAGTCGGTGATGTAGAAGCCGCTACCTTTGAAAATCAATCCTGCACCTGCGCCAATTTTTTTGGCGACTTTGCCGCGCCCCCATTTTTTCTGGCCACAGGAATCTTTGGGACAAATCGCCAGCGTGGGAGCCGACATGGAATGCGTGGCCTCAAACTCGTGGCCGCATTTCTGACAGGCGTATTCGTAGGTCGGCATACGGCGGCGGGCAATTATTTTGCCGGTGCGTTCGTTGCGCCGACGGGCGGGATGATTTTCACAGAGCCATCGGAGCCGACTTCAACGTTGAGGTCGTAAGCTGGGGAGGTTTTTGCGGACGAACTGGTCTCTGGGGCGGAGGCATGCTGGGTCAACAATTCCGCGCCTTTCTTGCCGGAAGGATCGGTCTTGGAAAGCTGCATCCGGCGGGCAACGAACATTTCGTCCTTCAATTTTTTGACCTGAGCGCGAACTTCGTTGATGTCGCTGAACTTGTGTTCCAACTCGGCTTTTTGCGCCATCTGTTTTTGCAAAGCGTCCTGCAGATACGCATTGTTGATGTCGGCCTGAGCCAGCTTACCCTGAGTGGCAGCGATGAGCGTGTTCAACTGCGTGATGGTATTCGTCAACTGCTCGGCGCGTTGGTCGAGCACCTTGTTCTGCGTTTCAAGCTCGGTGATTTGAATACTCAAGTTGGTGACCTGCGTCTGGGCATCCACCAAGTTGGCACGCGTCTGATCCAGGGTCAGGTTGGCTACGGCAAGGGCGTTGGAAAGCTCCAAAGTCTGCTGCCGGCTCAAGGCAAGATCGTTTGTCAACGCGAGGTTGGCCTGACTCAAATCCTTCAACTGGTCATTGGCCTCGACGACTTGGTTGGAGAAGGAGTTGATGGCGGTAACATCGGCGCTGTGCTGCTCCTCGCTTTGCTTCTTGGTGGCGAAGAGCGCTACCCCCAACCCGAGGCAGGCGACAATCAAAACGATGATGGCAATTTTTATTTTCATAACGTCCTCAATGTGTCGCAAGTAGCTGCCGTTGGCAAATTATTGGCCCAAACCGGGGGCCGCCGTCGCGGCATCTTTAGCGGCCGCTTCAAGAATGGCTGACTGCGCCTTCAAAGCCGGGTCAACAATTTCCACGCCGGCTTCAGCGCGCATTTTTTCCACGAACGCCGGGGCGCGTTCACGAGTCTGAAGCTCTTCCAACTGCTCTTTGCAGATGGCCGCCGGAGTTTTGCTCAACGTCGGCGAAATGGTGATGGTGTCCATCAATCCGTATTTCTTGGCCGGAATTTTTTCAAGCAACTTTACGATGTGCAGGCCGACCTGCGATTCCACCACGTCGCTGATTTGGCCGGGCTTGAGAGAGAACGCTGCGGATTCGAACTGCGCCAGCTGCGGGGGCAACTGGTCGCGGCCAAACTTCGGCATCTCGCCGCCGATGGCCTTGGTGTTCTGGTCTTCAGAATATTGTTTGGCCAAATCGGCAAAATCATCTTTGCCTTTCGCACGCGCCAGGATTTCGCCGGCGAGTTTGCGCTTGGCGGCCACGGCGTTGGTGGAAAG
Source organism: uncultured Verrucomicrobia subdivision 3 bacterium (assembly GCA_903847285.1). The sequence goes on along the minus strand of CAINDH010000287.1, from coordinate 17,730 downwards.
CGGCGCACCGCTGTTAAGATCAATCGTCGCCAGCATGATGTGGCGGGTGTGGACCATTTCCGGGAGCTCAAATTTTGCGGCGTGGTTACTGTAATAGCTGCGAACCTCTGCGTCCGTCACGTTCAAGTTCAATTCGCGCTTCAAGGCTTTCATCGCAGTGATTTCTTGCGCGGATTTTGCGCGCAAAGCGGCTTCGGTCATGCCGACGATTTTCAACTGGCGGTCAAAGTCTTCGCGCCCCATCTGCGCCACCATGTTCGTGAATTGCACATCCGACTCTACTTGCGCAGCGGCGTGTTCGGCCGCATTCGCCTTCTGTAGCAACACCTGAAAGGTGATCAAAGAATTCAAGATGCTCACCTCAAACCCTTGCGGTAATTGTTGGTTGACGGCGGAAGCTTTGGCTCTTGCGCCGGACACCACTTCGTCCAGTTCGCTGCGCTTTATCTCAAAACCCTTGGCCTTGACGATGACCGGGTCACCGAAAAGCGTCGTCATGCCGTCCACCGTCTTGGCGGGGGTGACATTCGTTGCCATCGTGGTGGAAGCGGCTGCCGAGGCGGAAATCACACCGGCGAACAGCGCGGCGGAGAAGATCAATTTAAATTTCATTTGGTCAATTGGACTTGCAGGTTTCGTTTCAGTTCAAAATCAGAGTTACAAGGTTACCACCTTCACATTGCTGATGTCAGCGTCTTTCTTCAATTCATCCAGCAAGGCCTGCGGCGGCACGCTGTCGAGGCTCAAGACCGTCAGCGCCAGCCCGCCTACCGTGTCGCGGCTCAAGCTCATGCTCGCGATGTTCACGCCATGCTTCGCCAGCAACGTGCCGAGCAAGCCGACGATGCCCGGCTTGTCAGTGTTGTTCAGCAGTAGCAAGGTGCCCGTAACCGGCAATTCTACCGGTTGGCTGAACAGGCGGACGATGCGCGGATTGTTCGGCGAACCGAAGAACGTGCCGCCGGCCGAAACCAATTTTTTGCCGTTACTGAACGCCTGGACATGCACCCATTCGTTGAACGTTACCGGCTCGTCCGATTTCTTTTCTTCGACCGTGATACCAATGCTCTGCGCCACACTACGGACATTGACGTTGTTCACGTCCTTCAAATTGCTGGTGGAGAGGAAGCCACGCAGAATCGCGCGCGATACTGGGTCAATGTTCGGCAACAGCCGCGCATTGCCGCCGTAAGTGATATGCAAGCGGTCGGCGTTGGCGGGTGACAGTTGCGCGAGCAATTTGCCCAACGCCTCGCCGAGCGGCAGATACGGCTTCACCTGTTCGTAAGTTTTCGCATCAAGATAGGGCAGATTCACCGCGTTGCGAACTTCGCCCGTGAGCAAATAACCCGCGATGACTTCGGCGACTTCGATGCCGCATTTTTCCTGTGCTTCTTCCGTGCTGGCACCGAGGTGCGGCGTGAGAATCAAATTTTGCTGCTTACGATACGGGTGATCCGCAGGCAACGGTTCAACGGCGAAAACGTCCAGCGCCGCGCCAGCGACTTTGTTTGATTCGAGCGCCGCAATCAAATCTGTTTCCGAAATGATTTCACCGCGCGCACAATTCACAATCTTCACGCCGGGCTTCATCTTGGCAAACGCCGCGGCGTTCAGCATTTCCTTCGTCTCTTTCGTCACCGGCATATGCACCGTGATGAAATCCGCCTCGCGATACACCGCGTCCAAGTCCGCCGCGAATTCCGCGCCGATAGCTTTCGCGCGTTCTTCCGTGAGATACGGATCGTAAGCCAGCACACGCATCCCGAATGCGATGGCACGCTTGGCGACTTCCGTGCCGATGCGGCCCATGCCCAACACGCCGAGCGTTTTGCCCGCGAGTTCCACACCTTGAAATAATTTCCGGTCCCATTTGCCCGCAACCATCGTCGCGTGTGCTTGCGGCACTTTGCGCGCGAGACAGAGTAGCATGGTGAAGCTCAATTCTGCCGTCGTCACCGTGTTCCCGCCGGGCGTATTCATCACCACCACGCCGTTTTGAGTCGAGGCATCAATATCGACGTTGTCCACGCCGACCCCAGCGCGACCGACCACGCGCAACTGTTTCGCCGCCGCGATGATGGCCTTGGTGACCTTCGTTTCCGAACGCACGACCAGCGCGGTGGCGTCCGCGACGAGCGGAATCAATTCCGCTTCAGGCAAACGTTTCGGCAGCACGACGACTTGAAATTCCGGACGCTGTTGCAACAACGCAATGCCTTTGGGCGAGATGGGGTCGCAGATGATAATTTTCATAGTAAAAGCAAAATCTAAAAATGGACGGCGAGTTTAGATTTTTGCGCGCCAATGGTCAAACAGCGAATCCGGCAAGTTGCGGTCGGCTTGATTCAGCCACTTCGCCCGCCCGTGCGATTGGAAAACATGGCCCACCTGTGGTTTTCGACCCTTCACAGTCGCCAGACGCCCTCAACTCCTTAGATTGGCCGGGGAAATATACAAAAAAACGCCCCGCTGGTGACAGCGAGGCGTTTTGAGAGTGATTCCGTCCGGCGTTATTCTTTTTTCTTCTTTTCTTCGCCGGCTGGAGCCGCTTTTTTCTTCGGGCTGAGACCAGCAGCAGCCAACTTGTCTTTGTCCTCTTGGGACATCGCGGCGCGCTCTTCTTTGCTGAGCTTGCCGTCTTTGTTGGTGTCGTATTTGGTCTTCATGTCGTCCATGAGGGTCTTCTGTTCAGCGGTCAGTTCTTTTTTGACCTTCTTGGCCGGAGCAGCAGCGTCTTCAGCCTGAACGACAATGGCCGTGGCGCAGAACAGCGCGGCGATGAGCAATAATTTTTTCATATTCAATCGAGTTGTTGTTGTTTGTTTTAGTTGGGACTACAAATGGGCAGACGGACAGCCCGGCGGGTGGTTACAGGAATTTTGCCACCAACCCATGCCAGTGCCGTTGCGGCCGCCTCCCCGCTAGGGAACAAATTGCCACGCCGCTGCCTGCCAGCATCATTTACTTTCCGCCGCGCCGCTGCTAAAACTTCCGCGTGCCTGATTCCACCACCATCTGGAAAAATCTCAATTCACCGCGCCGCCTCTTTCTCATCGCCGGGCCATGCGTGATCGAGAATGAAAAACTCTGCCGCACGGTCGCCGCGTCGCTCATCAAGACCTGCAAGCAGCTCGATATTTTCTATGTCTTCAAAGCCAGCTTTGACAAGGCCAACCGCACGTCTGGCAAGGCGTTTCGCGGGCCGGGCATAGCGGCGGGCTTGCAGACACTCGCGAACATCCGCGCGGAATTCGGCGTGCCAGTCGTGACCGATGTGCATACGGAAGAGCAGGCCACGGAAGCGGGCAAGGTTGTGGACATCTTGCAGATCCCCGCGTTCCTCTGCCGCCAGACGGATTTGATCGAAGCCGCCGTCGCGACGGGAAAAATCGTGAACCTCAAGAAGGGGCAGTTCCTTTCGCCTAACGAAATGGGACGCGTCGCGGAAAAAGCGCGGATGGCGGGCGCTAAAAAAATTCTCCTCACCGAACGCGGCACGACGTTCGGCTACAACAATCTTGTGGCGGACATGCGCTCGATTCCCATCATGAAGTCGTTCGGCTTTCCCGTGGTGTTCGATGCCACGCATTCCGTGCAGCAGCCCGGCGGCGGCGGCGACAAGACCACCGGCCAGCGTGAGTTCGCCCCGGTGCTTGCGAGCGCGGCGCTCGCGGTCGGCGCGAATGGTTTATTCATCGAAACGCATCCCAAGCCGGACGAAGCCATGAGCGACGGCCCGAACATGATTCCGCTCGCGGAGATGAATGTGACACTGAAGAAGCTTTTGAAAATTTTTAACGCCGTGCGCTAAATGGCTAAAACAATCTCATCCCCACTGAAGATAAAAGCGAAACGCATCAAATTATTTTTGTGTGACGTGGACGGCGTGCTGACCGACGGTTCCATTTTCATCGGCGGCGAGCGCGAGTTCAAACGGTTCAACATCCGCGATGGTCTCGGCCTCGTGCTGGCGCGGCGCGCGGGGCTGAAAGTCGGCTGGGTTTCGGCGCGGCCATCGCTGGCGACGAAGCTGCGTGCGGATGAATTGAAGATTGATTTCCTCGTGCAACAAGGCGACCACACGAGCAAGACGGCGGCGATCGAGCTGTTGCTGGCGCAGGAAAGATTGAACTGGAGCGAACTATGCTTTGTCGGAGATGACATCATTGACCTCGGCCCGCTGACACGCGCAGGCCTGGCCATCGCCGTCGGCGACGGTGTGCCCGAGGCAAAAGCGGCGGCGCATTACACGACGAAAGCCGCCGGCGGACGCGGCGCGGTGCGCGAGGCGATTGAATTAATTTTGCGGGTGCAGGACAAGTGGACGCCGTTCGTGGAAAAATATTCAGAATGAAATTGGGCGGGAAACATTTTTGGCTGTCGCTGGCGGCAATTTTATTTGCCGCTGTCATCCGCGACGTGGCGCAGTCGCTGCCGCCGCTCGGGCACGCGACCGATTTCAGCTCTGATTTTTATTTTGACGCGCCGAACGACATGAAGATCCAGACCCGACTATCCGGCGCTGAGGCGTTGCCGTTGCCCGGCGGATTGCTGAACGTGAAACAGTTCAAGGTGGAAATGTTTGATACGAACGGCACGATGCAGGCGGCGGCCCAGGCACCAGATTGCGTCTTTGCGCTTTTGGAAAAAGAAGCGCACTCACCGGGGCATTTGAAAATGCTGTCCGGCGACGGACGTTTCCAAGTCGAGGGTGACGGATTTTTTATCAAGTGGCCAACGAACGCAATGTCGCTCACGCTGTCGAACCATGTGCGGACGGAGATTGAATACGAATTATTAAAACCCTTGAACCCATGAGAACATTTTTATTTTTATTACTGGCAGCTTGCAGCGGCGCGGCTTGGGCGCAGGTGAACCTTAATTTGCCAAAAACTGCGGCCAACGCAAAAACCGTCATCACTTCCGACAGCGGCACTTTTGACAACAATACGCGCCAGCTGGTTTATCTTGGCCATGTGGTAGTGCTGGATCCCCGCATCACGCTGCATTGCGACCGCTTGCTGGTGAACGTGCCGGAGAAAAGCGAGCGCTTAAGCCACCTCTCCGCCGAGACCAACGTGGTGATTGATTTCATGGATCCGGAAAAACATGAGACCAACCATCTCACGGCCAACATTGCCATCTACAATTACAAAGTGGTGAACTCGGTGACGAATGAAACGGTGACCTTCACCGGCACACCCGGACATCCGCCGCGCGTCGTGACGGCGCAAGGCGTAATCAACAGCGAGCCTTTAATCTGGGATCGCGCGGCCAATAAATTTATTTTCAAAAGCTATTCCATGGAATTGCAGCAGAGCATCACCGACACGAACAGCACGTCGCCGGTGGGAAATTTTCTGAAATGACCCGCGCATGAGCGAATCGCAATCTAATCCCGAATTCGAAACGAACCAGCAGGGCGCGCCGCTGGCCGCTGGCGTGGCTGAGAATATTTTGCTCACCACCGATGGTCTGGTGAAAGAGTATCGCAGCCGGCGCGTGGTGAACGGGGTTTCACTCAACGTCGAGGCGGGCGAAATCGTCGGACTGCTCGGCCCAAACGGCGCGGGCAAGACCACGACGTTCAACATGGTCGTCGGGGTGGTGAAGCCGGACGAGGGCCGCGTGAATTTTTTGGAGGAAGACATCACTGGCCTGCCGATGCACCTGCGGGCGCGGCGAGGCATCGGCTATCTCACGCAGGAGCCGTCAGTTTTTCGCAAGCTCACGGTGGAGGAAAACATTCTGGCGATTTTGGAGACGTGTAAACTATCGCGTGATGAACAATCGGTGCGGCTGAAATATCTTTTGGAAGAACTCGACCTAACGCCCATTCGCAAGAGCAAGGCGTATCAGTTGAGCGGCGGCGAGAAACGCCGTCTGGAAATTACCCGCGCCCTCGTCACGAGTCCGAAGTTGCTGCTGCTCGACGAACCGTTCAGTGGCATTGACCCGATTGCGGTTTATGAGGTGCAGAAGATTGTGCGCCGACTAAAAGATCGCGGGCTGGGAATTTTGATCACCGACCACAATGTGCGCGAGACGCTCAAGCTGATTGACCGCGGCTACATCATCCACAAAGGCCAGGTGCTGGTGGAGGGCAGCGCGGAATTTCTCGCGAACGATCCGAAGGCTCGGGAGATTTATCTGGGGCCGGAGTTTAATCTGTGAATTCTAAGTTTTGAGTTTGTAATTTTTAGTTAGGCGGCACGCAACGACTCAACTTAATATTCAAAACCAAAAACTTATAACTCATACCATGGAACGCCAAGCTGTCACCGTCGGCCAGTTCTTCAAGGAGCACGGCGCCGCGCTCGAAATGAAATTGCTCTCGGGCGAAACCAACCTCGATCGCATCATCCGCGAGCCGACGGTGAACCGTCCCGGTTTGGCGTTGAGCGGCTTCACTCGTTACTTCGCCTACAAACGCATGCAGGTGATGGGGCATGCGGAAGTATATTATCTGCGCGAGCAGTCCAAGGAGCAACGCGAGTCGCGCTACGCGTATTTGTTCGCCTACAAAATTCCATGCGTGGTCTTCAGCCGCAATCTCAAGCCGGATAAGGAATTTCTCACCGCCGCCGAACAGTCGGGCGTGCCGGTATTTTCCACGCCGCTGGTCACGATGAAATTTATCAACAAGGCGACGATTGATCTGGAAACGAAGTTCGCCCCGCGCACCAGCGAACACGGTTGCATGGTGGACATCCTCGGCATCGGCGTGATCATCCGCGGCGAAAGCGGCATCGGTAAAAGCGAAGCCGTGCTGGCGCTCATCGAGCGCGGTTACAGCCTCGTGGCCGACGATGTCGTCCGCGCCACGCTCGTGGACGGGCGGGATGTGCTTTGCACCAGCGCCGAACTCACGCGTGACCACATGGAGGTGCGCGGCATCGGCATCATCAACGTCGCGCAAATGTTCGGCGTGAAAGCCATCCGCAAAGAAAAAAATCTAGACCTCATCGTCAGCCTCAAGGCATGGGACGACGTGAAAGACGTAGATCGGCTCGGCCTCGACGAAGCCACCGTGCCCATTTTGGGCGTGGAGATTCCGCACGTCGTCATTCCCGTGCGCCCCGGACGCGACATCGCCCGGCTCATTGAAGTTGCATCCTTCGCGGTGAAGTTACGGAAATCCGGCTACAATGCCGCCGAGGAATTGAATAAACGCCTGCTCGCGCAAATGGCCGAAAAGGTTCCCGAACGCACCCCCGCGACGGAATTGTGAAGATTTCGTTTGGCGAAAACGGAGTTCGCAGTTTAATTTGCCTGTGTCCCAACGCATGAGCGCTAAAAAAATTCCAGACGGCGATTTCCACACCAAGGAACTCACCATCATCAATAAGTCAGGCATCCACGCCCGGCCGGCGGCGATGTTCGTCAAGATTGCGAACCGTTTTGGCAGCGACATCTTTGTGGAAAAAGACGGTGAAAAGATCAATGGCAAGAGCATCATGGGATTGATGATGCTCGCGGCCGGCCCTGGCAGCAAAGTCACCCTGCATGTCAAAGGCGCAGATGCCCCGGCGGCCATCGCCGAACTGGAAGCACTCGTGCAACGGAAGTTTGACGAAGAGTGAAGCAGCTTGGAACTTCGGACAACTTTTATTTCCTATCCTCGCCCCGCGGATTGCCAAATTTCAGACGCACTGTGTCTTGCAAGAATCCGAGAAAGCCTTTTTTCTCCCGCGCCTGTTCCGTGACGATGCGTTCAGATTTGTTGTGACAGAGGCAGCAGAGGAACAGCGGTTTGCCGCCGTGGATGCGCATCATGCGCACGCAACTGGTGCACATGACTTCCCGGCAATGGGTGCATTTGAACGTAACAGGCTTTTCCGGATGGCGTGAGCAGAGCAATGCCCCGTCCTCCAGCACCACGGGGGGCGGCGCAGGCGCGTCGCGCTGGATAGTGGGGATGGAAATCTGCACATCGGTAGATTCCACAAACAACGCCACGTCGCCAAGTCGCAGGTCCTGCCCGGATTCCAGCCAGATATCTTCCGTGGCGCGATGGCCGTTAACGAAGCTGCCATTGGTAGAACCACAATCGTGCAATACCACGCCGTCATTGGAGAGAATCAGTTCACAGTGATGGGTGGAAACGGAAAAGTGACGCAGGTAAAAATCGCTCTTGGGGTCGCGCCCCACGCGATTGACGCCGAGGCGTAATTCCAGCGTGCTCAAACCCAGGCCCTCAGTTTTCACCAGCAATCGCGCCATGTTGGTAAAGGCTGCGAAGGTGCGGCAGTGAAGTCGAGCGGAAAAATCAGGCGAGCGGATTTCCCGCGAAAGCGAATTCGGAAACGACTTTTCCGCCGATCAAATGCTCCTGAATGATTCGCTCCAAAATTTCCGGCGTGCAGCTGTGATAATGGTTGTGGTATTTGGCAGGATAATAATTTAGCCGAGCGGATTTCTGGCAAACACAAAATTCTCCACGATTTTACCACCTATTAGATGCTCCTGAATGATGCGTTCTAGCACCGCAGGGTTGCACGAGTGATACCACGCGCCTTCGGGATAAACGACGGCGATCGGGCCACGCACGCACACCCGCAGACAGCCAGCCTTGGTGCGATAGACGAGTGGTTCTGCGCTGGTAAGATTCAATTCCTTCAGGCGACGTTTCAGAAAATCCCATGACGCAGCCGCCTGCTCCGGTGGGGCGCACTTGGGTTTTTCCGCGTCCACGCAGAGGAAGATGTGGCGATGGAATTTTTCCAGACCGAGGGCGGCAGCGGCGGATTGAAGTTCGGAATCCATTTGTTGTCAACGCGAAATACACGAAATAAGCGGACTGGAAAATAAAAGAATTTGCCCCATCTCAGTCTACTCCTAGCCTTCACTTCACCCGCCACACCGTCAGCCCAATCACACCCGCCACGGCGATGAGCGCGCCGATGACGGAGTGCAGGCCGATCTTTTCCTTCTCGATGAGGCGCGTCATAGGCAGTAGCACCACGGGCGTGAGGGCGATGATGGCGGAAACGATGCCGGCCTCGGTGGTCTTGAGCGCCCATTGCATACAGGTCACGCCAAGGGTCTGCCCGGCGAGCGCGTTGGCCAGCACCCACGGCCAGAGCGAGCGCCATTTTTTTTTGGAGATGTGCAATGTGTCACTGGCAAAGGCGGGGCCATAGGCGTGGGCGGATTTCCATCTGAACAGCAGCACGGCTACGGTAGGAATAATGATGCCGCCAAGGACACGCTGGTAGCCGGTAGTGCCGGCATCGGGATGCAAGCCCTCGGCGGCGGCGACTTGAAAACCTTTGCGAATGAGCACGGAGGCAATGGCGGTGCAGAGCGCGGCCAAGACGCTGCCGGCAATGCCCACCTGCCAGTCGCGCGCGGAAATTTTCAGGTGGTCATCCGGCTTTAGGGCGATGGCCACGCCGCCAATGATGACGGCGATGCAGAACATTTCCATGAGGTTCAGCCCGGTGCCGAGCCAGAAATATTCGATCAGGGCGGCGAACGGCGCGGTAAGGCATTGGCAGAGGAGAATGGTGCGGCGGCTGCCGAGTTTGGGCAGCGCCTGAAAATACGCGGAGTCGCCGATGCCGATGCCGATGAAGCCGCTCAAGGCAAACCAGCCGGGCGCACCTTCAAACCCGTGGCCAAAGGTGAACGCCCAGACCGTCAGAAAAATCGTGGCGAGGGTGATGCGCCAAAAATTCGCCTCCAGTCCGCCGATCTGTTTCGAGGTGCGATAACCGCAGACGGCGGAGACGGCGAAAAGAAGTGTGGTGGCAAACGCGGCGAGCATCAGGCTTGCTCAAGGTTTTCGTCAATGCTGGGAGTTGAGCCTTCGGCCTCCACACCGCCCTCGGCAAGCAGCTTGGCGATATCGGGGGCAATCCATTTTTTACTTTTATCGTGTTTCTCGGGCTTGATGCGGTAGCGGCTGGAGGCGTCACATTCGAGCACGCCACGATCCACCATCCGGAGCAACGGCTCACGCGCCCAATCTGGCTCAGTGCCGAAACGTTTCTTGCCACCGGCGCGGCGGCAGATTTCTTTGACGTTCACAAACGTGTCGCCCCAGGTGGAGAGGTAGTGGTAGATATCGCGTTCGTCTGCGTCCATACCTTCGACTTTGCAGCAAAAAACTAAGCGAGTCGAGCGGGGAGTAGCGAATGACAATCCGTTCCAACATTGCCAACGCGACGCCTTCAATCTACGCTTTGCCTCCGTTTCATGGCCGATTACAAAGTCCAGTTCGAGGTCTTCGAAGGCCCGCTCGATCTGCTCCTCTATCTCATCAAGAAAGAGGAAGTGGACATCTATGAAGTCAACCTCACCAAGCTCGCCTCGCAGTTCATCGAATACATCGACCTGATGCGCGCGTTTGACCTCGAGGTCGCCGGTGAATTTCTCGTGATGGCCTCCACGCTCATGTATATCAAGAGCCGCGAGTTGTTGCCCGTGGATCAGCAAGTGGCCGCGGAGGAGGAAGAGGACGGCGAAGATCCGCGCTTCGAACTCATCCGCCAGCTCGTTGAATACAAAAAATTCAAGGATGCCGCCGCGACGTTGCAAACATTGGAAGAGCGGCAGGAAAATGTTTTCCCGCGCCTGCCGGGCAAGATTGAATTTCACACCGAAGCACCTGCCGCCAAACCTGATGTTGGCATTTTCGATTTACTGAATGCCGTCAACGCCGTGCTCAAGCGGTTCCAGCTAAAAGAGGCGGGCACGCGCGAGATTTACGAGGATAAATGGTCCGTCAGCGAGAAGATTGAATTCGTTCTGAAAGTCATCACTGAGCGCGGCAGCGTGCGCTTCATAGAGTTATTTGAGACGGCGGCGAACCGCTCCGAAGTTGTCTGCACTTTTCTCGCGCTGCTGGAATTGATTCGCCTGAAACAGCTCGCCTGCATCCAGCCGGAGCCGTTTGCGGAAATCGAAATCAGCAAAGCCATCGCCCAGCCCACGCCTGCGCCCGAGCCGGAACCGGAACCCACCGCCAGCACGCCACCGCCAGAATCAGCCGTCGTTGAGTCCGAAGAGCAAGAATTGGACGACGACGATGACGACGATGACGACGATGACGACGATGACGACGATGACGACGATGACGATGATGACGAGGGCGACAGCGACGGTGATGATGGTGGCGAGGAAGATGACGATGACGCTGCCGACGAGAAAAAAACCGAATAAATTTTTCGCATGGAACTGAAATTCATTTTGGAATCACTATTGTTCTCCGCTCAAAAACCGATGAGCGTCAAAGAACTTCGCGACCTGCTCACCAACGCCGCCACCGCCGAAGACGCAGACGAAACCGCCAAGCCGTTCAAGAAATCCAAGGACGACGACATCACCGCCGCACTCGAAGAACTCACGCGCGAACACGAGGCCGCTGCGCGCAGCTACCGGCTTGCGTGCGTCGCGGGCGCTTGGCAATTCGTCACGCAGCCGGAATTTTCGCCGTGGCTCAGAGCGCTCGTCGGCGTTAAGAATCGTCCCACGCGCCTCTCGCAGGCCGCGCTGGAAACGCTGGCCATCATCGCCTATCGCCAGCCAGTCACGCGCTCGGAAGTGGAACAGGTTCGCGGCGTGAACATTGACGGCACGATGCAGACCATTTTGGAGCGCGGCCTTGTGGAGCAAAGCGGCCGCGCGGAAGTAGTCGGCCGCCCCACGCTTTATAGCACCACGCCATTGTTTCTGGAATACTTTGGTTTGCGCGGTCTGGAAGATTTGCCCGCAGCGGATGAACTTCGCCGCATCCCGGTGGATAAAGGCCTGCCGCCCGTCACGGCAGATGCCGGCTTGGCAACCACGCCGCCGGAGCAATTGCGATTGGACGAAGCGCCGGCAGTGAAAACGGAAGAGGTAGTTCAAAATCCACCAACCCCAGAGCCGTAAGTTGACCAGCTGGTGAAAATTTCTCTCAATGAAAATTCCGCCGGTCATTTCCCCATTGCCAAGCTCAGGCGGAGACAATCCGAGATTTTATCGCCTCTGGTTAATTGCGGGTGGCGCGCTTTGCGGAACACTTTACGGTCTCTTGGCTCGTTTCATTTTCGGAATGATTGACCCGACGGGAACCAAGTTGGAAGTGATGAGCAAGGCGTTCATTATCGGTGTTCCGTTTGCCATCGGTTTCATCAGCGCATGGTTTAGCCACAAGTATCCAAAACAAAATCCCATCTTGAACATCGCCGCTTTTTGCCTCGCGCCGATTCTTGGTTCGGCCGCTTTTGTGGCGGTTTCCGTGATGATTCATTGGGAGGGAGTGATTTGCTTTGTGCTATGGCTGCCCTTTCTGATTCCCATCTCGCTGCTGGGCGCGTTCACCGGCTGGCTGTGCCTAAAGATAATCACCGCCAAAAGCAAACAGGCCTCCTGCATCTTGGCCGTAGCCTTGGCTCCGTATGTAATCTCGCCACTGGAACAGATGAGGCAATCGGCTTCAGAAATCCGAATTGTGCCGACACAAATAAAAATCCACGCCTCGCCCATAACGGTTTGGGCACAAATCCGCTCCGTGCCACTCATCGCAGAACATGAGCAGTCGGAATCTTTTTCTCACCGTCTTGGATTTCCGCGCCCGCTGGAGGCGAAACTTGTGGGCGAAGGCGTGGGTGCAGTCCGCTACGCCACTTTCGAGCGCGAGGTGCTGTTTGTGGAAACTATAACGGAGTGGCAGGAGCCAAGGCGGCTTTCATTTTCAATTCACGCCGACACCAAAAATATTCCGCCCACCACATTCGACGAGCATGTCATCATCGGTGGAAAATATTTTGACGTGCTGGATGGAAGCTATGCGATTGAGGATCTCGGTGGCGGCGAGGTGATGTTGCATTTGAGCAGCCGCCAGCGACTTTCCACGCGGTTCAATTTTTACTCACACCTTTGGACGGAATACCTAATGGCGGATTTGCAAAACTACATTCTCCGCATCATCAAGCAGCGCTGCGAACACCCCGAATAAATTTCACTGCACCGTCACACTCTTAGCGAGATTGCGCGGTTTGTCCACATCGCAGCCGCGCGCGACGGCGATGTGATATGCAAACAGTTGCAACGGCACGCTGGCGAGAATCGGACCGAGTGGTTCCAAAACTTTCGGCAGATAAATCACCTCGTCCGCGACCTTCTTGATCTGTTTATCGCCCTCGGTTGCAAGCGCGATGATGGGCCCCTTGCGCGCGCGAATCATCGCAAGGTTCGCCATCGTCTTGTCATACATGGAATCTTGCGGCACGAGAAATACCGTCGGGGTCTTCGCGTCAATCAACGCAATCGGCCCGTGCTTCATCTCGGCGGCTGAATAGCCCTCGGCATGAATATAGGAAATTTCCTTCAGCTTCAGCGCACCTTCGAGCGCGATAGGAAACGTGTAGCCGCGCCCGAGAAAAAAGAAGTCATCCGCCTTCGCATATTTCTTCGCCAACTTTTTCAGTGAATCATTCTGCGCAAGAATTTTTTCAATCTGTTTCGGCATCGCTTCAAGCCCGCGTAAAATTTCCGTCGCGCGCTTTGCTGAAAGCTGGCGCATCCGCCCTAGATGCACCGCGAGCGTGGAAACAAATGCTTTTGTCGAGGCCACGCCAATTTCAGGCCCGGCGTGCATATAGATACCGCCGTCCGATTCGCGCGCAATAGTGCTGCCGACAACATTCACGATGGCGAGCGCGCGATGCCCGCGACGCTTCGCTTCACGCAACGCCGCAAGCGTGTCCGCCGTTTCGCCGGATTGCGACAACACGAGCAGCACGGTGTTTTTTTCCAGCGGGCAGTTGCGATAACAAAATTCATGGGCGAACTCCACCTCGACCGGAAGCTGTGCAAGTTCCTCGATCAAGTATTCACCAACTAACGCCGCGTGCCAGCTCGTGCCACTCGCCGCAATCACGATACGGTCAATGGAACGCAGTTCCGCTGCCGTCATGTTTAAGCCGCCGAACTTAGCTGTCGCGCCTTCGAAATCCAACCGCCCACGCAGTGCGTTCGCCACCGTTTGCGATTGCTCAAAAATTTCCTTGAGCATGAAGTGCGCGAACTTTCCGCGCCCGACATCTTCGTGGGAAAACTCCAGATTGCTGATCTGCACGTTCGCTGTGTCCGCGCCGAGATTGGCAACTTCGAATCGTTCCGGCGTGATGGTTGCCACGTCGTAGTCGTTCAAGTAAACGACTTTTTTGGTGTGGGCAACGATGGCGTTTGCATCACTCGCAACGAAATGCTCGTCTTTGCCGATGCCGATGATGAGCGGCGAACCGCGACGCGCGCCGATGATTGTGTCCGGAAAATCCGTGCAGATGACGGCTAGACCATAAGTGCCAATGACTTCGCGAAGCGCATCTGAGACAGCTTGCGTCAGTTCGTTTGCGCTTTCCGCTTTCCGCTTTCCGCTTTTATTTTTTTGGTAATGCTCGCCAATCAAATGCGCGAGCACTTCTGTGTCAGTATCCGATTTGAACTTGTGTCCGGCGGCGACCAGTCGTTGCTTGAGCTTGTCGTAATTTTCAATAACGCCGTTGTGGACTACGGCAACTTTTTCGGACTGGTCAAAATGTGGATGCGAATTTTTATCCGCCGGCACACCGTGCGTGGCCCAGCGCGTGTGCGCGATGCCGAGATTGCCGTTGACCGGCTCGGCCTTCAGCAATCGTGCGATGCCCTCGTCAATTTTGCCGATTTTTTTTCGGACAACGAGCATGGCCTTGTCCAGCACAGCGACGCCCGCGCTGTCATAGCCGCGATACTCCAAGCGCCGTAAGCCTTCGAGCAGAATTGGGGGGGCAGATTTTTTCCCGACGTAGCCAATGATGCCGCACATAATTTTTTAACCGCAGATAAACACGGATTAACTCAGATGAAAGGGGGCTTGCCTGCGGTTTTATTTGGATTCCAAAATCCACTCTGCCATTTCCGTCAAACCATTCACCACGACAGCAGGGGGGATTTTTTCCGCGTCATCCCGCTCTACTTCCGCGCCGTAGCCGGTTCGGATGAGAATACTTTTTTTAACACCCGCATTCCAACCACATTCGAGGTCAATCAGTTTGTCGCCGACCATGAAACTTTGAGCGAGGTCAAAACCAAACTCATCCCGCGCGTCGAATAAGAACTGCGGCGAGGGTTTGCGGCCACGACTTGGCTGATCGGGCGCTTCAGGTGCGATGTAGCATTTCTCAAAACGCACGCCGTCGCGCGAGAGATCACTCAACACGCGTTCGTTTACGCGCTCGGCATCCGCCAGTGTGTAGTAACCGCGTCCGATGCCGGACTGGTTTGTGACCATAATGAGCTTGAACCCCGCGTCGCAAAGTTTTTTCAATGCCACGCCTGCGCCAGAAAAGATTTCTATATCCTCCGGCTTGTGCAGATAGTTTTTTTCCACGATGAGCGTCCCATCACGGTCAAGAAAAACGGCGCGTTGCATTCCGCTGATTGTGGTTTGTGCGGGCGAAGAATGGAATTGAAATTTTTCTGACGCGCGGGCAGGATGCGCCCCCTTGCAGCAATCAAAATTAACCATCATCGAACACATGAGCACTAAAGGTCGGTTGGGAATTCTGGTCGGCGGCGGTCCGGCGCCGGGATTGAACGGAGTCATCGCGGCAGCCACGATTGAGGGCATCAATCAAGGCTACGAGGTCATCGGCTTCCGCGACGGCTTCAAGCACATCGCAGCCGGCGACACCACACAGATTAAACCCCTGTCCATACGCGATGTGAAAGACATTCACATCAAGGGCGGCTCAATCCTTGGCACGGCGCGCACGAACCCGACCAAGTCCGAAGAGCAGATGAAGAATATCTTCACTGTGTTCGAAAAGCTTGGCATCACCGCGCTCGTCAGTATCGGCGGCGATGACACAGCATTTTCAGCCAGCCACGTTTCAAAACGTAGCGGCGGCAAAATTAAAGTCGCCCACGTTCCAAAAACGATTGATAACGATTTGCCGCTGCCAGGAACCGCACCCACTTTCGGTTACGAAACTGCACGACACTACGGCGTCCAAATCGTTCGCAATCTCATGGAGGATGCGCGCACCACCTCGCGCTGGTATCTCATCATCAGTATGGGTCGTGCGGCGGGGCATCTTGCGCTTGGCATTGCGAAGGCTTCCGCGGCGACGCTTGCGGTCATCTCCGAAGAATTTCGCGGACGCCAAGTCACCGTGGATGAAGTCTGCGACATCATCATCGGCTCTATCATTAAACGTAAAGCTGAAGGCTCCAACTACGGCTTGGTCGTCCTTGCGGAAGGCTTGATTGAATCACTTGGCGAAAAAGGTCTCATCGCGGCGTTGCCCGAAGGCCAACTCGAGCGTTTCGGCAAAATGTTGCGCGACGATCACGGCCATCTGCGCTTGGGCGAGATCGAATTTGGTCGCCTAATGAAGGAGCTTTTGACCGAGCGTCTGGAAAAACTCGGAATCAAAATGGCCTTCATTGACAAGGATCTTGGCTACGAACTACGCTGTGCCGACCCTATTCCATTCGATGCGGAATACACCCGAGATCTCGGCTACGCGGCGGTGAAATTTCTCCGCTCGCCGGATGCTGAAAAGTTTGGTGCCATAATCAGCTTTATCGACGGCAAGATGAATCCGCTTCCGTTCGACAACATGCTCGACCCCAAGACCGGCCGCATGCAGAACCGTAAGGTGAATGTGGATGGCGAAGCATTCGAGTGCGCACAGGCATACATGATCCGGCTAGAACGCGAGGACTTCGAAGACGCCAAACAGCTCGCCAAACTCGGCGCGGTCATCAAACTATCGGCGGAAGAATTTAAGAAACGATTTGGGTATTTAGCCGGCGTTAAATAAACGGCTTTAATTCAAGGAGCCTCGGACCATTCAAATACTGCGAGAAACCGCCCTTCTAAAGGGGTGGGCTATTTAGCAAAAGAGAATGTGTGAGATTAAAAAGCCCTCACTCCAACATAAACATCACAATAAAAAAACCGGGCGAATGCGCCGCTTTTCCATACCGCCGCCAGCCAACATCCTCCAGACATTGCATGAATTGGAAACGGAGAAACTCCGAGTGCATAGCGACTTACACTTTAACCAGCGGCGGCAGAAGGGGACAAAATATTTTGGTATATCCAGCACCGCAAGAACAACGCGGCAAGCGATTTGACCACTGCTTGGTTGAATACTATGCGCACAAGCCATGCTGCGCACTGGAGATAAAGCTCAGAAGTAGCGGATGTCGCAAAATATAATTTGCGGTAACTACACCAACACACGAGAGATGCTGGCACTCCAATCGGAACGAAAATTAGTTGCGACGATTCCGCGCTGCTTTCCACAGAGGCTCGCCTGGATAAATCGAGGCATCAGCCCGTAACTTTGCGACTTTAGATAGCTTCTAACCCCGTCATTTTTCCCTTAAGGGGGGAGGGGGGGGACGCCCTTGCCGTAAAAGGCTTTAAGTCCCAAGATTCCCCATAAACATTAACGTCACACATTGTTCGCTACGTCGAAGCATTTGTTTTTAGACTTATCAATCGGCGGCATCAATAAATAGACCAGATACTGTTGCTGTTTCATGGGCGGCACTGAAATACTGGCAAGTGAAAAATTGGCAACTCCCAGACAATAAAAATAAAAAAGGATTTCAGTGTTTTAACACTAAAATCCTTTTTAGAAAGACTGGCGGCTACCTACTCTCGCGGAAGCTATACAACCACTACCATCGGCCAAGCAGCGTTTGACGTCCGTGTTCGGAATGGGAACGGGTCGGACCACT
>CAINDH010000286.1 GCA_903847285.1 uncultured Verrucomicrobia subdivision 3 bacterium | reverse complement strand
ATCATGGTCGCGCCGAAAGGTCCCGGCCACACCGTTCGCCGTCAATACACCGAAGGCAAGGGCGTTCCCTCGCTCATCGCCGTGTATCAGAACCCCGGCAAAGATGCGAAAAAGATTGCGCTCGCCTGGGCCAAAGGCATCGGCGGCACGCGCGCCGGCGTCATTGAAACCGATTTCAAGGAAGAGACTGAAACCGATCTGTTCGGTGAACAGACCGTTCTCTGCGGCGGCGCGAGCGCGCTCGTGCAGGCTGGATTTGAAGTGCTCGTCGAAGCCGGTTACTCGCCGGAGATGGCTTACTTCGAATGTCTGCATGAATTGAAACTCATCGCCGACTTGATGAACGAGGCTGGTATCAGCGGCATGCGTTTCTCGATTTCCGAAACCGCGAAGTGGGGCGATGTCCATGTCGGTCCGAAAATCATTGATGCCTCGGTGAAGAAACGCATGGCAGCCGCGCTCAAAGACATCCAGTCCGGCAAGTTCGCCAAGGATTGGATCAATGAATACAAAGGCGGCTACAAACGCTACAACGCGCTCCTCAAGAAGGGTGAACAGCATCCGATCGAGAAGACCGGCAAGAAACTCCGCGCGATGATGCCTTGGATGAAGAAGGCCAACATCAAGGGCGCGCAAGCTTCGTATTGATTTTAGTTTTTAGATTCAAAAGCCGCTGGAGAAATCCGGTGGCTTTTTTATTACAAAGCCTCGAGACGATAAAACTGCTTGGGGAAAGCTACAACAGCATTAAAGTTGGTATACAAAGCAATCCCGGAACCACTGGTGGTGTTTGTATGAATTTTAGTCCAATTCGTATTGGTGCCAAGTGCATCGTTTATTTCTACAGCATAAGAAAATGAGTTTCCTCCGATTATTTTAAGAACAATATTTGTTCCTTGTCTGGCTATCAAAAGTGTTGGCGGTGCTGCATTTGTTTCAAACCGTGCTGGTGATGAAATTGGGGCAAGAACCGCCAATGTCAGTAGGAGCTTAATGCAGAATTTTTTGGCCGATACCCCCCCCCGCAATTTCTGCGGTGCGTGCATCATTTCTTTTTGCATCATGCTTTTGACTTTATTTTGCCACCCGGTTTCTGTCCAGCGTTCTTTGCTTGCGACTTGGCGGCTTGGCGTTTATTCCGCCGGCAACTGCGATTCAAACTTCCATTTTCCTGAGCCCACGCCAAAGACGGCGCGGTCTTTTTCCATCCGCAAGAACTTGGCGGCAGTGTTCTTTTTCACGGCGGCAGCGGACTCGGCGGGAACGTAGATTTCCGCCGTGGTGTTGGCCGGTATTTCCGCTTCCAGCTTGAACTCGCTGGCTTTGCGTTGCCACATCACTTCGATCTCGCCACGGATGGATTTGTAGCTGGCCTTCACCCACGACACATCGCCAACCGGTTGCGGGTTGATGCGAATGTTTTTGAAGCCCGCACTGCCCGGCGCGTTCTGGATCCCCGCGAGGTCGTGATAAAACCATTCCTGAATCTGGCCGAGCATGAAATGATTCTGCGAAGAGCCGCCGTCCCAGGCCTCCGTCAAACTAGTTTTGCCTTTCGCGAGCTGCATGCCGTAACCGGGTTTATTGGTCTGGTTGTTGATGTCGAAAATCACGTCACTGCGACCACCGTCGGCGAGCGCGCGCAAGACGTAGCGATAGCCCACATCACCGGCGGTGTTGGCGGTATTGTGTTCGTGGATGTCGCGCACGATGGCGTCGAGCACGACGGGGCGGTTCGCGGTTTCGCACAAGCCCATGACGAGCGGAATGGCATTGGCGCATTGCGAGCCGGTGGCATAGCTGCCGGTGGTGGCGTGATAGAATTTTTCGTTGAACGCGGCGCGGATTTTTTCGGCGAGCGCGGCGTAATGTTGAGCGTCTTCCGTTTTGCCGATCAACGCAGCGGCTCGGCCGAGCGTCCGGACGTTCTCAAAATAAAAGGCGGTGGCGGTGAGCGCGCGCGGCGTGAGCTGCGAGACACCAGGTTTGTTGGGGCCGAGGTCATACCAATCGCCGAGGCCGTAATCCAAGATGCTGTTGTTCGCGCGTGTGCCGAGATAGGCGATGTAAGCTTGCATGGCGGAGTAATGACGGCGGAACAATTCGAGGTCGCCGCTGAATTCGTATTGCTGCCACGGCACGAGGATGAACGCCGCGCTCCACTCGGGTGAATCGCCGAAACCGTTTCGCAGATGCGCGGTGTCGGTCTTGTCGGCGAAGATGGCGTATTCCGGCGCGGTGGTGGTCACGAGGCCGTTGGTGAGCTGGGAATCCGCGATGTCGTTCAACGTCTTGGTGAACAATTGGTCAAGCGCGAATTCGTAGCGGATGCCGGGGCCATTGAGGTGGGCTTGCTCCAGCCAGCCGAGTTTTTCGCGGTGCGGACAATCGGTGAGCAGGCTGAGCATGTTGCTGCGCTGCGCCCAGCGGACGAGTTTGCGCGTGCGATTGAAGAGATCGTTGGAACATTCAAATTCGCCAACGGGCTCAGACGAC
The DNA here is from genome assembly GCA_903847285.1 of uncultured Verrucomicrobia subdivision 3 bacterium. The sequence continues at coordinate 23,041 of CAINDH010000286.1, read as the reverse complement.
GAATGCATCACGCGCGCGGCGACAGATTTGATTTTCGGCAGCGCGTCATTCGTGACGGCGGGCGTGAGATGAATCTGATAATAGCGGCAGCCAACGAAATTAAATTTCGGCGACCAAGTCTCGGTGTCGTCAGTGCCCTTGGTGAATTCGCTCAAGTAACCGCCGCGTTTTCCCGCGCCCATGGATTTCTGATCCACGCCGTCGTCGGGTCCGAGCAATTCGGAAGGCATCACGCTGACCTTGCTACCCGTCGCGCCAGTAACCGTGATCACAGGAACGTGCGAGGCGTTTTGACCGAGATCATAAACGACATCGCCATTCGAGAGCGTGTGGATGGCTTTGCCTTGATGCGTCTCGAATAATTTCAACGGCGGTGCGGCGCAAGAGAGCCCGCGCAATTCTCCGCCCGGCCCGGCGAGCGTGATTGCGGGCGACCACTTGGAATCATCGAAGCCGGGTTTGTTCCAACAGCATTGAACCAACCGTGCATCCAAATCTTCGCCGCCATAAATCGTATTGAAGGTGATAGGGCCGGGAGAAGTTTTCCACGAGCCATCGGTGCCGATGATTTCCACGGAGCCGTCAGCATATTCGAGGCGGATCTGGGCGATGGCTTGCTGCTGGCCGAAGGAACGTTTGAACTTAGTGAAGCGTCCGCTGCCGAGCGCATTATACATGCCGTTGCCAAGCTCGATGCCAATGGCGTTCTGACCACGTTGCAAGGCCGATGTGATGTCGCGTGTGTCGTAGAGACAGGTCGCATCATACTTCGTCCAACCGGGGGAAAGAAAATCGTCGCCGACTTTTTTGCCATTGAGCGTCAATTCGTATTGGCCGAGGCCGCAAATATTGATGAGCGCGCGTATGAGGCCGGGTTTGATGGTGAAATCACGACGCAACTGCAGCGAAGAAATATCTTTGTCTGCCGCGCCGATCCACTGCGCGTGCCAGTCAGCTTTGGTCAGCACGCCCATCGTCCATGACGCGGGCTTGCTCCAGGCTGAGGCGTTTCCGCTTTCATCCCACACGCGAACTTTCCAGAACACCGGCCGTGAAGTTCCCAGAGTTTTTCCGGTGTAGGGAATTTGAATGGATTCGTCAGAAAATATTTTTCCGCTTTTCCAGAGATCGCCATCACCGCGCGCCAGATTTTTGACTGTGGAGGCCGCCATGATTTCATACGCCAACTGTTTTCGGTTTATCCCACTGCCCGACAATTGCCAAGACAGCCGTGGATTCACCGCGTCCACAGTTGTGGGATTGATAGCGTAATCGCAACGTAAGTCAGTAGGGAGCAGCGTGGCTTGGGACAATTGGGCAAATGCCAGAACTAGGAGTGCGACTAGAATTTTCATGATGCAGTAGGCAGTGTCAGGAACGGACGGCGGAGATTCCAGAAGAGTTTCAAAAACTTTTTTGTCCCACAGGAACCAGTTGGTTTCAGCTTGTGAAACGCGTTGAGTTAATCCACGCGTTCTAACGCCGTGGTTGGCAGTATTCTTAAATGAAATGCGTGTTTTCGTATTATCAGTTGCTGCGGGGCTGTGCTACTGTCTGGCATCACCAATTGAAATAATGCGCCTGACCCCTGAAGCCTCGTCGTCTCGTTCCGTCCTCATCCGGAATTTTGGATTCACTTTGATTGAACTGCTGGTTGTCATCGCCATCATCGCCATCCTGGCGGCGATGCTGCTGCCAGCGTTGAGTGCGGCAAAGAGGAAGGCTCAGGGGGTGTATTGTATTAACAATACCAAGCAATTGACCTTGGGTTACATTATGTATCAAGGTGACAGCGATGAGCGATTGATGGCGGTGGGGCAATGGGTTGATTCCGGCGATGGGTTAAATTTTGGTCCCCCTGCTCACACATCAAACACCAATGCTGCAGCACTGGTAGGGACCAATTCATTAATGTCGGCTTATGTTAAGTCTTCTGGGACTTATAAATGTCCAGGTGATACATTTTCCGCCATTAATGGTCTGCGTGTCAGGAGTGTTTCGATGTTTCAATCTGTGGGCGGCGGAGGTGGTTCTAGCCCTGGCGGTCAGTTTATAAATGGGAATGGAAGGAATTACTTTGCTGCGAAAAAGTCTTCTGACCTCTCAACCCCTGGCCCCGTGAATATAGTTATTTTTACGGACGAAAATGGTGATGGAATCAATGATGCCACATTTGCCTGCAAATATGGCGAGCCAGTAGGCCAGGAGCAGTGGCAGGATTTGCCGGCAACCTATCACAATAACCGTTCTAGTTTTTCCTTTGCCGACGGGCACTCTGAAATTCAAAAGTGGGTTGATCCGAGGACCTATCAAAAAGATTGGCAGACCAAGGGGGTAGATGGTCACATACCATGGAATGGAGCCACACTAAATCGAAGTGCTGATTATGAGTGGGTAATGGATCATTCGCCTTACCGCTAATTTTTACGAGTAATAATTTTTTTTTCTGCCCGCAACTAAAACCAAATACCTATGAATCAGAACCCCATCCCATCATCGGTTCTTCGCAATTGTTTGCGGGGAAGCAATCCCACCATCGTTGATACCATTGCTCGCGCAAGCGGGTTTCTGGTTGCCGCCATGTTTTTGTTAACCGTGCTCGCCTCCTCGGCACAGGCTCAAACCGCGCGCTTCCGCACACCAGTTGTCCGCGTCACGGCTCCGTTATCATACAATGGCTCGCTGTCGTTTACCAATCTTTGCTCAGTTGGCTCGCTGGTAAATCCGGTGCGTTTTGATATCTCCGGACTGCCATCTGGGGCGACGGCGACCATTTCTGGAACTAACGGCGCATTACCATTGGATGGCGGGCTTCCGTCCTCAATCATTACCACCAATCTGCTCATCACTATCACCTTGAATGGCACAGTGGCGCAGGGCTTGTATCCCTTGAGTTTGAATGCCAGTGGCGGCGCGGTGAATAGTTGGAATTTCGATTTGCAAGTGGCTTCGCTTTGGACTGGGGCGAGCTACCTGTCCGGAGCCAGCACGAATTGGAACAATGGCGGCAACTGGGCTAGCGGTTCCGCTCCGGGCGCGAATGACGATGTGGTGTTTGGTCAGGCAGGCACGACCAATGCCGCGACCATTACCAACGTGTTTGTCACGGCGGATGCAAGTATTGCCTCGCTGCGGTTTGCGCCAACCAACAATGGTTCTAAATTTTTTACAGTGCGTATTGATCCCGGTGCGACGTTGGGTGTTGGCGGCACCAAGGGCTTCGGTCTTATGAAAGACTATTTGAACGTGTTTTCAAGTTTGGCCAGCGGCATGAACATTGTCATGGTTGGCGGCGGAACTCTGGCGGTAACGAACAAGGCGGCCAACTTCACCAGCTACGTTGACAATCAGGTGGCATACACGATGGACTTTTCTGGTCTTGCCACGTTGGTCACAGAAGTGAACCAGTTTAGCTTAGCCGATTACAGCCTGTTTCCGAATTACCGCAATTGGAATGATTTTAATTCCTATAGTGGTCAGCCCCGAAGTGCAATCCCGACGGCCAGCTTGGCCCGGACAAACATCATCAAGGCGGTCTACGCCGATCCATACAACTACACAAATTCCGACAATCGTCACTACAGCTTGACCGTTCTGCAAGCATCAGAATTAAGCGGTTCAGGCACGCAGCCAAACATCAATCTTGGCATTTCAAACATTTTTAACGTAGACAGCGTTTGCTTCGTCGGCCCCAATAGCCGCGGCAACGTGGTGTTCAATCCAATTTTTGCCGCCAGCAACCCGATCGCCATTTTTCGTGGCACGAACGGCGGGCGTATGTCGGTATTCACCGAGGCTGATGGTGGTGCTACTAACACGGCGAATAGCAACATCAAAGCAACAGTTGATTTTACCAAAGGAACTTTGGATATGTTGGTGGATCGCTTCTATATCGGACGTGACCGCGTAAAGATACAGTCAACCAGCACGCCCAACTACCAAGGCTTTTTCCTGATGGGCAAAGGCATTCTTGATGCGAACACCATGATTCTTGGTTTTCGCGAACACGCGGGCGAGGCGACCAATGCCAATTATGGCTATAGCGGCTACTGCGAGGGTCAATTGACGGTCAGTAATACGGGTGTAATCAAGATTAATAAATCCCTAACGCTTGGATACACCGTCGAAAGTAATCCTAACGGTTTGGGTTCCGCTGGTAACACCGAATACGGCGAAGTAACGATTCGTGATGGTGGATCTTTGTTTGCAAACACCATCAATGTTGGTGGGCCGGTTTATTTGGCTTCCAGGAACAACTGGATGTTTGTAAGCAACAGCGCAAGCTTGAATGTTTCCAACTACATTGCCAGCCCATCTCAGGCTTTGGACTTTATCACGTTTGCCAACGGCTCAACCTTGACGTTGACTTTGAACTCTACCAGCACTGTGGCCGCACTGTATGCGACCAACATCAACTATGTGGGCAGCAATAGCTTCGTTATCGCGGCGATCAAGAACCCTTTGAGCCTGACGAACGGATCACAGATTCCGTTGTTCAAACGCTATGCCGGTGCGGCACCGAATTTTACCGTATTCAACTTAAGCGGTATCAATGGCCAAATTGTTACGGATGGGACCGATGCCAACCAGCAGAACTTCCAAATTATTCTGAACACGCCAAAAAACTTGTTGTGGAAAGGGTATTCATCCGCCACTTGGGACAATTCCACGGCCAACTGGCTGGACTTGACGACAGGTTTGCACACCAACTTTGCGGCTGGTGACAATGTGGCATTTGATGACACTGCTTCGCAGTTCAGCATCAGCTTGGACGCAAGCGCCGTGATTCTGCCTGGATCTGCTACCATGACCAACAATGCCAACCTCTATACTCTTAATAATAGCGGTGGCGGAAGCATCATTGGCAGCGCCGTCTTGACGAAGAATGGAACCAACGAACTTATTGTTGACGCAACAACTTCGGTTTCTGTTAACGTAAATGCCGGAACTTTGACCGGAGCGGGTTCAATTGCATCCGTAGTGGTGGGCTCAGGTGCGGTTGTGAACTTCCTTGGCACCATTGGTGGCAATCTTACCTGTGCAGGCGTGTCTACTACTTTCGGATCTGTAAATGGCAATTTGGTGGTTCAAAGTTCTGGTGTTGTAACCAATGCAGGCACCATGAATGGCACTTTTGCCGTGAACTCTGGTGGTCTGCTGGTCAACAACCCGGGAGCTAGCTTTGCTAGCATTGGCAGTGCTTCATCGGTTAGCACTGGTGGCGTGTTTGTTAATCGCGGGAACATTACCGGTGCGAGCCTTGGAATTAGTGGCACGTTCAACGACAGCGGTGAAGGTTCAACCACACTCTCCGGCACTTTCACTGCGAATTCAGGTGCGATTATCATACCGGGTGGCAATGGCGTCGGCACCACGACCGTTTATGGTGCTCTGGTCGCTGGATTCCCTGGCCGCGTGTTGTTGTCGCAAGGTTCCACGAACATCTTCAAGGTTGATATCACCGGTTCGCAAAATACTAAGCTGCTTTCTGGTTATCAGGACTTTGGCGGTAGCTCCACGGTTCGGTCGCAAAATGGCTGCACGATAGTCATCACCAACGTCAGTGGTTCCTTTGCCGCCGGACAATCGTTTACCATGTTCCAATATAACGGCGGTGGTAGTCCGACCCCGACCGGAACTTCTACAAACACCTATCCGGTCATCAGCCCAGCAACACCGGGACCTGGTTTGGCTTGGGATTTGACCCAGTTGTGGCCTGCTGGCGTGATTGGTGTTACCACCAATAATGGGCCTTTCTTCACGAACACATTCACGTTTGACTCCGGCACAAACATCATAGGCCAATTTTCTTGGGATGCGGCCAACTACGGTTGGCGTTTGCAGAATAAGATTGTGCCACTGGGCGAAGGTGTGAATTCCACCAATGCTTGGACCAGTGTCGCTGGTTCCTGGACAAATACTACCGTTATCCTGACCAACACCATCACGACCAACAACGTGTTTTACCGTCTCACATTCCCGTGAGCTAATAGTAAAATCATCGCCGGGGTTGAGTGCAAACTTAGCCCCGGCTTTTTATTGCCAGAATTAATTTCAAATAATTGACAACCAAAGTTATCGCCATACGTCTGTCCCGTTACCAATGAAAATATTTCCGCTCCTATTTTTCACCGCGATTGCCGGTTTGGCTTTGATTCCTCTGCAAGCTTTGGCAGATAGCCAACTCGCGTTCCCCACGGCGGAAGGCTACGGACGTTTATCAGCCGGCGGACGCGGCGGACGCGTGCTGCGCGTCACCAACTTGAATGACGCCGGTCCCGGTAGCTTGCGCGAAGCCGTCGAGGCCGCCGGCGCACGCACCGTGGTCTTCGATGTCTCTGGCCTGATCACGCTTGAATCGCGGCTCATCATTCGGCCGACCAATTCCAATCTTACCATTGCGGGGCAGACCGCGCCGGGCAAAGGCATCTGTCTGCGCAAATACAATTTCGGAATGCTGGGAGCGACCAATGTCATCATCCGCTACCTGCGTGTGCGTCCTGGAAATCTTTCCGGCACCACGCTCGACGGCATGGGCATGGCCTCGGCGAACAATTGCATCATTGACCACTGCTCGATCAGTTGGACGTTGGATGAGGCCTTCAGTTCGCGCAGCGCCAAGAACATCACGTTCCAGCGCAACTTAATTTCCGAAGCGCTCAACGCTGCCGGCCACAAAAAATATCCGCCCGGCACGCAGCACGGCTACGCCGCGAGCATCGGCGGCGACATCGGTAGCTTCCATCACAATCTTTTGGCTAACAATGAAGGCCGCAACTGGAGTCTTGCGGGTGGACTGGAAAAGAAAACATCCACTTATTCCGGCCGCATGGATTTGCGAAACAATGTCGTCTTCAATTGGAAACATCGCGCCACCGACGGTGGCGCGCACGAGGTCAACTTCGTGAACAACTATTACCAGCCCGGTCCGGCCACGGATTTTTTCTACGCGCTCAACGCGCAATACGGCGGCTTTCCCGGCACACAACAATACTATTTCGCTGGCAACGTCATGCCCGGCCATTTCGGTTTGACGAACCAGGAAGCCGGGCGCGAAATGACCACGGAGCGTGGCGGCAAGCTGCCGGAGACTTACAGCGCGTGGGTGGATAAAGAATTTTTCCCATCATTTGTGAATACCCATACAGCAGAGCAGGCTTACACGAATGTTCTCGCCGATGTCGGCTGCAATTTTCCCGCGCTCGATGAACATGATACGCGCATCATCGCTGAAGTCCGCAGTGGCACGGTGAAATACAAAGGCAGTAAGACGGGCATTCCCGGCCTGCCGGATTCGCAGGATGATGTCGGCGGGTGGGACAATTATCCTGAAGTTCATCGCACGGCCAATTGGGACACCGATGGCGACGGCATCCCTGATGCGTGGGAGAAAACTCACGGTTTGAATCCGAGCGACGCCAGCGACGCGAACAAAGATTTAAACGGCGACGGCTACACCAATCTCGAAAAGTATCTCAATTCGCTTGTTGGCGAATATTCGGTAACAGCTAAAAAATAATTCCCATGAAAAAAATCTCGCTGCTCGCTTTGGTCTATTTGGTGTGGGAAACCTGTGCTCTGGCTCAGGGGTATCCGAAAGTTCCGTCCGACATCATGGAGAAAGCCCGTGTTGAACACGCCGCCGCCGGTAAACTGTCCGATGAAGCCTTTGCACACGCGCTGCCGACGATTGAGGAGTGGGCCAAGAAAGGCAAGCCCTACATCCCTAGCGCAGCCAAGCCGGAAGATTTGCCACAGGCAAAAATTCCCGCATTCCCCGGCGCGCAGGGCGGGGGAATGTATTCCTTTGGCGGCCGCGGCGGAAAAGTTTTTGTCGTCACCAATTTAAATGATAGTGGGCCCGGCAGTCTGCGTGAGGCGTGTGAGGCCGGTGGTCCGCGCATTATTGTCTTCAATGTCGCGGGCATCATTCGCTTGAATGCGCCCATCAGCGTCCGCGCGCCCTACGTCACCATTGTCGGCAACACCGCTCCGGGTGACGGTGTTTGCGTCGCGGGAAATACCTTTGAACTAAACACGCACGATGTGGTGATTCGTTATTTGCGTTTCCGCCGCGGCAAAACCGAGGCGGCTGATCGCGACGATTCGCTCGGCGGCAATCCCGTCGGCAACATCATCATTGACCACGTCTCGACTTCGTGGAGCCTTGATGAAAATCTTTCGATGTATCGCCACATGTATCAGCCGACGAATGGTGGTCCGGCGCTGAAACTTCCAACCGTCAACATCGCGATTCAAAACTGCATCTCCTCTGAGTCGCTCAACATTTTTCATCACGCGTTCGGCTCGACGATCGGCGGCTTGAACAGCACGTTTCATCACAACCTCTGGGCGTGCAACACCGGTCGCAATCCGAGCGTTGGCATGTATGGCGATTTCACGTTCGTCAACAACGTGCTTTTCAACTATCGCCATCGCACCGTTGACGGCGGCGACCACATGAGCCTCTACAACATCATCAATAATTACTTCAAGCCCGGCCCCGGCACGCCGCAGAACGAAGTCGCCTACCGTTTGCTAAAACCCGAATCCGAACGCAGCAAGACGGTCGTTGACCATTTTGGCAAAGCCTACGTCAACGGCAACGTCGTTGAAGGTTACGACCGCGTGACAAAAGACAATTGGGACGGCGGTGTGCAGCCGGACGTGAAGTCCGAGCCGTTGACCAACGCGCTCGCAAAAATTCGAGTGAACGAACCGTTCAAGCACGCTCCGTTGGAAATCTCGTCCGCCAAGGACGCCTACGTATACGTCCTCGCCAATGTGGGCGCGACGCTCCCACGCCGCGATCCGGTGGATGAACGCATCCTCAAAGAAGTCCGCACCGGTGTCATTCCGCCCATGACCATTGCCAAAGGTTCGCAAGAGAAGGCGAAGTTTTACGGCTATGCTCAAAAGTGGACGGATGAACTGGCTGAGTATGTCACCAAAGGATTTGTCACCGATCCTAGCGAAGTCGGCGGCTGGCCGGATTATAAAGGCGAGCCGATAAAAGATTTGTGTGCCGACGGGATCCCGCTTTCGTGGAAAAATAAATTCCACCTTGATGTGAAAGACGATTCACTCGCGCAAAAAGATTTGCAAGGCGACGGCTACACAGTCATCGAGAAATTTCTTTGCGGCCTCGACCCGACGAAGAAGATTGACTGGAATAATCCGAAGAGCAACGTCAACACCATGAAGTGAACGACGGCGCAAAAAAAATCTCTTCCTACGCTTGGGCGGTCGTGGCGTTGCTGTGGCCGGTGGCGATGCTGAATTACCTTGATCGTCAGATGGTTTCGTCCATCCGCGCCTCGATTCGCGCGGACATTCCGAGCATCGCGAACGATCAGGACTTTGGCTATCTCATGGCGACGTTCATGTGGGTGTATGCGTTCTTGAGTCCCGTCGGCGGATTTATCGCGGATAAATTCAATCGCCGCTGGACGGTTATCGGCAGCCTGTTCGTCTGGTCAGCCGTGACGTGGGCGACTGGCCACGCGCAAACCTACTCGCAAATGTTGACATGTCGCGCGCTCATGGGCATCAGCGAGGCGTTTTATATTCCCGCCGCACTCGCGCTTATCGCAGACTTTCACACCAGCGGCACTCGCGCGAAGGCGATTGGCATCCATCAAAGCGGCATCTACGTCGGCCTCGCGCTCGGTGGGGTTGGCGGTTACATCGCGCAAACAAGTTCATGGCGGAACTGTTTCACCTGGTTTGGTGCTGCGGGTGTGATTTACGCCGTGGTGCTGATGTCGGCGTTGCGTGATAGCGGAAAACAGAACACCACGACTACAAAAAACTCCGTTCATATCGGCGAAACTTGCCGGGCGCTCTGGTCGCAACCAGCGTTCTGGATTCTAGTCATCTATTTTACACTTCCCGCAATCGCTGGTTGGGTCACAAAAAATTGGCTGCCCACGTTTCTCGCCGACACTTTCAATCTCAAACAAGGCCCGGCTGGTCTATCCGCGACTGGCTACATCCAGATCGCATCCTTCATCGGCGTGCTGCTTGGCGGCATAGTCGCGGACGCGTGGATGCGTCGAAATAATCGCGGTCGCATTTACACCAGCGCGCTCGGCGTATTGCTGCTCGTGCCGGCGTTATTGCTGCTTGGTTACGCGTGGACGCTGCCGGTGGCGGTTGTGGCGATGGTTTTATTCGGCCTCGGTTGGGGACTATTCGACTGCAATAACATGCCCATCCTCTGCCAGATCGCGCGGCCCGAACATCGCGCCACTGGCTACGGTTTTATGAACATGGTGAGCATCAGCGTGGGCGCGGGCGCAACAGTCGCGCTTGGCTGGATGCGCGATCGTGGCATCAAATTTTCCGTCGCGTTTGCGGTGTCCGCAGCGGTAGCCTTGTTCAGCGCTGCCTTAATTTTATTTATCAAACCCAAGTCCGATAATTTTGAAAAAGTCTGAAATGAAATCTCCTCTCACTGGAATTGTCCCGCCCATGATCACGCCCTTGAAAGGTCGTGACGAACTGGATCATGTCGGTCTCGAACGCCTGCTCGAACATATTCTCGCTGGCGGCGTCCGCGGTTTATTCATTCTCGGCACCACTGGCGAAGGCCCCAGCTTGAGTTATCGCTTGCGTCGCGACCTCCTCGGGCGTGTTTGTATGCAGGTTAAAAAACGCGTGCCAATTCTCGTTGGCATCACTGACACCGCGTTCGTCGAGTCCGTGAACGTCGCTCGCGCCGCCGCCGATTTTGGCGCAGACGCCGTGGTGCTTGCGCCGCCGTATTATCTGCCCGAAGCGCAGCCGGAATTGCAGGAATATCTGGATCATCTTGTCCCCGAACTGCCGCTGCCGCTCTACATCTACAACATGCCGGCGCTCACCAAGGTGCCCATTGAAGCCGACACCATTCGCCGCGCCATGGACAATCCACGCATCATCGGGCTCAAGGACAGCTCAGGTGATTTTAACTATTTCAAGAACGCCGCCGAACTCATCAAACAATATCGACCCGACTGGCCACTGCTGTGCGGGCCGGAGGAAAAACTTTTGGCTACGCTTCAGCTCGGCGGCAATGGTGGCGTCAGCGGCGGAGCGAATCTATTCCCGAAACTCTACGTCAAAACTGTTGAGGCCTATCAGGCTGGAAATTTTGCTCGCGCTGAAGAATTGCAAAAACAAATTCAGCGCGTGAGCGATTCGTTCTACCGCATTGGTAAGCACGCTTCTTCCATCATCAAGGGCATCAAGTGTGTGCTGGCGTGCCAAGGCATTTGTGATGATTTTATGGCTGAACCATTTCATCGTTTCCGCGATGCTGAACGCGAATTGGTAAGGACTCGCTTAAATGTAATTGAAGCCGAGGTCGCCAGGCTGAATTTGTGAATCGATGAATCCAAGCGCGAAAAATACGAAATACGTGAAAGCTAGAGCGTTTTGGGATTCCATTTTGTTTTTCACGTGTTTGGCGTATTTCACGGTTCAAAATTCTTTTGCCACCGACTTAGCTATTTTGAGGCCTGCCGATTTTGCCCATCACGTTGAGAAGTTCAACGCGATGGAGGATGAAAATTTCACCAGCACCATTTCCAACGCGGACTCATGGAACTGGCTGCAAAAGGAGATTCCGTTCTTCGATTGCCCAGACAAAGAAGTCGAAGAGATTTATTATTTCCGCTGGTGGTCGTTCCGCAAGCATCTCGTGCAGACGGCCAACGGCTGGGTCGTAACGGAATTTATCACACCAGTCCATCACGCTGGCAAATACAACACCATCAGTTGCGCCGCCGGATTTCACCTGGCCGAAGGGCGCTGGTTGCACGACCAGAATTTTCTCGATGACTATACGACCTTCTGGCTGCGCGGCAACGCTGGCAAACCGCAGCCGCACTTCCACAAGTTTAGCAGTTGGTTTGCATCCGCCGCCTACGACCGCTTTCTCGTAAATGGCGACAATGCTTTCCTCACGAACCTGTTGCCGGATTTCATCGCCGATTATCGCGCGTGGGAAAATGAAAAGCTCACGACTAACGGCTTGTTTTGGCAATTCGATGTGCGTGACGGCATGGAGGAATCCATCAGCGGCTCGCGCACGAACAAGAATCTCCGCCCGACGATCAACAGCTACATGTTCGGCAACGCCCGTGCCATCGCAGAAATCGCGCGCCTGGCTAAAGACAAGACTACGGCTAAGGAATTTGACGTGAAAGCGGCCCAGTTGAAAAAGTTCACGCAAGAAAATCTCTGGAACGACGACGCGAATTTTTTTGAGGCATGTCATCCGAATGGGAGTTTTGCCGGTGTGCGCGAACAGCTTGGTTTCATTCCGTGGATGTTCGGTTTACCGGACGACAAGAAGGAATATGCCGAGGCGTGGCGGCAGTTGAACGACGAGACGGGTTTTGCCGCACCATTCGGCCTCGCGACCGCCGAGCGGCGGCATCCGCAATTCCGTTCTCACGGTGTCGGCACTTGTGAATGGGATGGCGCGGTCTGGCCGTTCGCCACGAGCCAGACACTTTATGGGCTCGCGAATGTCTTGCGTGGTTACAAACCATCGGTCGCCACGTCACAAAACTATTTCGACGCCTTCCTCACTTATACGCATAGTCAGCACGCCCACGGCAAACCCTACATCGGCGAATATCTCGACGAAGTCGCCGGCAACTGGATCAATGGCAAAGGCGGACGCAGCCGTTACTACAATCACTCCACCTACGCAGACTTAGTCATCACAGGCGTCGTTGGTCTGCGTCCCCGCGCGGACAATATGGTAGAGATTTCGCCGCTGCTGCCTGAAGGCGCGTGGAATTATTTTTGCCTCGATGGCGTGAATTATCACGGCCGCACGCTAACTGTTTTTTGGGATGCGGACGGAACCCGCTACGGTCGAGGCAAGGGCTTGTTCGTGCTGGCCGACGGCAAAGAGATTGCGCGCGGAAATAAATTGTCGAAACTGACCGGGAAACTCCCATGAAATCTTTTTTCCTTCTCTGCGTTCTGGGAATGATGTTGGCGGCAGAAGCCGCGACGAAAGGTTTATCACCCGTCATTTCCGGTAGCAGGGACGGGCGGCTGGTCTATGACCTCGATGCCCACGGCAACCGTGTCCCTGATTTTTCTACCTGCGGCTACTCGGGCGGCGACCAGGAAATTCCCTCTGCGCCAGCGCGCATCGCCGTCGCGCCGATGGCAGGCGATGAAACGGAATTGATCCAGCGCGCGCTGAATCATGTCGCGGCGTTGCCGGCGAACACGAACGGCCTGCGCGGCGCGGTGCTGTTGCTGCGCGGTCGCCACGAAATACTTGGCGGGCTGGTCATCACAAATTCGGGCGTGGTGCTGCGCGGGCAGGGGATGGGCGCGGACGGCACGGCGCTCGTTGGCGTCGGGCTGGATCGCCGCACGCTGGTTCGTGTCTTTGGCAAAAAAGATTTTAACACGCACAGCGAAACCGGTTGGCAGATTGCGGACGATTATGTTCCCGTCGGCGCAACGAATTTTCATCTGACCGCTGCCGGCGGCTTGAAGGTTGGTGACGACATTCGTGTTATTCGTCCCAGCCCGGCGGCGTGGATTGAACAGCTTGGCGCGAATGAATTTGGCGGCGGCGAGGGTGGCGGTTGGAAACCCGGTTCACGCGACATCGCGTGGCATCGTGTGGTGAAATCTGTTGTGGATGGTCTCGTCACAGTGGATGCACCCATCACGACGGCAATCGAAAAGGAATTGGGCGGCGGTCGCTTGGAAAAATATTCGTGGCCCGGTCGCATCTGTAATGTTGGCATCGAAAATCTCGCGCTTGAATCCTCCTATGACACCGCCAACGCCAAGGACGAAAATCATTCGTGGTTCGCCATCACGATGGAGAACGCCGTCGATTGCTGGGTGCGGCAGGTGACGTTGAAGCATTTCGCCGGCTCGGCAGTGGCGCTTTACGAAACGGTGCAGCGCGTGACGGTGGAAGATTGTTTGTCGCTCGATCCAGTTTCGGAAATCGGTGGCTATCGTCGCCACACGTATTTCACGATGGGACAGCAGACACTTTTTCTGCGCTGCTACGCCGAGCATGGTCGGCATGATTTTTCCGTGGGCCACTGCGCCGCCGGGCCCAATGCGTTTGTGCAATGCGAGGCGAGCGAGGCGCTCGACGATAGTGGTGCGATTGAAAGCTGGTCGAGCGGCACGCTCTTCGACAACGTGCGCATAGATGGCCATGCAATTTCACTGGGTTATCGCGCAGGGAATAACGCCGCGATTGGTTGGGCGGCGGCGAACTCGGTGTTGTGGAATTGCAGCGCGTCGGTCATCCGCTGCTGGAATCCGCCGGGCGCGCAGAACTGGTCGTTCGGTTCGTGGGGCGGCTTTGAAGGAGACGGCGTCTGGCGCAGCTCGAATAATTTCATCTCGCCGGACAGCCTGTTCGCCGCGCAGTTGGGCGCACGACTGGGCAAAGAGTTTTCCACGCGACTGCAATTGATGCCGCGGCCGCATGAAGAATCCAGCAACCCGACTTTGGAGAAAGGGCAGGAGCTTGCCGCCGCTTCGCACGAGCCAGCACCGCTGCTGCGTGAATACATTGCCGAAGCCAGAAAGCGAATTTCGATTCCCGACTCGCCGGAAAATTCCAAGCGCGCTGAAGGCATTGCTGATACTCGTCCCTCAACACGGGTTTCTCAACACGCGCTCATCATCACCAATGGTTGGCTCACCATTGGCGGGGAGCTTGTCATCGGCGGCACGGCAGACGTGACGTGGTGGCGCGGGAGCATCCGCCCCGAAGAAGCGGATGATTTTGGTCTGGCGGTGACGCGCTTCGTGCCGGGCCGCCACGGCGCTGGCTTCACGGATGATTTGAATGAAGTCGCAAATTCACTCGTTGGGAATGGCCAAGTCGCGCTCGATCACAACTACGGCCTCTGGTATGACCGCCGCCGCGATGATCACGAACGCATCCGCCGCATCAACGGTGATGTGCTGCCGCCGTTTTATGAAATGCCCTTCGCTCGCACCGGCGAAGGGTTGGCGTGGCTGGGATTGAGCAAATACGATCTCACGAAATTCAATCCGTGGTATTGGTCGCGGCTGAAAAACTTCGCGGATCTTTGCGATACGCGCGGCTTGGTGTTATTTCACGAAAATTATTTTCAACACAACATCATCGAGGCTGGCGCGCATTGGGTGGATTCCCCGTGGCGCACGGCGAACAACATCAATAACACCGGCTTCCCCGAACCACCGCCATTCGCGGGCGACAAGAGAATTTTCCAGGCGGAATTATTTTATGACGAGACAAATCCAGTGCGACGTCAATTGCACGAAGGCTACATCCGTCAGTGTCTCGATAATTTCACGAACAACGCGAATGTCATTCAGTTCACCAGCGCGGAATTTACTGGCCCGCTGCACTTCATGCAGTTCTGGTTGGACACGGTGGCGGGGTGGGAGAAACAAAAGGCCCCAAGCAAACCGGTTATCGCGTTGAGTTGCACCAAGGATGTGCAGGATGCTGTCCTCACCGATGCCAGACGCAGCGCGATCGTGGACGTCATTGATTTCCGTTACTGGTGGCGCACGGACAAAGGCGAGTTTGCTCCGCCTGGCGGGAAGAATCTTTCGCCGCGCCAATTTGAGCGTCAGTGGCACGGCGGTCGTCCGAATGATTTAAACCTCGCCGACATGGCCGCCGAGTATCGCGGAAAATTTTTCAGCAAAGCAGTCATCTGCGATTTTGATTCTGCCGGCTGGGCATGGGTTTGCGCCGGCGGCTCTATGCCGCGTCTACCGCAAACGACTGACAAACATTTGCTCGCCGCGATCCCGCAGATGTTGCCCTGGACAGAAGCCTCGCGGAACGGCCAGTGGATCTTGCGTGAGGCGGGAAAACAATTACTGGTTTTCGGCGGCACAGAACTGGATTTGTCTGGCGAGTCCGGTTCGTTTCGCGTGAACACGATTGATTTACACGCGGGAAAAGTCACGGGGGGAGATCAAGTTGTTCACGGGGGAAGCAAGCTGGTTTTGTCCAGCCGTGTCACTTGGCTGACGAAAGAGTGATATGGAATTGAAATGGATCAACGTGGCGGCGACATGTCTGGCGTCGGTGATTTTATTTGAGCCACGAACCATTTGTGCGGCGGATTCGACCAACACTATTTCACAATCTCATTACCAAATCGCCGTGTGCGACTGGATGATTTTGAAGCGTCAGAAGCTCGGTGCGTTTCAACTCACGCGCGATATCGGCGCAGACGGTGTGGAGGTGGACATGGGTTCGCTCGGCCAGCGCGAGACGTTTGCAAGCGTGCTGACTAACGCCGCCACGCGCCAGCAGTTTCTCGACAAAGCGCGGGAGTTGAATCTGGAGATTTCTTCCATTGCGATGTCGGGTTTTTACTCGCAGTCATTTGCGGAGCGGACGAATGTTCTGCGACTCGTGCAAGACTGCATCGCCACGATGCAGGCGATGAATGTGCGGGTCGCCTTTTTGCCGCTAGGCGTGAACAGCGATTTGCTCAAGCACCCGGAGTTGCGCCCGCAAGTTGTGGAGAGATTGCGGGCGGCAGGAAAATTGGCCGAGGCTGCCGGTGTCATTATTGGCGTAGAAACGGAGTTGGATGCGGCAGCTCAAATCAAGTTGCTGGATGAAGTCGGTTCGGCGGCCATCAAGATTTACTACAACCTCGCGAACGCTATTCAACATGGGCGCGACTATGTTTTAGAGCTGAAAACGTTGGGCAAAGATCGTGTCTGCCAAATTCATTTTTCAAATCAAGACGCGCACTGGCTGCAAAACGATCCGCAAGTGAACGCACCAAACATCAAGTTGACGCTCGATGAGATGGATTGGCGCGGCTGGCTGGTCATCGAGCGTTCGCGCGACACGAACGACGTCCACAATGTAAGGAAAAATTACGGTGCCAATGCCGCGTATCTGAAATCCGTTTTCCAAAAACCGTGAATATCCGAGAATTTATTGGCAAGCGATTGTCCCCTTAATTTTCCCGTTCACATTTATCCACTTGCCTCCATTCCGCCGGGTTTTGATCGTATGACGGCAGTGGCGGTGTTGCAACCCGCTGTGAGTATTGATTTCCAGCTGGCAAGTTTCTTGGGCTGGCAACCCGTTCTGGTCGGGGAGCGGCCAGTGCGTTAGTGCCGCCACGATTTTACCCTGACAATTCTTGAGATTGATTCTACATTCGGCGCATGGTCAAACCGCCTTTGATTTTAGTTTCGCCGAGCATCAGCAAGCACGGCATCGAATTTCATGATTTGTCCGCCAGCCTTTCGGTGCGCTACAACAATGCCATTCTTGAAGCCGGTGGCATTCCCGTCACCGCGCCGACCACCACCGACCGCGTCGCCCTGGCTGAAGCCGTCCGCCGCACCGACGGCGTGCTGCTCACCGGCGGCGATGACATCAACCCCGATCTCTACGAGGGAAAATTGCCGCGCAAAATTCTCGAGACCGTTGAGCAGACGCCCGACAATGGGGCTCGCGATATGCGCGAGTTGCTTTTGATCGAGGAAATTTTCAAGCAGCGCAAGCCGGTGCTGGCGATTTGTCGCGGGCACCAGATGATGCAGGTGGCGTTTGGCGGCAAGTTGATTGTCGATATCGCACAGCAGGTTCCCGGCGCACTGAACCATCGGCAGATGGACAAACCACTGGAACTCGTCCATGAAGCGGCGTTGACACCCAGCTCGTTAGTGTCCAAAATTTGTAAAACGCTGGTTCTCGGCGTCAACAGCACGCATCATCAGGCCGTGCTGGAGCCCGCCGAACCCTTTATCGCCACGGCGCGCAGCAGCGATGGCATTGTGGAAGTGATGGAGCTGAAGGAAAAATTGTTGCCATTTTATTTGAGCGTGCAGTTTCACCCGGAGCGGTTGGTGCAGAAACACGCGCGGTATCGCGCCTTGTTTGAAAAGTTTGTGGCAGCCTGCGGAAAATAAATTGAAATCATGAAAGGTAAAATTCTCATCGTTGACGACGAGCCCGAGTTGCGGATGCTCCTCAAGTCCATCCTTGAAACCGATTTCACCGTGTCCGATGCCGACAGCGGTGCGACGCTCCTGAAAAAATTTACCGAGGATGCGCCCGACGTCATCCTCCTCGACCTCAAGCTGCCCGACGCCAATGGTCTCGACCTGCTGCCGCAGATCAAAAAGAACTGGCCCGACACCGAAGTCATCGTGCTCACCGGCGAGGCGACCTTTGAAGCCGCCGTGCAGGCGACCAAACGCGGCGCGTATCATTTCATCAACAAGCCATTCGACACGCAGGCCTTGCAGGTCACCATTGACCGCGCCATTGAGAACCGCCAACAGAAGGAAGAAAATAATTCCCTCCGCCGCGCGCTCTCCACGATGAGCGGCGGTTCCGCGCCCGTCTTCCAAAGCTCGCAGTTGCAAGCCGTTGTCCGCACCATCGAACGCGTCGCGCCCAGCGATGTCCCCATTCTCATCACCGGCGAAAGCGGCACCGGCAAGGAAGTCATCTCTGATTTGATCCACAGCCTGAGCCCGCGCGCCAAGGGCCGCATCGTGAAAGTGAATTGCGCCGCGCTCCCCCGCGAACTCATCGAGAGCGAATTATTCGGCTCCGTGAAAGGCGCATTCACCGGCGCGACCTCTGACCGCGAAGGACTTTTCCGTCAGGCCGAAGGCGGCACGCTCTTCCTCGACGAAATCGGTGAGATGCCCATTGATACACAGAGCAAACTGCTCCGCGTGTTGCAGGACCAGAAAGTCCGCCCCGTCGGTGGCAAGACCGATTACCAGACCAACTGCCGTCTGCTCGCCGCCACCAACCGCAAGCCCGAAGACGCCATCAAGGATGGCAAACTTCGCGAAGATTTATTCTACCGCATCAGCGCCATTTCCATTCACATCCCGCCGTTGCGCGAACGCCGCGACGACATCATGCCGCTCGCGAATGCCTTCCTGAAACGCTTCTCCGCGCAAGCCAACCGCGTGCTGACCGGCTTCACGCCTCAGGCTATCGAACGCCTGACCAGCTTTGAATGGCCCGGGAACGTGCGCCAGTTACAGAACGAAATCCAGCGCGCCGTCTTGCTCTCCGAAGGCCCTGCCGTCAACGTCACTGACCTCAGCATCAGCGATGTCCGGTTCATCCCCACCGAAGGCCACGACACCGCCTTCACGCTGCTCGAAGGCGTGGAACGCAACGCCATCATCCAAATGCTCAAGGAAACCGGCGGCAACAAACTCGAAACCGCCAAACGCCTCGGCATCGGCCGCCAGACCCTCTATAACAAGATCAAGGGCTACGGCATCGAGACCTGACCGCCGGTGGTAGGTCTGGTCGCGCTGCGGCCGGACTTGACCGCGCAGCGGTCACTTTGGGGTATGGCAGCGTCTCGGCTCACGCAAGATTCCGTCGCCTGACGCTCCGCTCGGCGACTGGTTTTTCGCAGCGCGAAAAACACCACCATCATTTTCTGAAACGCAAAACCTCGCTCCACTCGGAGCGGGGTTTTTGCTTTAGGGCAAGCCCGCCCGCCGCGTGAAACGCCGGCCGCCACCGGCGAAGTGGTAAAATGACAGTTTTTAACGGTTTTTGGCCAAGACGAGGTGTTTTAGCGGTTTTTCCGCCTAATCCGGTCATTTTACCATGTGGCGGAGTGACTTGACCATGTGGAGAAATGACTTCGCTACATGGTGCGGTGAGCGGGCCACCTGGTCGGATGAGGCCACCATGTGACGGCGTGACTCAACCACCTGGCAACTGGTTCTCGCCATGTAGCAGGCTGATTTGGTCAGGTGGTGAAATGACCCGACTACGAGCTGGCGGGACTTTGCCACCGCGAAGTTGCAATTAACCACCCAGCCTGGACCAGCGACTTACGGAGAACGTTTTTCGCGGTGCGGCAGAGGGTTGGCGGCCGTCTGCATGGTGCCCGACCGGAAGGTCTTCCAGCGCGACATGGCGGCGTCGCTGGTGTCTGCAAACAGAAATTTCAGCGTCGGCGATTCGACGTGGCCGCAGCGACCAATCGTAAGAATTATTGACCGCTACCGTAAATGTCGATCGCCTCTCCGCCCTGTTGCCCGGCCTCTATTTTGAAAAATCGCGCGTCAGGGCATCGCATATCCGTAAACCGCGACGAATCAAACACCCGCCGATTCCCTCCATCACGAATCAGCCAGCACTCCAACCACTTTCCGCCAATCGCTTTGGCCTTCGTCGCATCCACGGGTTTCCCCTCCTGGAAAAACTGATCAATTGCATTCACCCGCTTGAATTCCTGCTTGTTTCCCGGTCCAAATCCGGGGGCATCAAAATCCACACTCAGCACTCCCGCCGGTCGCGCTGTCCCCTTAACCGCCGCTGGATACTTGGCCCTCTCGCGCTTACCCACTTCTCCGCGATTCACCAGCTCAATCTTCAAATTCAACTTGTCCTTCCCCGGCGTTGTAATTGCCATCTTTACTGTATCCCCCGGCCAAAAGAACAAATCCGGATCCAAAGGCGCGGTAAACCATTTCTTGTTTCTCCAGAAAGGCCGGAACGCCCGCCGATCCTTGCTTTCCGTTCCATCCGGCAATTTTACAATGTCCCCAGTCAACCCCGCATCAATCTCCTGCATTCCGGCCCTTCCTCCCATATACACCGAAAAATTGTCCAAAAACTGTCCCGGCTTATCTTCTCGGGGACGTGCTTCGTCAAACTTGAATTCTGGCAATACCACCCGTCCCTCAATCCCAATCCATTCATCCGGACTCGAAACACACTTCCGGTAATACGACCCCTGAAAACAAGGTTTCTCCTTCACCGGTGGAATCTCAAGCGTGCCGATTGCCAGCGCCGTAGTAGGCTTCTGAACTAAGGCATCGACGACGTGCAACGCGGCCAGCGTTGCCAGCAGCAGGGCGGCGACGAGTGTGAGAGTATGTTTCATTGCCCATCAGATTTGATGAAAAAGCTATGATCACTTGCTGCTGCGATATTCGTGACCGTTGTGGCGGCATGTATCACGTTGCTCAAAAGTAGAGATGAAGCCATCACATGCTTTGTTAGTTTTTTTATATTTGTATCCCACTAAAAGTATGAATGAGAAAAGTTGAACAAACTTGAGCAGATGAGGCAAAAATAAAACGGCCTCGTTTACAAAAACCAGTTGTTTTCAAGTTCACGCCATCGCGCGGGCGATGCTGTTCCACCACGGGTCGTGCAATTCGGTGAGCGGGGCGGAGAATTCGCCACTGGCGGTTTTCACCGTCAACTTGTCGCCGCCGACTTTGCCGATCTGCACGGCGGGCACGCCCATGAGCTTGGCGCGTTCCACGACTTTCACGGCGTCGAGCGCTTTGCAACTGATGACGACGCGCGATTGCGTTTCGCCGAAGAGCAAGGCGTCGAGGCGGACGTCTTTGATGGCGCTCAGGTCCACGGTCGCGCCGATGAGGCGCGGCGTTTCGCGGGCGATGAGCTGGCTGATGCAGCTTTCGGCGAGCGCGACGGCGAGGCCGCCTTCGCTGCAATCGTGCGCACTCTTCACCAGACCGGATTGGATCAGGCCGAGGAGCGTGGTGTGCAGCGTCTTCGCGACTTCAAGGTCACAACGCGGCGGCGAGCCAGCCTTCTTGCCGTGGACAACTTGCAGATACGCGCTGCCGCCGAGGCCTTGCAACGGCGTGGCTTCCACCGCGTCGCCGAGCAGGATGATGGCGTCGCCTTCGTCTTTGAACCATTGCGTGGTGACGTGCTCCAGCTTTTCGATGAGGCCTACGACGGAAATTGTGGGCGTCGGATCGATCGGGCCGGCGGGGCTTTGATTGTAGAGCGAACAATTGCCGCCGGTGACGGGCGCGTTGAAGGCTTTGCAACCTTCCGCCAGGCCGCGCACGGATTCCTTGATCTGCCAGAACAACTCCGGCTTGAGCGGGCTGGGCATGTTGAGATTGTCCGTCGCGCCGAGCGGAATCGCACCGGAGCAAGCGAGATTGCGGCACGCTTCGGCGACGGCAATTTTCGCACCTTCGTAAGGATCGAGATAAACGTAACCGCCGTTGCAATCCACGGTCATGGCGATCAATTTTTCAGAAACGGTCGGGTCGCCGACTTTCGCGGCGAGTTCCGCGCTCATCACGGGCAAGGAATCCGTCTTGATGCGGATGACCGCCGCGTCGCTGCCGGGCAACACGACTGAGCCGTCGCGCACTTGATGATCGTATTGACGATACACCCAATTCTTCGAGGCGATGCTCGGCCACGCGAGCAGCTTTTTCAAAACGTCGGCGGGCGCAGTGGTGTCGGCGATGCCGTCGAGACGGAACTCTTTCACGTCCGCAATGTAAGCGGGTTCTTTCGCCTCGCGTTGATAGACGGGCGATTCGTCGGCGATTTTCTTCGCGGGAATGTCCACGACCAGTTTGCCGCCGTGGCGCACCTTCATGTGGCCGGTGTCGGTGATGATGCCGATCTCGGCCCACGGCAGATCCCACTTGTCGAAAATGCGCTTCACTTCCTCTTCGCGGCCCTTGTGGACGACGATGAGCATGCGTTCCTGCGATTCCGAAAGCATGAGCTCGTAGCTGCTCATGTTCGCGGCGCGTTGCGGAACTTTGTCGAGCTCGATCTCGATGCCCGTGCCGGCGCGCGCGGCCATTTCGCAGGTGGAACAAGTCAAACCGGCCGCGCCCATGTCCTGCATGCCGGCGACCGCGCCGGTGGCGAGCAATTCCAGGCACGCTTCGCACACGAGTTTTTCCATGAACGGATCGCCGACCTGCACCGCGCCGCGCTGTTGCTCGGCGGATTCCTCAGTCAAATCCTGCGAGGCAAACGCCGCGCCCGCGAGGCCGTCGCGACCCGTGGCCGGGCCGACGTAGAACACCGGGTTCCCGATCCCGCTGGCCCGCCCGCGGACAATGTCCTCGTGGCGCAGCACACCGAGGCAGAAGGCGTTGACCAGCGGGTTCCCCTCGTAGGATTTGTCGAAATAGACCTCGCCCGCGACGGTCGGGATGCCGAAGCAATTGCCATAGTGCGCGATACCAGCCACAACACCCCCAAACAGCCTCCGGTTAT